>NZ_CP032096.1:1533286-1839944 GCF_004786015.1 Hydrogenovibrio crunogenus
GAAGCCCCCATGAGAACCCCCACAACAATAATGGAAATAGCCATTCCTCCTGGCATTCTTCCCGCTATAAGCCCTAGGACATCTAGCATTTTTTCAGCAAGCCGGGATTTTTCTAACATCACCCCCATGAAAACAAATAAAGGGATTGCAAGAAGAGTGTAGTTTGTAATAACACCAAAAATACGTGCAGGGATCAGATGAAATAAATCAAACCCCATTCCAATTAATCCAAAACTTATACCCGCTGCGACAATTGAAAAAGCAACAGGCACACCCGCTAGGATAAGAGCAAAAAGTGTAATGACCATTAAAATGGCCAGTGATTGAGGTTCCATAGATTAGGACTCTTGTTCAGTGTGTATCAAAGCTTTCAAAAAAAGCGCGAAACCTTGTAAGGCGATTAGAAAGAAGCCTAAAGGGAGCAATGCCTTGACTAAGTATCGGTAAGGCAACCCTCCTGGATCAGGTGAAACCTCATTCATTTCATAGGACTGCAATACATAATCAGAAGTTAGGTAGATCATAAAAATTGAAAATGGCAAAATAATAAGAACTGGAATCAATATATCCATCCAACGTTTCACCTTAGAAGAATATGTGTGATAGAAAAGGTCTACACGAACGTGCTCACCTTGTTGCAAGGTGTATGCAGACCCAAACATTGCGATAGCTGCAAGTAAATGCCACTCAAGCTCTTGTAAACTCACTGAACTGACATGGAAGAAGTACCTGGCAAGTACATTACCAGCAACCAAGAGAACCAATGCGAAAATTAACCAAGCGCTCAAACGGCCGATGCATTCTATGAATGCATCCAGCTTTTGAGATAAACCAGCAAACAACATATTTTACTTAAAGCTTCGTCATTACGACGGCTTCACTCCGTGCTTGCCATGCATCATGCTTCGCTTTAAATGCGAAATAACTTTCATGAACTTTTTTAACTAAAGGATCTTTTTCTGTATACGTTTCAAACGTTTTAAAAGTAGTCTCTTTTAGTTTGGCAACCACTGAATCCGGTAGCGTTCGCACTTCAACCCCTTGGTTTGTAACTAAATCATCTAAAGCTTCAGCATTATTTCCTTCTGACCACGAATGACTCATCAGGTTACACTCCGCAGCCACAGCTTTAACAATTGCCTGAAGGTCTTCAGGTAAAGTATCCCAAGCATCTTTATTTATTAAGCACTCTGTTGTATTACTTGGTTCAGACCATCCTGTGGTGTAGTAGTACTTAGCAGCTTTTTGTAAACCTAAGCGACGGTCTTGATAAGGGCCAACAAATTCAGCGGCATCAATAACACCACGCTCTAAAGCCGGGAAGATTTCGCCCCCAGGAAGCAGTTTAACGCTGACACCTAATTGCTCGTATACCTTACCCGCTAATCCAGGGATCCTCATACGGAGTCCCTTTAGGTCTTTAACAGAATTGATTTCTTTATTGAACCACCCTGTCATTTGGACCCCCGTATTACCGGCGGCTAGCCCCATAACATTGAAAGGCTTATAGACTTCATCCCAAAGCTCTTGTCCGCCACCTTCTTGTAACCAGGCATTGGTTCCCTGGAAATTCATACCAAAAGGAACGGCTGTAAAATATTGTGCTGCAAATGTCTTACCTGCCCAGTAATACGAATTCGCCCAGTTCATTTCGATGGTTCCCTTAGAAACCGCATCAAACCCTTCCATCGCAGGAATTAGTTCTCCAGCAGCATAATGCTTAATACGCAAGCGCCCACCCGATAGCTCTTCTACACGCTTACAAAAGTAACTTGCACTTCCCGGCCCTTTTGAATAAAAAGGCGCTCCCGCAGGATAGGCATTCGCCATCTTCCAACGAAATTTTTTGGAAGAACCTGCATTAGCCGCAGAAGGAATGATTGCTGTAGTTGCCGCTCCTGCAGTCGCTAAGCCCGCAAGTCCAGTTTTTAAAAAATCTCTTCTTTTAATATCCATCTAATAACTCCTAAATAAATTGATTTAACTTTGATTAAAATTGAATCTGAGTACCTAACTTAAACGTGCTGACGGAAGGCGAACCAGCAACATCGGTATTGGTAGCAACGGCGGAAATAAGCGCATTATGACTCGAGATAACATAATTCACGCCGAGTTCAGTTTTATCCATGGTCCCGGAGCCAGCTGCGTCATAATCAAATTGTTGTACACGCGTATAAGGTTGAAATTGCCCAATTCCAACTTTTGTCGGAAACATATAAGAAGCCAATGCCAAGTAAGATTTGCCTGCTTTAAGAGTCGGATCTGTTACACCATCTAAGTCATATGAATAATAAGCGCCTTCGAGTGTGCCTACACCACCATTTGAAAGTTTCTTTTCAAGCAAGAAGTCAGCATTCCAAGCTGTAAAATTTCCTTGATTGTTAACATCCGTACCTGCTCCATCTGCTTGGTAAGCTCCACCTATACCGAAGGAAAGAATATCTTTCTTCCCATGATAGGTGCTTCGATTAAAATACCCTGATTCAGCATCCCATAAATTCAAAGCAAGGCGACCGGAATAAAGCAAATTACCAGAATCATTCGGACCACCTACATCAGAACGTCCTTGAGTAGCGCCAAGGTAATACTTAATTTTTTTACTATTGGTTAGCCCCCAGAAGATAACACCATCATCTCGTCCTGCATTGATGGATGGATATTTTCGTACCGAAGGAAAATCAAACGCCGCTTGGTAAAATGGTCCATCTAAGTTAGCTCTATCGGTAGGAATCAAAACTCGACCAGCCCAAATATTCAAAGCATCATTGATATGAAATTTTGCTGCTGCGTCTAACATTTTGATATTATCGTTAGCATCTTTTTCAGTATTAAAGGTAAACTGAATATCTTTCATTGCTTGAGCGGTTAGATAAAAACGCATATTATTAACAGCCATATCTGTTGGAGATGTCGCTCCATCATCATCAGTGGTTGTAATACTTGTTCTAAGACCTGCGCCGATCTTTACCCATCGGTCATCATCAACATTAAGCGTCACACCAGCATTTGCAATTGACGCTGTTGAAAGCAGTGCTCCACCAGTTAGAGCACCGACAAGCAACCCAAGTGCTCGTTTTTGATTTTTAGACTTCATTATTCATTTATCTCCTAATTAAGACATTATCGTTTGTAAACTTCAGGCACTCATTCAGCAGAAGATATGCCAAAAACAAAAACAAAAAGTAAGTAATTGATTTTAAAGAATTTAGTGTATTTTTAATCCTGAAATACAAATTAATGTTTTCTTATTTGCACCATAAGATACTGTCTTAATTAAGAAAGATTGTTTACAATAAACATTTTTTAGATATCAATTGTATACAGATTATGTCCATTTGTTCCTAGTTGATTTCTTTTATCACTAAAACTAAGGTATCTTGTATACAAACGACATAAATATTCTAATTTCGGGCACGCACCAGGTTGGAGCATTTTTAAAAGTAAAGGATGTTAATAATGAACACCGATACACATATTATTAATTTATTAATTAAAAATGGACGAGCTTCATTTGCAGATATAGCCCGAGAAATAGGGGTTTCTCGGGCTTATGTTAGGCAGCGGGTAAAGAAATTAGTTGATGAAGGTATGATTGAGCAATTTACAGCGGTAATAAACCCTGACAAACTTGGTAAATCTTTGTCAGCTTTTCTTGATGTAAAAGTCGCCCCCCAAGGAATTGAAAAAATTGCCCATGAACTGGCAGAATGCCCTGAAGTTGTGAGCCTGTATATTATGAGTGATATGAAAAGTCTTCATATCCATACATTAACAAATGACACAGAAGCATTAAATCGCTTTTCACATGAACATTTGTTTTCACGTGAACATATCATTGATGTGGAGTGCAAAACCTTACTTACTCGAGTTAAAAATCGCCGCGGAGGCCCTAGACTTTAATATAAGATTTTTAATCTTAGGATTTTATTCTTTGACATGCCGCCCTGCTTACAAAAAATTAGCAAAAGAGTCTTTCACTCTAAAAATACACTAGATAACTGGATTGCTAAACTTAATGAATTCCTTGAATTCAATAATGCCTTAGAGGTGACTCTGAAACCCTCTTCCTTAATACCCAGCTATTCCAGATTGATATGTGAATGAAATCGACACATTACTTAGATATGTCGATAAAAAATAAAAAAATCGACATATAATCAATGTGTTAAAAACTGCTCCACTCTTTGGGACGACTCAATCAACATCGCATCACGACTCACAAAGCCATGAAATTTCACAAATCGCTTTACCCAGTCACAATAACTGTTCTCAGTAGAAAAGGCATACCCTTCTCTGCGTAACTTACTACGCATTTCTTCTAGTAAAGATGGTTTTTTTAAGGTAGTATTTATACCATTACTCTCAGGTGTTGACAGGTTTTACTTATTAATACTGAATTTTATGTCAAAAAAACAACTTAGTCGAATATGTAAGCAAATAAACTTAAATTTAATATCAATACAAAATAACAAGGCATTAGTGCCTTATACTAAATGTTATGTTTCAAACCAACGAAAGGAGAAATCAATGAAGCTTTGGAATAAGGAAGTTGGCTTGGCCATCGGCTTGCTTTTTTTTGCGGGAATTGCTAGCGCTGGAGAGTATCTTGGCCTAGGGCTAGGCGAGCAAACTATTGATCAGGTCAAGTCTTCTTTGAAAAGTGCGGAAGGTGGATTCGACGATAATTACGGATACAAAGGGTATGGGAGTGATTTACCTATAATCAAGGTTTCATACTATGAAAAATTCAATAAGTTTGGTTCCGTCAGAGAAGCATGGCTGAGTTTTTCTCCAGACAAGAAGCTTTACGATATTTCAGTTACTTGGCAAGATGCCGGAGAAACATTCAAGACTCTAAAGGATGCGCTTGATACGAAGTATGGTGCAGCATCCCCCCAAGGCAGGGGGTTCCAACAAGACTACAAGTACCGGGACGGCAACGTTGAGATTATTCTCAATCGAAATACATTTGGGTTTGGTAATCGACAGTCAACGTCTCTGAATTACACATTCACGCCAGCGTTAGCAGAAGTGCGGAAAATGAAAAACCTCATTGAAGAAGACATAAAGAAAAAGAACGCAAAAAAGGCTGCATCTGACCTGTAAACATAACAATCGCGTAAACTCGGACTGCCCAAAGCTGCGCCGCTTCGCTTTGCAGCTTTGGGCACCCGGTTACGCGAGGCGTTAGGGCTTCCGTTTTCGGCAAGAGCTGCTCTTTGAAGAGAAAAAATGAGTAAGAAAAAAAGCGATTCATTAAAGAATATTCGCGAAATGTTAGGGGCGATATCTGACCCGCTGAAGGAGCATCTCGAATTGGTCACCGGCAGTGTAAAAATGACCCCCTGACTGCAATCTAAATTTGACCCCTTGAGCTTCAGTTAAATTTCGACAACCACCCGTTGGCCCCCATTCAGTTTTCAAGCTTCTGAAGAAGCGTTCCATTGGGCTGGTGTCCCAGCAATTACCTCGACGGCTTAAACTCTGTTGGGCTCTACCCACATATAAACAAGGGAAATCTAACTCTATCTGCCACCAATCATGAAACTCAACATCAACTGGCACTTCTCCGGGTCCTTTTAGAACAATATGACGATTTGAGTTTAGTTATCTTGAAAAAATTCACTCAGGCGCACCATCAATAAAGGTTTTGATGTAATCCAACATTTGATCCAATACGCGTTGTGAAACGCTCTTTCGTTTCAAGATCTTCGGCTTTTTATTCATGGTTTCCACCACATCATCACGATACGGTAGTTTCTCAGTAAATAGATAGCTGGAAATCAGCTTCTGGACTTTTTCCTGATCAAGGTTTTCTTCTTCACAGATACGCTTGATTGCGGTCTGATCTTGCTCTTTCCAGAATTGTTTGAAGTGCTCTTCTACCTGTCCACCGTTTTGAATCTCTGGCAGATTTTCATGGATGAACTTTTCAATCAGTTCTTTTTTAGAACGCATGCCCACATCTCCCGAAAGCATATCGATAATGTTTTTCTTACGGGCTTCGTGTTCTTTTTCAGGGGCATCTTTCAGCTGTCCCAGTAGTTTCAAGATGTAGGTCACATTGATTTCATCTCGATGAATCAATTCTAGTTCAAAGTCCACATCATTCAGGATGGAAACCTTTTCTTTTTGACGGTCATTTTTAATGCTGTCATGAAGGTCAAGATACTTGCTGCCATAGTCGGCATATTCCTGTTCATCAATGGCTAAATCTTCAAATTCAAAATCGGTAAAGGTGGCCAAAACGTTATAGACACGCATAAGCTCTCGATAAGCCTTGATGAAATTAAACTTGTCTTCTTCTGACGCCAAATCATTCACACTCGCCACATCAGGCGCAATACTTCTTAGCGCTTCCAAAGCCTTATTAAATTGCTCAACGTAGTTTTCATAAGGCTCCATGATAATGGTGTCTTTGGCGTTCTTGTCCGAGAACAGACCAATCGCATCATCGGTGGCTTGCTTAAGGTTTCGGAAACAGACAATGTTCCCTTGGGATTTTTTATCGCCCATAATGCGATTCGTGCGGGAAAATGCTTGAATCAATCCATGGTATTTCAGGTTTTTATCGACATACAAAGTATTCAAAGGTTTGGAATCAAACCCGGTCAGGAACATATTCACCACCAGCAAAATATCCACTTGCTTATCTCGAACACGCTTAGCCAGTTCGTTGTAGTAGTTATAGAACGACCTGGAATCTTTGGTGGTGTATTTGGTGCCAAACATGTCATTATAGTCACCAATGTAAGATTCGAGCTTATCACGACTATGCAGGTTGACCGTCTTGCCACTCATGTCAGTGGTTTCTTCTGGAATACTGTCGTCCGCGTCTTTATCATCTTCATTGGCGGCATAACTGAATATCGTCGCCACTTTCAGATTGTGCTCGCCCGCCTCTTTTTTGACTTTAAACAAATCATAGTAACGTGTCAGCGTCTCCACCGAACTGACACACATCATTCCGGTAAACTCTTTGGCATGGGTTTTACGCTCGTGGTTGGCAATAATGTAATCCACAATCGCTTCAATGCGCTGTGGCGACTCCATAACCTCTTTGGTATCGATGTCTTGTACTTCAAGGTCTTGAACAATATCGTGCTGCTTAAAGGTGCTGATGTATTCCACCGAGAACTTCAGCACGTTCTCATCCCGTATCGCATCGGTAATCACATACTTGTGCAAACATTCACCAAACAAATCTCTGGTGGTCCGTTTGCCCAGTTTATTGCTGGCCACGTTTTCCGCGAAGATGGGCGTACCGGTAAAGCCGAACATTTGATAATGGTTGAAGTACTCGGTGATGCGTTGATGCGTTTCCCCAAACTGACTGCGATGGCACTCGTCAAAAATAAAGATCACATGCTTATCTTTCAGCGGCTCCATGGCCGACTTGTAACGCTCTTTCATAATCGCCGTATTCAGCTTTTGAATCGTCGTCACAATCAGCTTGGTATCATCTCCAAACTGTTTTACCAGTTTTTGGGTGTTGTCGGTGCTGTCCACACTGCCTTCGCTGAACGAGTTAAATTCTTTGGCAGTTTGATAATCCAGGTCTTTACGATCCACACAGAACACAACTTTATCGACATTCGGCAGGTTGGTGAGGATTTGACTGGATTTAAATGAGGTCAGCGTTTTACCCGACCCCGTAGTGTGCCAGATATAGCCATTATGAACCGAGTTTTTCACCTTATCAATAATCGCTTCCACCGCGTAAAATTGATAAGGGCGTAACACCATCAGGATTTTATCGGTTTGGTTTAAGACAATGTATTTGGTAATCATCTTCGACAGATGACACTTTTCTAAAAAGCTCTTGGCAAAGCTTTCTAGCTGGGTAATCGCCTTATTGTCTTTATCCGACCAGAAGAACGTCTGTTTAAAGGACTGTTTGCGATTGTTGGCGTAATACTTGGTATTCACCCCATTACTAATCACAAACAATTGGATGTATTGAAACAACCCTGCACCCGCACCGAATGAGTGACGCTGATAACGATTGGTCTGGTTAAAAGCTTCTTTAAGCTCTAACCCTCGGCGTTTTAATTCAATCTGAACCAACGGCAAACCGTTAATCAAAATCGTCACGTCATAACGGTTTTTATACTCGCCTTCCATTGTGATTTGATTGGTCACCTGGTACTGGTTTTGACACCACTCAATCTGGTCGATGAAATCGATATACAGCGTCGAGTCATCATCACGCTTTAAGTTGAACTTGTCTCGAAGGGTTTCCGCACGTTCAAAGACATTGCCTTTGTTTAAATGGTTGAGGATTTTGCTGAATTCGTTATCTGAAAAAACCGTTTTATTATGTTTTTCTAGTTGGCGTTTGAGGTTGGCTAACAGGTCGGTCTCGTTTTCAATCACAACGCGCTCATAGCCTTGGCTGGCTAACTGTGCGATTAGATTGTTTTCCAACTGCGCTTCAGATTGAAGCTGGCCGGAAAAATAAACCCCTTGTGCGTCAGCTACTTTATTTGTCATATCAACTAACTCCAAACATCAGGCTTTGTTATCGAAGTATTTGGGATTTTTAGCGGCAATTGTGAAGCCGTCAAATGAGATTCTTTTATAAACTTATGCCAATCAGAAAGTTCCAGCAAATCTTTGGAAACATGCCGCCTATTCCCACTTTTTACTGGAGAAACCAACCCAATACGTATTTCAGGCTTAATGGATTTTATACGTTTCAAGGCTGGCTCTAAATCGGAGTCATTAGTACATAAAACAATTTGTTCACATTGACCAGATAACGCATCGCACGCTATATCAACGGCTAAATTAACATCGCTTTTCTTTTCCTCAAAATGATGCACTTTCACCTTATCAAAAGGTTCATCTACCCTTCTTTTCACAGGCGTTGTCGCAATCATTTTGCCTTCAATGATAGATACTTGATGGGGATACCGTTTTCGCAGTGCTTGCAGATATTGTCTTTGTCGTTGAACGGAGTTTGGATCATCACACATTCTTCCCAAGACAGGTGCCGTGTAATATTTAAGATGAATAAGTTCAGATTCTTGAGGATTAAGTATTTCAACCTGAAATAGAGAATGAATATCTAACCACTTAAATTCGGTTTTTCTCAATAACCCGTAATATAAGTTATACCCATCAATATAGACAATCGTTTTTAAGATTTTAATAGACATTTCAATACTCTATAAATGACAAAGCCACCCGAAGGTGGCTTGTCTCCTTAAGAGCGAACAAGCTAAACTTGACGGTCATAAGGGCTGTTAAAACTAATTATACCCGAAATAACAATTTTGTAAACACCGCAGACTAATCAAATTCATTCATTAATCGAATTAAAGGATGGTCTGTTTTTCACACAAACATCTTTTGTTATAAGTCTTGTTTAAAGACTCTGTTTGTTCTAAATTGACCAGGCTTGGTAGTTTTTGCTTAAGCAATTTAATCTGACTCTTTATGGTTTTGAAATTATTTTGCTTGGTTACAGGCATTTATTAGAACTTGATTATTTCCATAAGCCAAAGGTTTGAAAAAACCTAATTCTGTCTGCCAATTATATAAACACTGTTCATCTAGCGCTTCAAACAACGCAAAACTTTCTACAAGTTCAGTAATATGTGCCAAATTTTCAGCATGTACATAATAGAAAAATAATACCAATTCAAATTTTGAAAGCTGTGAGTGAAGTAAATTTAAAGCGAACTCTCTGTCTTCAGCTTCAAGGAGTTCTTTGTTTTGTTTCATTAGAATTAAAATGTTTTTAATTATCTCCAAAAATCTTAACTCCTTACGAACAAGATGTAACTCGAGGTTTATTTTTGTGTGTTCAGGATCTGCATTTTTTATTTTTGGATTTATATGATTATTTTCATCCGAAAAGGTTATTCCTGCGTTTTTAAACGTATCAAGAAAATAAGATATTGCTTCTACACCACTATGTTTTTGCTCACCATAATGAAATGTAAAATCCTCAACAGCATTTTTGTGTAAATTGACTAATTGAAATAAACAAGATTGAAACCTATCTAAACGAGAGTTTTTTTGGAGTGCCTCTATTTGTTTTTGTTGTAGAAAAATTGTCTTTAAGAGTACGACAAAAGCCACCCCTGAAAACAAAGCACTTAACATCCCATAGCTGCCACCTAACTGCGCAGCCTTTTCAACTGAAAAATCATTAATGGGCCATGTTACAAACACAATTGCTATACCAAAAAAAATTATTAGCAACACAACAAAAGGGATGAATAACCATAAACTTATATTTTTCATCTGCAACTCACACAAACATCTTCTGCAATAAGCCTTTTTTGAAGGCTTTGGTTTGCTCTAGGATTGACCAGGCCTGGTTAATTTTTTGGTCGATTTCGGTTAGGAAATTGGCGATTTTTTGTTGTTCTTCAACACACGGAAATAAACCAAATATCTTTTCAATTTCTTTTTTACTAATCTCTGGGAATGTTGAGCCACTCGCTTTTCTAACAAATAACTTTCGATTTTGGATTATCCAGTAATAAACAAATTCATTATTATTCTCTTCATTTACCACTATTGACTGGAAGCCCTGATTAGTTGCACATTCTCGGGTCGAAATTGCTATATCAGCAATAGTTGCTCTGGTCGTTAGAAGCAAAGTCCCTTTAGGGAGAATTTTTGCCGATGACTTCTTTAACCCCTCATTTGAAATAGAGCGAACACTAAAGCCCATGTATTTTTGTTTGATTTCTGTTGGTGTAAACCACTGTATATCACCATTCCAATATTCTGCTTTCGTCGTTTCGGGCGTACCGCCTCCTATGATAGCCCCCAACTTAGCTATACTTTTCCTATCCCACTCAGGATAGTCATTGCCATTGTCGTCTTTAAAGCGGATTTGTTGGCTGAAGACTTGTTGCATGACACCTTTTTTGTAGTCGGTGAGCAGGCGGTGTTTTTCGGTGAGCTGTTCGATTTTTTTGTCCACCAAACTTAAAAAATCAGCGATTTTTTGTTGTTCTTCCTTGGAAGGGATACATAACTTCAGGTTTTTTACAATTTTTGCTGATAAATTACCTTGTCCGCCTTGCAAGTATGTCTTTAATATTCTTGGCTTATTTTTTATGAGCCAGTCTTTTAGGAAAATTTTATTTTCTTGTGTCCTAATGCATAATACAGCCTGATTTATAGCTCCATTTAGCTTTGAAATAGCCACTTCACCGCTAGTTGCACCATATAGCGCATATAGAAGGTCTCCAGTTTCTACTAGCTTTGCAGATGAACCATTCAAAGCATCTTCCGTTATGAATTGGTCAACTGAATCGGAACCAATTTTCCCCGAGCCAATAAATGGAATATTACCTTCATATAAATTTTTGTTGGTACTTGTTGGCGTACCTCCTGAAAAAAAGTTTCCTAACTCCCCAACTTGCTTTTTACTCCAAGCCTCAGAAAACTCAGAAAATCTAAGTTCAGGCACAATCTTAACTTCACTCATTAAAACGGCGCCTCAATTCCAAGCTGTTTACAGTAATCGGCAATCACCGCATCGGTCTGTTGCATCTCTTTATCAATGACTTTGATTTGTTGCGTCACCGCCGTTAAATCAATCGGCTCTTCTTCCTCGAAGGTATCCACGTATCTTGGAATATTGAGGTTGTAGTCGTTTTCTTTAATTTCATCGAGTGAGGCGACATAACTGTATTTATCACAGGTTTCTCGGTTGTGATAGGTGGAGACAATTTTCTCGATATGCTCAGGCTTTAAAGTATTCTGGTTTTTGTTTTTTTCAAACTCATTGGAGGCATCAATAAACAGAATGTCGTCAGGATTAGTCCGGCATTTTTTAAACACCAAAATACAGGTGGGAATACTGGTGCCATAGAAGATATTGGCAGGTAAACCAATGACCGCATCCAGATAGTTGCGGTCTTCAATCAGGTATTGGCGGATATGGCCTTCTGCCGCGCCACGAAATAACACGCCATGCGGTAATACCACTGCCATAGTGCCGTTATCGGCCAAGTGGTGAATCATGTGTTGGACAAAGGCAAAATCGGCTTTGGTTTTGGGCGCGAGTTTGCCGTATTGTGAAAAACGGTCATCACTTAAAAACAGTGGGTTCGCTGACCAGTGTGCCGAGAACGGTGGGTTGGCGACAATGGCTTCGAACTGTTGGCCTAGGTGATGCGGGTGCTCCAGCGTATCGTCCTGGCTGATGTCGAACTGCTTGTAGTTCACATCATGCAAAATCATATTCATGCGCGCCAAGTTGTAGGTGGTTCGGTTAAGCTCTTGGCCATAAAAATGACCGACTTCTTTGACTTCTTTCGACACCCGTAACAACAATGACCCTGACCCGCAGGTTGGATCATACACAGACTTTAAGTAGTTTTTATCGTCGGTGACGAGTTTAGCGAGAATGGTGGAGACGGTTTGCGGGGTATAAAACTCTCCGGCTTTTTTACCGGCACCGGAGGCAAACTGTCCAATCAAGTATTCATAAGAATCCCCTAACACATCGGCATTGGCGTTTTCCAGCTGAAAATCGACCTTATCCAAGTGCAAAAGGATTTTAGACACCAGCTCATTTTTTTGCTTTTCGGTTTTACCCAGCTTGCTAGAGTTAAGATCGAGGTCTTCAAACAATTTATTGAAGTCGTCCTCGGACTCGGTGCCCATGGTGGATTGTTCAATATTGTTAAGAATGGTTTGAAGCTCACCCAGAATAAAGTTGTCAGTGGATTCGCCCTCAATCGCCGCGCCTTTTTTGGCAATGGCTGAGAACAGCTCGGAAGGCTTTAGAGTGTAACCGAGTTTTTCAATCGCTTCATCGGCCACCGCCGCTACGATTTCAGCGCCTTCTTCAGAATGCTCATCGACTGTGGCGTAATCAAAATCGTCTTCTAGGGTATTGGCGTAAAGGCAAAGTTTTTCAGAGAGGTATTTGTAAAAGATAAACCCTAAAATGTAATCCCGAAATTCATCGGCATCCATTTTGCCACGCAAGGCGTTGGCGATATTCCATAATTGTTGTTCGAGTAACTTTTTTTCTTCTTCTGACATGTGGCCTTAACCTAAATGGGTTATCTATTGAAATGGCTTTGTATAGTCCATTCGTTCATAAATTTATTTGTTAAGCATTTTAACGGATATTGAGTGGCAATTGACGATTACTGAAAGGGTTTGGTTTATTTTTTAGCGAATAAGCTTTTAAATTCTAAGGCTGAATTACCATTAAATAGCGTACACAATTTGTGTTCAACAAGTTGAGCTTTAATTAATTTTTAACATCAACCAAAGTCAACCAAGTTATACGAATAATCACATATTAGAAGAAACTATTGATCTAACTGATTCTAATTTTCAATTCTCACTTTATATGGTGGCGACTTCACAGAAAGTCTGAACCCGTAATTAAATGAGGATTTAAAATGAGCAAAAAATCTCAAAACTACTACACAATTGGTATTTACCTTAATAACCAGCTTTCCGTTTCGATTATGAAAGCTAACGAATTGGTTTTTGCAGGTAAAGTATTCCCAATATATATGGAAAATCTTAACGATATTTTTAAAGCCAACATTGTCGAAGAAAACGCACGAATATCCGTATGCATACACAATGAAAGCGATATTGCCAATCAATACTCACTGATAAAAACTATCGTAAAAACTTTATTGCCAAAAGTTCAGGTGATAAATTCAGATCCGATTCACATACTACACGAGGCATTTTCTGAAATTTCAGAACCCTCTGGCAATAATTTAAAGGCATTCGAAAAAGACATCATGACGGCATCAAAAAAACTCGATTACACAAATAACAGTGAATTAAATGACTACGAAGTCGCCAACTCTTTTTTAACAGCTCGTTATGCTTGGAATCATGTGAAATTAATGGAGGCAAAAAATACTATGGCCCTACCAGAAGACCATAACCTAAGAGAACAGAAAAAACGTCTTCACAGCAAGTAAGTGATGAGAGGTCTAGCTTCTATTCTTAAATATTAAACCAACATTAGCTTGTATAATAAATAATAAAGATGAGGTGATTTTTTATGTCTATTAAACCTAAAGACTGGGAAGACGATAATAAGGTCTCAGAATTTCAGCATGTGGATGAAACGCTTAATGCTAGTAATGATTTTTTAAAAAAAGCAATTTATTTTGTAATTGGTTTTTTGGGATATTTATTATTGGCTTATTGGTATAAGTCTCATCCCTTTTTTGGTGTTAATTTGAATCATGTCGTTTATGAAGATGAGAATATGCTTCTTTTTATGGGTTTCCCATTTTTGTTTGAGTTAATAATTATTAATGTTTTTGTTTATTTTATTACGGGTGGAGATTACTTATTGGATGATAAAAATCAACACAAAATAATGGGCGTTAATAACCCTGCCGATAAGGTGTGGGGGATTGGTGAAGATGATTAGTTTATAAACAGCGAGAATCTTAAGTTCTCTGGTCGAGGGCTTTTTTGTCCGATTTCCACATAATGTGGAAAAAAACAAAAACCCCCTTGTCTTTTTATTTGAATTCATTTTTTGGCTTCAGTTTCACCCCCAATTAATGGGTATTGAATGAATAAATCAACACCATAACACATACAATAATTCCACCTGTCGCAACGCGCCTTGGAAAATACTTCAATTCATTTAAAACGTAGGCTCTCAAGTATATTTTTACTTTACGGGTAACTTCTTTATCTTGCTGTGAGCATCTCCCAAGAACTTTAACCACTTGTTTCCAGTATTGGCTTTGTGGGTCGATGACTAATCTATCAATTAAATTTGGAACTGGTGAAAAGCTCCCAAAAAAACGTAACGGAACATAGAAATCAATCATCCAAAAAACCAAAATAGATGCGATTGCCGTTGAACTTGAAATGAATCCGACAAAAAGAAGCCCTGCAGCAAACCAGTAAATGATCGGCACAACAAACAAAAGATATATCTCAAGTTTAGGAATACTGAGTATATACGCCATTTTCACGATTCTGAACAAATCATCGGTTAGTACAACTTTTTGCATAGTCACTTACTTCCTAACTTTTGCTTTCTTTAGATTCTATTCCTGGTTTTCCAATATAAATTCTTTGCCGGTGCAAAAACCACTAAGCCCAACATCGTCCAAACTAAAAGCATCACACGCCACCCTCTTCTTTTGATTTATCTCGCAAGTGAACGACCCACCCGACAGCAAAGAGATAGATAACAAAACCAAGAAATGCTAAAGATTGATATCCTGACTTAGTCGCTTTTGCGCGTTGAATTGCATCAAAAGAATTTTGTGGACATTTTTTTGGAGGGTTGTAAGGTAAATACCCTCCGAACACACCTGGGTTTGGGTAAAAAAGCTGGCCATGACTGCAAATTTCTCTCTGAACTGAATCGCCATACTCGTTCTCAAAGGCACAACACTGACATTCAAGCTTTCCATTCTTTTCTAATGCCTCTTGTTTTACTGCCTTTATTAGTGACGAATTTCGTTCTCTCTGTTTGCGTAAACGTTCTGTATCGTTTACATTGAACTGTAAAATAATTTATGTTTAAATGAAAAAAGAAAGTAGCAGAGTTTTTAAGGTAAGGATCGTTTTTTCACAATGATACGCCATTTTTACATTTATTTTTTAGCGGCGGTAATTGCTATGCAGTCAGTGGCCGTGATGGCGGACGTTCATACACTTCATCAACCTGATTCTAATCACCTCTCTTTTGAAGATAAGCAACCAGAAAATAGTCAAACGTTACTGCAGACCGATAAAGAAAAATTCAACACAAATACTATTAACATATCAGATTGCCACCATTGTTGCCATTGTCATGGCTCAGCACACATGTTCATTAACGGCAGTCAATCTTCCTTAGTTCATTCACATCTTTATAGTGAAGTAGATATAAGCTCTACGATAGACTATCGTTCACACATTATTCCTACTGACAACCCTCCTCCGATATATTCATTGTCGTATTAAAAGCAATTAATCCTTAGTGGTATAACATCGTTTAAGCGACGTTATACACTATCTTGTACATTGAATATTTAAATTGTGAGGAAACCTCATGAAGAAATTTTCTATTTCTTATATGATCGGTGTCGTTCTGTATTTTTCTTCGCTCTCTGTATATGCACAATCAACTGATTGGCAATACTGGTTGAGCGCTCAAATACAAAAACACCCAGACATGATCGCAGCTAGAGAACAACTACTTGGCAATAACGCCAAAGCAGATGCTATAGAACAACCACTTTACAATCCTGAACTGTCTTCAGAACTAGAACGTAATGGAAAACAAAACAACTACCAACTAGGCATTAGACAGACCATTGATTGGTGGGATAGAAGAGAAGTCAGTCGATTAAAATCAGGGTATATACGAAACGCATCAGAAGCGCTTTACCAGCAGCAAGTTTTACAAGCAACCGCCGAAGCTATGGCTACGTTGGTTGAGTGGCGTGCCGCTAAAAATGTCGCTGCCATTGCAAAAAAACAATACCAGCAGCTTCAAACTCAACTCGAACTGGTGCAAAAACGACAGCGGCTAGGAGACTTGGGTAGTATTGATGCTGAACTCACCTTTCTCTCTCTTTCGCAACAATTAGCGCAAGTCGCGGAAGCAAAGGTTGTCTTAAAAAAATCTGAAGCTAAGGCTCGTGAGCTAATCCCTAGCTGGACACCAAAACTTGGTGGAGTTCCCCAAGATTTCTGGCCATCTTCACTTAGTTCTAACTCTAATCAGGATCTTCTAAAACACCCTCGCGTAGCAAGCGCTTATGCCCGTTGGCAGTCGCAAAAAGAAGAAGCTGAGTTGGAACGTCGCACTGCAAAAGCTGACCCTACAGTTGGAGTTAAGACTGGTCAAGATGGTGGAAAAAACGTTATAGGGTTGACTTTATCCATTCCCCTTAACGTGCGCAATGATTTCAGTGCAGAAACACGTGCCGCTGAACGCGCAGGTCTTGAAGAAAAAGCTCGCTTTCAAAGCATTTACCGTAAACAGCGTTTCAGCTGGCAAGCTGCTTATTCCGTTTGGAAGAGTTTTGATCAGCAATACCAACGCTGGAAAAAACTAGCTCAAGGTCGGGTCGAGAAAAGTGCTGAACTGCTTGAACGACAATGGAATAGTCGGGATTTATCAACAACAGATTATCTGCTGGCTTTAAATCAACGCGCTGAAAGCCTAATAGCAGGCATTGAACTGGAAAAACAGACGCAACTTGCCCTTCTTGATGCACTTAAGCAATCTGGTCTTTTATTGCAAGCCAAAAATGCTGAACACCAAATTACAGGAATACGAAAATGAACAAAATATTGCTAGCAATTGCTCTGAGCGTGCTTACTAATCCAGCCTTCAGTCAAGATAAAGAATCACAAAATGACCATCCTCGTGCACATGATCATGAAACAGAAACCAACTCCAAAGTACATATCGAAAAGAAAGAGAATGCTGAACATCCTGAAGAAAGCCACCAAGAGCATGCTACACATGATGCGCACCCGTCAGGTGCTTCACATCTGCATGATGAACATCAAGGGCAATTAGATCGTGGACACGATAACGAAAATAATGCGCACGGTAGTCATAAAGATATCAACTCAACGACACTCAAACCTGAGCAAATAAAACTGGCTGATATTCAAGTAGAGCTTCTTACTGCTCAGCGAGTCAATTATCAACTTTATGCTCCTGGAGAAATTCTATCCAACGACTATACCAGTTACAGCGTATCGCCACGAGTCGCTTCAATCGTGTTGCGGCGCCATGTTTCTTTGGGGGATCACGTAAAATCTGGACAACGACTCGTTACCTTATTTAGCGAAAGTGTCGCCGAAGAACAGACTAACTACCGTGTGGCTTGGACTGAATGGCAAAGATTGCAAAAGCTAGGACGCAAAAATGTTGGGGAACAGCGATATATCAGTGCTAAGTCTACCCTAGAAAAGGCCGAAGCGAAACTGCTATCCTATGGGTTGTCAAAAGCAAATTTACAATCCCTTACTTCTCAGAAGTCCGCTTCATTGGGAGAGTATACCCTTAATGCCGAAATTGATGGTGTTGTGCTTAGTGACAAATTCAAGCAAGGGCAGCGGATTGGAGCTGGTCAACCCTTAATTTCTCTTGCTGATGAAAAACAGCTATGGGTCGAAGCTCAACTACCCGCCAACATGAATTTAAATTTAGAAAAAGGAGCGCAAGCGGAAGTCGTCATTGGCATGATGCATGTGAAAGCTTCAGTTATTCAAGAGTCGCACACGATTGATTCGGTTACTCGTACGCGCACTGTGCGACTTTTGGTCAATAATCCAGCGCACCGTTTGCATCCAGGTCAGTTTGCTGAGGTTTATTTTCATTTTAGTACACAGCAGCCAGTGCTGGCGGTGCCTGAAACAGCGCTGATGCGTAGTGAAGACGGTGACTGGGTGGTATTTATGGAAGAGCATCCAGGGGAGTTTAAGCCAGTAGAAGTTCAGTTAGGCCGAGCGTTGGGACCACTTCGTGAAATCATTGGCATTGAGCCCGGGCAACATATTGTCACCCAAGGAGCTTTTTTTGTTGCGTCTCAGATCGCCAAGGGCGGTTTTGATCCTCATAACCACTAAGTATAAGGAACTTCCATGTTTAACCGAATGATTGATTGGGCGGTTACTAACCGTTTGCTGGTGATACTCGCCCTTATTACACTGACGGTCAGTGCTTTTTTTGTTATCCCCAAACTGAATCTCGATGCCTTTCCAGATGTTACCAATGTGCAGGTATCCGTTAATACTGAAGCTCCGGGGCTAGCTGCTGAAGAGGTTGAGCAGCTTATTACCTACCCTATTGAAGCCGTGATGTATGCGTTGCCTGACGTTGAAGAGGTACGCTCCATCTCCAAAACAGGCCTCTCCGGCGTCACAGTAGTATTCAAGGAAGGCATGGATATCTATTTTGCCCGACAACTCGTGTTTGAACGGTTACAGTCTGCAAAGGAATTGATTCCTGACGGGGTGGGAACTCCTGAGATGGGGCCGAATACCTCAGGCCTAGGACAAGTTTACCAATACCTGCTAATGGCCGAACCGGATTCAGGCTTTGATGCTATGGAATTGCGTAGTTTGAATGACTGGGTAGTAAAGCTATTGCTACTTCCAGCGGAAGGGGTAACTGATGTGCTTTCTTTCGGTGGCGAAGTGCGTCAATATCAGGTTAACCTGAATCCCTCGCGATTGTTAGCCTATGGCTTAACACAAGATAGTGTCATGAAGACTTTGGAACAAAACAATACCAATGTCGGTGGTTGGTATATGAGTCGTGGTCAAGAGCAATTGGTCATTCGCGGGACAGGATGGTTTGATCATGGTGAACTTGGTTTGAAGCAGATTCGCCAGGTGCCTTTGAAAACGGTGGATGGCACCACTGTTACTGTTTCAGATGTCGCAGAAGTGGTACTAGGGAGAGAAATCCGCCAGGGTGCCGTTACAATGACTCGTAAAAATGAGGATGGAAAAGTCGAAAATCTTGGCGAAGTCGTGTCCGGTATTGTGCTCAAGCGTATGGGGGCTAACACGAAAGTTACAATAGATGCAGTTAATGAGCGTTTTGAACGCATCAATCAAGCATTGCCAGAAGGAGTCCGTTTTGAGGTGTTCTACGATCAGGCAAATTTAATTACAGCAGCTGTCGAGACAGTGGTCAATGCGCTTTTACTGGCATTTGTTTTTATTGTCGTGATTCTAGCACTGTTCTTGATGAATTTAAGTGCTACGTTTTTGGTATTGATCTCCATTCCCATCTCCATCGGTATCGCCTTGATGGTAATGTCATGGTTTGGTTTATCAGCTAATTTGATGTCTCTTGGAGGGATTGCGGTAGCTATTGGGATGTTAGTTGATGGCTCCGTCGTCATGGTTGAGAACATGTTTAAACACTTGTCTCGCCCAGATGCTGAGCATGATGCCGAAAGAGCATTGCGTGTTGGATCCACAGATAGAGATCCAGTCCGCGCCTGTGGTGACCATCATGGTATCGCCTTAAGATTGCAGGAAGCCGGTAAAGAGGTGGCGCGACCTATCTTTTTTGCCACGGCCATTATCTTGGTTGTGTTCATGCCGCTTTTCAGTTTTGAGGGGGTTGAAGCTAAATTGTTTCAGCCTATGGCTATCAGTATTATGTTGGCTATGCTTTCGGCAGTTTTAGTGGCCTTGATTATTGTGCCCGCATTAGCGACATATCTTTTTCGTAAGGGCGTACGCCAACGCGAGAGCTTTTTGTTAAAGCCAATCGATTTTGTCTATCGCAAAAGTTTAACTTGGGCTATGAGGCATAGCAAAGTTGTTGTAGGTATAGCTGTCTTCATGGTAATTTCTGCGGCACTTGTCATACCTCGCCTAGGAACCGAATTCGTGCCTGAACTTGAAGAAGGAACTATCAACTTGCGTGTCACTTTGGCTCCATCGTCTAGTTTAGAAACTGCACTGCAAGTGGCCCCTAAGCTGGAGGCAATGCTAATGGAGTTTCCTGAGGTTACTTATGCACTGTCGCGTATTGGTCGCGCCGAAATAGGCGGAGATCCTGAGCCAGTAAACAACATTGAAATTTATATCGGGCTCAAACCTATAAAAGAGTGGCAAACTGCAAAAAATCGTTATGAATTGCAGGCCTTGATGGAGCAAAAACTTGAACGACATCCCGGTTTGCTTTTCAATTTCTCTCAACCAATTGCAACCCGTGTTGATGAATTGCTTTCAGGTGTCAAGGCGCAATTGGCCATCAAGCTTTTTGGTCCCGAACTTGATGTGCTCGCAGATAAAGGACAAGCAATAGAGAGCGTAGTTAAAAATATCGAAGGCGCTAGAGATGTAGCTATGGAGCAAATTGTTGGAGAATCTCAATTAGTAGTAAAACCGGATCGTCGCGCTTTATCACGCTATGGACTGAACGTCTCTGACGTAATGGAGCTTGTACGTGAAGGTCTGGGAGGCGCTAGTGCTGGACAAATCATCAATGGCAACGAGCGTTATGACATCTATGTCCGGCTGGCTGAGCGCTTCCGTGAAGACCGTGAAACCATTGCAGACCTTCGTTTACAAGCTCCAACAGGTGCTTGGGTTCGCCTTGAGGATGTGGCCGATGTCAATATTGCTTCAGGACCTCCTCAGGTTCGTCGTGATGACGTACAGCGACGTGTGGTTATTCAGGCTAATGTTCAGGGGCGAGACATGGGAAGCGTAGTCTCAGATATTCGTCAGGCAGTTGCTGAACAAGTCGAACTTCCGGCTGGGTATTCTGTCGATATCGGTGGCCAATTTGAGAGCCAGCAACGAGCGCAAAAGCGTTTATCACTGGTTGTACCGGTTTCTCTGGGATTAATCGCCTTGTTGCTTTATTTCGCTTTTGCTTCGGTTGGTCAGGCTATGTTAATTCTGGTAAATGTGCCGTTAGCCGTTATTGGTGGCGTTTTTGCACTTTGGTTTTCTGGCCAATACTTGTCTGTACCAGGTTCTGTAGGATTCATTACCCTCTTTGGGGTAGCCGTATTAAATGGTGTCGTTATGGTAGAAAGTATCAATCAACGAATTATAGATGGTCTATCGGTTTCCGATGCGGTATTTGATGGCGCTACTTCAAGGCTGAGGCCAGTATTAATGACCGCCATTACTTCAGCACTTGGTTTGATGCCTATGCTACTTTCCAGTGGTGTTGGTGCAGAAATCCAAAAACCCTTGGCAACAGTAATCGTGGGCGGTTTAATAACAGCCACATTTTTGACATTGTTTGTGTTGCCAGTGTTATTTGCTTGGTTTTCAAAAGGAAAAATAAAAGATATGGCTTAAACCCATCATTCTTCAGACCTGTAGCAGCCTTGTTGCCGCTACAGGTATTTATTTTAAAAAAATAAAAAATCTTTATAAAAATCATAAACAATAGAAATCTTCATGATTCTTATAAAGGTTTTTAGGATATAAATTCAGGATAAATACTTTTTATGCATCAGCACAAAAATGAAAGCAATAAGCGCATCGCAACGGCATTTTTTCTGAATGTTGGCTTTACCATCATTGAATTTATTGGAGGCTGGTTGACCAATAGCACCGCCATTATGGCCGATGCAGTACATGACTTAGGCGATAGTTTGTCAATCGGCAGCGCTTGGCTATTGAACCATTTGGGACAAAAATCTGCTAACAGCGAGTTTACCTATGGTTATCAGCGTCTGTCTTTGCTTGGTGCTTTAATTAATAGCTTAGTTCTAATTGCTGGATCAATATGGGTATTGAGTGAAGCCATACCCAGATTGGCTGACCCAGTCATGCCGGCTACCGAAGGAATGCTGATACTGGCTATACTAGGAGTTACCGTTAATGGTTTTGCGGTTTACCGTTTGAGTAAGGGCAATACGCTCAATGAAAAGGTATTAAACTGGCATTTATTGGAGGATGTGCTTGGATGGTTGGCAGTACTTGTCGTTTCAATCGTATTGCAGTTTGCCGATTGGCCAATTCTTGACCCATTACTGTCGGTGGGATTTACTCTTTTCATTTTTTTTAATGTAATACGAAATCTCAAGACAACTGCGAAGCTTTTTTTTCAAGCGGTGCCGGATAAGAAATTGCATGAAAGGATCCGACACTCATTACTGAACATAGACAACATCTTTGAAGTGCATCATCAACACCTTTGGTCACTTGATGGTGAACATCATGTTTTGACGGCTCATATTATTATCAATCAAAATAAAGATTTCAACCTCAAAGAATATAGTGCGATGAAGCAATCCATTGCCAATGCCCTCGAACAATATCAGTTAGCTCATACCACTATCGAAATTGAACTAAATCAAGAGTTCTGTCGAGATCAATCTAAACTTCCTTTTTAGACCTCTCTCTTTTAGAGGCAATCTAATTTAGAGTTTTCCAGCAGGTTGTATTGGTTAGATATTTCCATGGCGTTAAGTGACCAAGTGAATCATGTGATCGTTCTTCGCTATACTCTCTCACCCTGTTATCGGTAATTTCTCGCACTTCATTCAACACCCTGAACAAGTAGACATTGAGGATTTTATCCCGATACATTCGATTGGATTGTTCAACATAGTAATTATTCGTATCATTTCCTGGCTTGGTAGACGGCAATTTAATGTCAGTCCAATCAGCAAGAACCCTTGAGATAAACTCTGGGCAGTTAGCCATTCGAACCTCCATCGGATAATCTCGCCAAGCTGTGATACGTTCCAACACATGTGTAACTCTTAATGTCGGCAAACTCAGGTCTATTTCAATGGTGAGTATCTTACACCACTGAAGCAGCCTAATTGTCACCGGCAGTGTAAAAATGCCCTCCCTGACTGCAATCTAAATTTGCCCCCTTGAGTATCATAGTGTTCTCTGTGAACCGCCACTAATTTACAATGCACCATTTAGTCATCTAAACAAATTAGAATCTTTCTAAGGCTAATTTTCAGGTTTCGTAAAAGCTTCGGCATCGCAAGAGTTTCCTATTCAGATTAGACACTAATTTGATTATTGCAGAGCGTTCCGATAATAATTTTGATGCTTCTTCTATTAAAGCTTTAATTTTATGTGCATTTTCTTTGAATGGCCCTGATCGTTTCACATGCCGTGAAGGATTTTTTATTGTATATCCAAGAAAAACTGGTTCCTCGCCTTTTTCGACAGAATGCCAAACTAGCCATTTTGGATGTGGACAACCTAAACAATCTTTTCCACATCCGTATAAATGTAAAGTAATAGCTCCAGGTTTCCTAGGCTGATTTAACTTTATTAGCTCTGAAATCAGATCTAACCTGAAATTTATTTCAGTAATTCTATCAAGAGAAACAGGTCCTATTTTTTCGTAAATTATTTGGTGCTCATTCGATGGCATGGAAATTTCCTTTTTGCATATAATGTGCAATTTAAAAAAACATAAAAAAAATACCCAACAGAAATTTAGTGATTGAGGTCAGTAAACGCGGGCACTCTTCTTAAGCAGCTGCTCAAAAAGGAAAGTGAAAAGGAAGATTTAGAATTATTTTTTTAGAACGATTTCTAATAAACTTGAAAAAACTCAATCGATTAATTCTAAAAAATCCACATTAAATGGAATTTTTGATATTTAATCAGATATTAGTTAACAGATTTCTGCTTTAATTTTTATAAATGTCTTTCTGAAATATCTCCAGATTTCAGAAAGGTGGAATAATGATAGACAAAGTACCTGAGCAACTACTACCGTTGCCAAAAGTAGAGATGATGATAGGACTGAAAAAATCAAAAATATATGCTTTAATTAAAACTGGTGAATTTCCAAAAAATCGAGTAATCAAAGGTAAAGCTTTATGGTTAAGCTCAGAAATTCAAAATTGGATATCCGAACAATGGCAAGCAGCTAAGTAATGTACTATTAATGTACCACTTACTTTTAAATTACTAAAAAATCCTCTAAAAAAGCTACTTCTATAGAAAAGTTTGTTTCCGCCCATCTCCACCAAACATTCATTCAATCTGTTAGGCCTTAGCAGATTTTTCTTTCCTCTAAATTTTTTAAATAATTGATTATCAATTAACAGGAAGCGTCTTTAGATAATCGATGGTTTCCGGTGACAATATGACAATCAGTAAGACAATCACACCCAATACCAATAAAAACTTAAGCAGCAAAGTGGACACTTTAAAAATCAGATAAACCATTAAAGTGATAAACAGAAACACCAAAACGGAACTGGGATGCATTAAATCCAAAAGTGTTAAATAATCATTTGAAACCATTTTTTCTTCTTTACATAAAAAAGGGCTTACTATGAAGCCCTTTTTCTATATTAATGCTGAGGTAATCACTATTTGAGCTTTTTAATTCGCTCTTGTGGACTGACAACATCTGTTAAACGCACCCCAAACTTATCGTTAATAACAACGACTTCTCCGTGCGCAATCAATGTTCCATTTACCAATAAATCTAAAGGCTCACCCGCTAGACGATCCATCTCAATAACCGAACCCTGCGTATAAGATAGAAGATTTCTAATAGACACTTTGGCTCGTCCAATTTCCAATTGAAGCGTGACAGGAATGTCTAATAAAACATCCAAATCTACTTTCTCTGAGCTGTCGCCTCGTCCTTTTTCAAGAGCATCAAAAGAAGCGGCATCAATTTCATCAGAGTTGTTAGAAGAAGTTTCTGCAGCTTGCTCGGAAAGCGCAGCTCCCCATGGATCATCGCCCCCCGCATCAGTTCCTTCTGCCTCTGCTTGCTCGTCAAGAGCATCACCCCATGCACTTAAATCATCTTCTTCACTCATCGTACCATTCCTTTACATTTTCTACCATTCTCTCCTGATATGCAGGATGACGAAGTATTTGTTCAATTTTTACCGCTTTTCGATCTCGGCTTTCACCAACTTTACCTTTCATAACTCCGATACCTTCAGCTTTAACTGTGACCAGTTCTGGCATTTCAATCGGAATAATATCGCCTTTTTCCATCTTCATGAGGTCGTCCATGTTCATCTGAAGCTCAAGAAGATTAACCGCCAATTCAACTTCAATATTTTTGGTTTCTTCTTTAAGCGTTCTTGACCAACGATTATCTGACTCCCCTTGCAGGTTAGACATCCCTTCTTCAAGCTTATCTCGAACAGGCTCCAACATAGCATAAGGCATTACAATATCGACTCGCCCCTCAACACCTTCAAACCGTACATTGATTGGGCTTACGACGATCATATCGGTGGCATCAACGATACTGGCAAATTTAGGGTTCATTTCAGAATGCATATAATCAATTTCTATATCCATCACTGGCGCCCAAGCTTTGCGTAAATTTTCAGAAGACATATCTAAAATACTTCTGACCATACTCATTTCAACAGGCGTATATTCACGACCTTCAATTTTGAATGGAAGCAAGCCCGTTCCACCAAAATACATATCAACTGCTGTAAAGATCAGCTTGGAGTCTAATGTAAATAACGATACCCCATTAAGCGGGTTAATTCGGTATATGTTTAAACTGGTTGGGACAAAAAGGTTTCTTAAATAATCAATCATTTTAATGATTTTGACTTCGCCCGCAGTAACTTCCACGCTGGACATAATCATTTCATTAAAGTGTCTTTGAAACCCTCTTGCAAAACGTTCATTGATAATATCTAAGGCAGGCAAACGCCCACGAACAATTCGCTCTTGGTTCGTGAAGTCGTATACCTTGGCAGATGTTCCTTCAGCGGGATTATCCCCTTCTGTATCAACATCACCGCCCCCCATTCCTTTAAGAAGGGCGTCGACTTCATCTTGACTTAGAATATCATCCATTCACGTTACCTAAATTTAATCTTATTGCATCACAAAACGTTCGAAATAGACGTTTTCTAATAAATCTGGATAAATATTTCTTTTTTCCAACACCGCTCTTGCTTTCGTTAGAATCTTTTCTCTTAAAATATCTGGACCATCATCCTTACTCATAACACTATATGTTTGGACTCTTAACAAAGAAGTGATATCGTTTCTTAAAATTGGGCGATAACTTTCCATCTCTGTTATCAACTGAGGGTAATGTGACATAAACTTTAAAGTTACCGCCAAAAACTTAGCTTGCCCTTCTCCTTTAAAGTTCACCACAAACGGTTCCATCGCAAAGTACTGTGGAGGCGAGCCTGGCTCTGGTGGTTCATACTGTTTAAACTTAGGAGAATATTGTTGTACCACACCTTCACTTGAAACGACTGGTTCATCCGAGTGCTCAGCTGGCGCATGTTGCGCTGATTCTTCTGCATGAGCGGTTTGGTTTTCCCCATTACCACTTAACAGTACAAACGTCATTACAGCCACACCGACAATCAACAAAACAATGATGACTAATAGAGCAATAATCATTCCTTTTCCGCCACCACTGCTTTTTTTCTCTTCTTGAACTTCTTCTGCCATGTTCTATCCCTTAAGTTCCTAAGTTAATTCTATTATTGTTAGTTCTGGTCAAGCGGTGAGTTAATCAATTCTTTTGATAAATCTTCCATCCCAGGTGCTTCACTTAGACTTTTTAAGCGTTCATCCGCTTCTTTATTCAGCACAATTATACTGATTCGTCTATTACGAGGATTATACGGGTTTTCCTTGTCAAATGGCACCGTATCTGACAGTCCAACCACTTGAGCGATCTTTTTCTCTTCAACACCACCATCTAACAACAATCTTCTGGCCGCATTGGCTCGATCAGCTGATAACTCCCAGTTAGTGTACTCTGCATTAGAGTGGTAACCTGATGAATCGGTATGTCCCGCAATACTAATCCTATTGTTGGTTTGTGCTAAAACCGACCCAACCTCTTTTAATAACTTGGCAGCATAATCTTTTGGCAAATCAACACCACTACCAAACATCGGTCTTTTTCGATCATCTAACACTTGAACCTGAAGTCCGTTTGGCGTTACCTCAATTTTTAACTGATTTTTTAATTCATTAGTAATCGGGTTTTCCGAAATCTTTTGCTCTATCTGGCGCTTCAAATCTTCCATTTGCGCTTTTTCTTGAGCTTTTGCCTCACCATTTTCATTTTCAATACTGCCTTTAGGCGTATCTTTAAACCCTCCCATATCAATCATAGAGTCAGAGCTACGCCCGGCTTCTTTGGATGGCACCAAAACTTGTGGAGAGGCTTCAATCACCGTCGGGTCACGAAAATATTCAGCCATGGCTTTCATTTCTTCATCATTGACCCCACCCAAAATCCAAAGCATTAAGAAGAAAGCCATTGCAGCAGTCATAAAGTCCGCGAACGCAACTTTCCAAGCCCCACCATGAGCACAGTGCGGGCATTTGGTTAACCGCTTTATAATTATGGACTGTTCTTCGCTCATTCGTCTTTACTCGATAAATTTGATTAGGTGCAATTATTTTTGTGTTTGTAAAAACTCTTCTACTTCTTGAAAAGAAGGTCTTTCGGAAGCAGGGATAGACTTCCGCCCAAACTCAACCGCAATTTGCGGAGCATACCCATTCAAGTTGGCCATTAAACAAGTTTTAATCGTACCGAAATAAGCCCCTTCATTATGTGCTCTATTGGCCATATCCGAAGAAATGGGCCCTACCACCCCATAAGCGACCAATATCCCCAAAAAGGTTCCCACTAGAGCAACAGACATGTGGTGTGCAATTTCAAGAGGCCCTGCGTCTAGATAGCCCATTGTTACAATAATCCCCAAGACAGCAGCTACGATACCAAACCCCGGAAGCGCTTCTGCAACCTTTCCGATTGCCTCAGCAGGGGCAGCAGCTTCATGATGATGAATATCCATTTCTAAGATCATAAGATCTTCTAATTGATAAGGATTACTTGCGCCACTGATCATCAATCTTAGATAATCGCAAATAAAGTCCACTGCATGGTGATCCGAAGAGACTTTAGGCGACGCGCTAAACAATTCACTAGAATGAGGATCCTCAACATCAGCCTCTATTGCCATCAATCCTTCACGTCTCGCTTTATTAAAAATTCTGAACATCAACCCCAAAAGTTCCATATAAACTTCTTTGTTATATGGATCAGGTTTTGCCAACCCTAATGCACCGCTGAAACTTTTCTTAACCACCCAACCTGGGTTAGCAATAATAAAAGCACCTAATGCACCACCGCAAATAATTAAGACTTCTAGTGGCTGAATTAAAATCCCAACACTACCATGAGGAAGATATCCTCCGAGTAGAGATCCAAATACCACTATTGTTCCGACTATCGCTTTCATATTAGAGCCTTATTATTCTTTTATTTACCACACTAAGATCAACAAACATTAAATGCTATTCACTGCTTTTGACAATGCTTCTTGAGCTATTTTTAACTGCGACAGATTATCTTCGATTTCATGAAAAAAATCATTTACTTTTCCAGCCTGTACTTGGGTCGTTTCCACTCTTTCTTGACCGCTTCCCATCACTTCTACTGCATTACGCGCTCTTTGTTGCAGCTCTTCAATAATTTTTTGAATTTCCGTTGTTGCTTGTTGCGTTTTTCCAGCCAAAATTCTGACCTCATCAGCCACAACTGCAAAACCTCTTCCATGCTCACCTGCTCGCGCTGCTTCAATAGCGGCATTAAGTGCCAGCAAATTCGTCTGTTCTGCGATATCACGGATCAGCACCAGAACGGTCCCAATGTTATTACTGTCTTCTTCAAGTTTTTTAATGACCGAAGAAGCATGTGTTACCTCATCTGTTAACCCACTGACTTCAGAGATAACACTCGAAGCTGATGACATTCCGGCATTGGTTCCAGTACTCATTTTATCAACAACTGTTGATACATGCTCCGAGAGGCTCACAAGCTCTGAAGAATCAACATTCGATTGGCTGCTGCTGGCATCTGCCTGTGCATAAGCATCCGACAATGTTTCATTCAATTCTTCAATCTGGCTTTCTAACGTAGCAATTTGTGATTGATTAGCCTCAACTTCATCTTGTTTTGAACTAATAATCTCATTCGCTTTTGACAATAACTGGTTAATACTTACTTGTAACTTTGGATCAATATTCTCATCAGACAAAGGAAGAAAGCTTGAATCACTTGACGCAACTTTATCAACTGCTTCAATGACAGTAGTCTGATCGCATACTCCCGGTTTATTACACCAAACCAAATAAACCAGCGCACCAGCAACAACCGCCCCAACAAGGATGGCAATTAAGGCAACCCCTGCTATTGGCGCTCCCGTTATTTCTGACTGTGAAAGCGCCGTAGTTGAGAGCAAACCGGCTCCAAACATAACCAATTGTTGATGTAATTTCATGCTTATTCCTTTCACTTTCTTAAGCGTAATAATCCACTAAATTATTGTTTGAACTCTGAACCACAGCTTGTTCCTCTTCCTGAGAATCGTTTCCTAACTCATTCTGACCTATTCCACTTGAAGCATGCGACTTTGAGTCATCTTCATTATGATTGTCTGAAAACTCTCTTTCATCCTTTACATCCAAGGAACCAAACCCTATACCAGCTGCTTCCAGCATTTCTTTCAACCTTGGCATCGCATTCTCAATCGCTTCGCGAGTCGTTCCATGCTGAGCGGTCATAGAAACGTGTACTTGTTGATCCTTATCCACATTAAGTTTAATTTGAATAGGGCCTAACTTTTCCGGGTTCAGGGTAATTTTTGCCTCTTGAATCTTATTGTTTGCCATGTAAGTTACACGGTGTCCTAATGCATGTCCCCACTGCGGTGTTCTGACACCTTGTGTAATCGCTTGCAGCCCTGCTGGCAATTGATTTCTGGAATCAAAGCTGACGCCTAAATTTCCTAGAATTTTTTCAGTTTTTTCAGCTTTATTCTCTTCGGAACTCAAGGCATCATTAAAGCTTTTCAAAATCTCTTGATGTTCTTTAGACACTTGTCGGCTCTGTAGCTGACTTAACATTTGTTGCTGTTGGGAAAATTGCTGCCCCTGATTCTGTGAGTTATGTTGCGAAGATTGCCCCTGATGAGACCCGCTTTGCCCATTTGAAGTTGATCCATTCCCAACAGTATTACCAGAATCTATTCGTGAATGCTTCAATTCACTAGACACGGGAGCATTTGGTTCTTTATGTACAGAAACACGTGGTTTATCGTCAGCTACCACAGCTCTTTTATCTTGTGCTTGTTCAGCCGCTCTATCAAATGATCGCATAGTATTATCGCCAGCATTCTCGGCACGGTGCCCCTGTGCTTTAGACTGACCATCCTGAGCGTGAACGATTCCAGCGTATGATGCATGCTGGGAAATATCTTTCTTTGCACTGTTTAAAGATGCATTCTGCGTTTCTTCCTTTTCAACATTGAGGTCATCTAATGATTGAACTCTTTTATCCACACCAGCTTTATCTTGTTGAGTTTCCATAGAATGCTGTTTTAGAGGCTCTTCAACTGATACTTTGTTCGCTTCTACACCAGCAGAGGAAGTTTTCTCACTGAGTTGAGCTTTAGCAGAAGTTTCTTCGATTTCTTCTGATGATGCTGTTCCTGATTGAACTGCCTCTCTCGAGCTTGAGCTTGAGCTTGCTTCATTTTGATTTAATTGAGTTGCAACTTCATGCGTTATTTCATTAGTCGGGTCAGTCTTCTCAGTACTTTCAGCCTTAACATCCATCACAACAGATTGCACACCATCAACTTTATTGATATCTTCAGTGGTTACTTTTTCTGTATGCATTTCAGCCTTGACAGATTGTTCTCTTTCACTGCCAACTTTTTTGCCGAAATCACCGGTCAGCTCAGATTGTGACGCATTCAATTGCAAGTTACTGTCTTCTTGATCTTTACCAGACATCCCTTCTGCTTTTAGAGCCGTTTTAAGTCTTTCATCAATCTTTTCATCAACCGTATCACTTGACGTTAAAATTTTCTGGCTAACACTTTCTTCTGATCCCTGCTTAGTTTTTGAATCAGGATGTTGATTAATTTGCTGCAATACCACTTCCAAATCAATTTTAGTGTCTAAATCAGGCTTTGAAAGTAACTTATCGGAACCGGAATCCTCAGGTTTTTCATTGCGTTGAGCGGTGGTGACATCCACTTTAATTTCTGAAAAAGGAATTTTGCTTTCTGAAGAAGCATTTTCAACAGACTTGCCTGCATGCTCTAATGCTTCCGAAAAAGTTGACGCACCCTTCGGCAAAGATTGCCGTTCTTCTACATCAATAAGTGTTGAAGCGGCTTTAGACTTGCCGTTTGCTACATTCAATACTGGAGTTTGCTCAATCATTATCTATTCCATATGATTTGTATTTAAACCGTTTCAAGCAACATGCAAGCCAACTTAATAAAACCTTTGTGAAAGTGATTTATTTAGAAGAATTACTATGAACAAATTGCTGAGAAGCTAATTCATCCAGCATTTTTTGTTCCTGTTTATCAAGCCTGACACGTTCATCTCGTTTTAATTTTAAGTAAATATTTTTCAGAGATTGATGGCGAGCACGCTTTTCAACCCAAGTTTCTTGAGCTTTTTCTAGAACTTGCGTCAATTGTGCCATTTGTTCTTTCTGGGACAAAATGGCTTTATTAACGTTATCGATAAATGCTTGTGTTGTTTGAAGTTGAGCCATCGTAATTTCTTTGTCATTATGAATTTTAGACAAGTGGTTAGCATGATAATCTTGTAGAGAGTCAAGCTGCTCTTCACTGCTCTCTAGTTGTTGACGGACAGCTAAGAAGGTTTCTTGCGCTTTATCTAACTCATCCTGAGCCAATTCAACCAACATTTCAAAGCGTTTTAGTTTTGAATTAGCCATTTTGAATTCCTGACAGAATAATAAAGATTAAGAAAGAGCTGATTCAAGCGATGATAAGCTCTCTTTAACAGAAAAAGATTCATCAATTGATTGCGATAAAAAGTGGCTTAATTGAGGATGTTTTTCAATGGCTTCATCAATCGCTGCATCCGTCCCTTTACGGTATGCTCCAATACTGATCAAATCTTGATTTTGTTGATACGTTGAATATAGTTGTTTAAAACGCCTTGCTAATTTATTTTGCTGTTGAGGTACAACATCAATCATCACACGACTGATGGATGCTTCAATATCAATAGCAGGATATCGTCCAGAATCGGCTATTTGCCTTGATAATAAAATATGACCATCTAAAACCCCCCTTGCAGAATCTACAACAGGATCATTTTGATCATCCCCTTCCGCCAAGACCGTATAAATCGCTGTGATTGAACCGGAGTGGCTTGCACCGTTTCCTGCTCTTTCAACCAACTGAGGCAGTTTAGCAAAAACGGAAGGAGGGTACCCTTTACTAGCGGGAGGTTCTCCTACAGCCAAAGCAATTTCACGTTGTGCTTGTGCAAAGCGTGTCAGAGAATCCATCAAGAGCAAAACATTTTTACCTTGGTCTCTAAAATACTCGGCAACGGACGTTGCCAACATCGCACCATGTAAACGCATCAAAGGAGGATCATCTGCCGGTGTCGCAACAACAACCGACCGCTTAAGTCCATCTTCACCAAGGTTATTTCTGACAAAATCATTAACTTCTCGGCCCCGTTCTCCAACCAAACCGACAACAACAACTTCTGCGTCAGTGAATCGTGTCATCATGCCTAATAGGACACTTTTACCCACACCAGTACCTGCAAGAAGCCCGACTCTTTGCCCTTTACCAAGCGTTAAAAGACCATTAATTGTCTTAATTCCAACGTCTAACGGCTCTTGAATCGGTGCTCGGTGAAGCGGGTTAATTTTATCTCCGTTTAATGACACTCTTTTATCAAAAGAGATGGGACCTTTATCATCTAAAGGGTTACCGGCACCATCAATAATTCGTCCCAGCATTGATGCACTGACACCAACCTTAATGCCCCCAGAAACAGGAACCACTCTGGCATTCGGTTCAAGCCCGTGAATTTTTCCAATCGGCATTAAGTAAAGACGATCATCATTAAAGCCAACCACTTCTGCCTCTATAGGAGGTTCGTTTTTAGACAGAACCTGACAACGTGATCCAATAGGCGCATAAGTACCCACAACTTCCAATGTCATCCCAACCATTCGAACCAATCGCCCTTCTATTTGAAGCGAGGGTTTATGAGGTATTTGTTCGGATAATTCTGAAAACTTATAATGTAAGTACTGATTAAAAAGCTGTTTAATCATCATGGCCCCTCAGCTAGGTTTCTTCTGATGGAGTTGATGTTTGAGAGTTAGAGTTCAACACCTTATTTGGTTGTTTTGCGAGTTTTTTAAAAAGAGACTCTGTATCTCCGAGAAGTTCATCCAATCGACTTTTCCAGTCATTCATTACGACTGAAGAATTTTGTTTAATACGACACGTACCTTCTTGAAGGTCATCATCTGCATTCAAGCGCCAATTTACTTTATTTGACTGCAAATATTTATCAACAATTTCCAGGTCAGCTGAGTGAAGAAAGACATCAATTGGCTCGGAATCATCTGGTAATTTCTGAACAGCTTCCTGAATTGCATCGATGATCCATTCTTTATGTAACGCGATTTCCACAGGTACAATGCGAGCGGCCAAATCAACAGAGAGATGACACAAGGATTCAAATACATTTTGAGAAATATCTTGATATGGCTGACTCATCGATTCCAGTAATTTTTGAATCGATTTAACTTGCGATGAGAGCGTTGCATCGGCTTCCTTTTCAGCCGCTTCATAAGCTTCTTTCCGACCTTTTTTCAACCCTTCTTGATAACCTGACTCATACCCTTCTTTATGAGACTTTTCATACACTTCTTTTTTTAGCAGGGTTGCTTTTCGTACCATTTCTGGCTGAAGCTCTTTACGGATTTGTTCTTTGACATCCGCCCGAATTTTTTGTTCTTTCTTAACTTCTTCCTGTTCGAGATCTAAATACTGAAATGCTTTAATTTCTGGCTCAGCCACTTCATCTGCACGCATTAAACTGGCAACAGGAAGGTTCTCCTCCTCAGGAACAGGAGGCATTGGATCAAGAGGTTCTTGATTGGAAGCCATTTAGACGAATTCCTCTGCACCACCAGGCATCATTAATTTTTCTTCATCCGCCAAGCGACGCACAGTTTGAATAATAGTTCTTTGAGCTTCTTCAACATCACTCAACTTAACGGGACCACTCATTTCCAGTTCTTCTCTTAGCATTTCAGCCTGACGTTTAGACATATTTGTCAAGAAAAGCTCTGTCATCGTATCATCTGCCCCTTTAAGAGCAATTTTGAGTACATCGGTTGGTACTTCACCCAGTAATGTTTGAATGCCTCTTGGCTCAATACCACTGATATCTTCAAATACAAACATTTTATCTTGGATGGCTTTACTGATATCTTCATGTTCGATGGCAATATCATCCAATACTCTGGAATCGACGCCTCCACCCACTAAGTTCAAAATCTCTGCAGCACGCTTCTCACCGCCAATTGTAGCAAGCTTACCACCCTCACCATCACTGGAAGCATGCTCGAGTACATCGTTCAAATCAAATAATGCTCTTGGCTGGATTGTTGTGAGAGTGGCAATACGATAAATAACTTCAGATTGAAAGCGTTCAGGAATGCCCGCCAAAATTTCAGCCGACAAGTCTGGCTCGAAATAAGATAAAACAATCGCAACTACCTGAGGATGCTCATTTCGCAGCATATTGGAAATCGTTGAAGGGTGCATCCACTTGAGCGCTTCAAGGCCTTTCACCTGGTCGCCTAGCATGGCTGCATCCATCAAGCCGCCTCCGCCTTCACCAAGTGCATCCACCATTAACGATTGGGCGTATTCTGTTGGATTAATTCCTAATGCATCTTCACCCAGCTCATCCAAGAATTTTTTCATTACAATATGAATATCTGAATGAGACACATCCGTTACACCAGTCATTGCGGTACCAATCTGCTGAACCTCTCTTGGGTTAAGATGTCCTAAGACTTTTGAAGCCGTTTCTTTTCCTAAAGCTAATAAAAGAATGGAGGTTTTTTCCAACCCAGTAAGAGTGTCTTCGGCCACTTCTTCAATTTCAGAGCTTGCCATATTAGTCTCCCTTCGCCATCCATTGCTTAATGATATGCGCCGCTAGTTTTGGATCCGCCGATACAACGGCTTTAACTTTTTCAAGCATTTCCTTATCTTTTTCAGAGTCTTCATCCACCTCTTCGGCTTTTTGTTCGACCTCTTCATTCATTTGTTCTAATGCTCGAGAAATCTCATCTGCATTTTCAAGTTCTTCTTCTTCCTCAGGCACATCCTCAGGATAATCCATCGCCACTTCTTCGCGTTTTGATAGATCTTTCAACATGGGTCGAATCACACCAAAGATGATAATTAAAACAGCCAGGCCTGCTAAGATTTGTTTAACCAATGTCCAGAACCAAGGTTCTTCCCAGATTTCAGGCCCTGCAAAATCTTCTTGTTTTTCTTGAATAAAAGAGGCATTCACAATACTTAAAGTATCTCCACGCGCTTCATCCAAGCCAACGGCATCACTGACCAAACGACGGTAACGTTGCAACTCATCTTCAGTTAAAGGCGTTCTGACCGTGTCACCATTATCATCAACGGTTAACTTATCATCCAAAACCACCGCAACTGACAATCGTCTAATACTGCCGACAGAATTTTTGATATGACTGACTGTTCGATCAAGCTCATAGTTTTTAGTTTTTTTCTCTTTTGAGTTTTTCAGGTTAGGATCATTTTCAGCTTTATAACCTTCCTCAGGTGCGATACCTGCACGAGGTGGTTGATTGGTTAAAGCACCAGGAATCCCCATCGGCCCTTCATTTCGATTGATTTCTTTAATTTCTTGTTCAGACCGAATCGCTTCAGGATCGGGTTCATAATTTTCTCGTGTTTGTTCTTGCTGAGTGAAATCAAGCTCGGCCGTCACCTGTGCTCTTACCTTGTGATCTCCACCTGCAACAGGCGTCAACAAGCGGATAATTCTTTGAGACAGTGTATCTTCTACTTGGCGAGTATATCCCAATTGCTTAAGGCTCACATTCATGATGCCGGAATGAGAATCACTGGTTAACAAGTTACCTTGCTGGTCAACAACCGTTACGCCTTTAGGTTTCATATTAGGAATACTGGAAGAAACTAAATAAACAATTGCACTGACCTGTTCTTCATTCAATGCACGACCAGGATAAAGTTTGACCGTGACCGATGCGGTAGGTTCTTGTTGCTTACGAACGAAAACGGAACGTTTTGGCATCCCCAAAATCACCCGTGCTGACTTTACCGCATTAATGCTTGATACGGATTTGGCGAGTTCTCCTTCAAGAGCTCGTTGATAGCGCGTGGTTTCTTTAAACTGAGAAATACCAAATCCCTGATCGATATCCAAAATCTGATAACCAGTAGGCGCTTGCTTAGGATAACCTTGAGCTGCGAGTTTGAGGCGCAAAGAATGTACCTGTTCATTCGGCACCAAAATAGCACCAGAGTTTTCTTCAATTTTATAAGGGACGTTTTCTTGGTCTAGGGTCTGGATGACTTCATTCATGTCTTTGGCATCCATACTGCCAAACAACAAGGTATAACTAGTAGATTGGGACCAAAGGATAATTCCGATTGCCAACGCGACGCTGGCAGCTAATGCGATAACTAAACTGACTTGCTTCGCAACGGATAAAGACGTTAAATTTTTTAGGAGGGGAGAACCTTCCGCGGCTTTTGACGAACTTAAAGTAGGATCAAGAGATGGTTGATCAGGCATTAAAGATATCTTCTCTTGTTAGTAAATCAATTAAATAGGCATGTTTTTAATATCTTTATAAGCTTCGACCAGTTTATTTCTTACTTGAGTCATTGCTTGAAAAGACAAACTTGCCTTTTGTGCTTGAACCATTACTTCCGTTAAATCAACGTCCTCCCCTTTTTCAAAGGCAGTTTTCATGGCGGATGATTTATTTTGCTCTGTTGCGACGGCATTAACCGATTGAGAGAGTAAATCGGAAAAATTCTCCGCAGCTTGGGCGCCTTTTTCAGCTTTTTGAACCGGTTGAGATTGAGATGCCGCTTCTGCAGCCAAACTTCTCATCTGCAACATAAGGCTTTGTGTATCGACCGAATTACTCATTTTTGTGTAAAACTCCAGTTTGTCATCACATAGTCTTTGTAATAAGACCATCGTCAGTAAGCTAATTATGACATAGTTCAGCAATTCATATGCCAAATTAAGCGTCAAATTAACGACATCTAATTGCAGCCAAACCATATAACGATAGGATCTTCTATAAATAATCAAAAGACCATTTGTTTACGCTGACTTTTCTAGTCCACCAACATGAAAACAATGTACCATTTTTGGCAGCGTTATAAAACGTCCAACCCTTGCTCTTTAAAGCGTGCCAGTTTATACCTTAAGGTCCTTGGACTAATATTCAGTGCCTCAGCCGTTTTTTGACGATGACCATTGTTCGCTTTTAACGTTTCTAAAATAATTTGCACTTCACGCTCTTTTAAATCCGTTGAGGGCGACTGACCATCTGTCGCAACGGATTGGTGAGTATCCACAGCTGAAGCTTCCACCTCTTTAACGCTATTTGCCTGGGAAGTCCCCGCATTTTGATGAAAGCTATCATCAAACAAAATATCCTGTTCTTGAATGGTTTCACCAGACATCATCACCAATGCTCTTTGAATGACATTATCAAGCTCTCGAATATTTCCTGGCCATTGAAATTGAATTAATGAACGCATTGCAGGAGCCGACATCATTGGCTCTACTCTTCGACCACCGCAATGACGCTGCAATAGGCGTTCTGCAATAGCAGCAATATCTTTGGGGCGCTCTCTCAAAGGCGGAATCCGCATCGGAAAAACATTTAACCGATAAAACAAATCTTCTCGAAAATCGCCATCAGCCATCGCTTTTTTCATATCAACATTGGATGCACTCAATACGCGCACATCTAATTTAATTAGCTTAGAACTACCGATACGTTCCACTTCTCGTTCTTGTAAAACCCTTAATAACTTCGCTTGCAAGTCAGGTTTCATTTCGCCAATTTCATCTAAAAAAATGGTTCCACCCTGCGCCAGTTCAAACTTACCTGGCATCGCTTTCATTGCACCGGTAAAAGAACCTTTTTCATAACCAAACAAGGTCGCTTCCAGCATGTTTTCAGGAATTGCGGCACAGTTGATAGCAACAAAAGGCTGTTTGCTTCGCGTGGAATGATTATGAATAAACCGAGCCAAAACTTCTTTCCCGGTGCCACTTTCTCCTGTAATCAAAACCGACGCGTCACTTTCGGCGACTTTTTTTGCCATCGATTTCAATTGTACGGTTGTTGCGTCAGCCACCACAAAATCTTCTTCCGCCGAGGCGTCTCGATAAAAATACGCTTTTGCTTTTTCTACTAAAACATCCGCTTCAAAAGGCTTCAAGATATAATCTACCGCGCCTGACTTCATCGCTTCAACAGCCTGCTCTACCGTTCCATAAGCCGTCATTAACACAATAGGTAGGTATGGCTTGATCGCTCGAATACGTTTCATCAAATCATAACCATTCATCCCATCCATACGGATGTCAGTGAAAACCATCGCAATCTCATCGTCCAATGCAACAAGTGCTTCTTCGGCAGACCCCACAGAAACAACATCAAACCCATTAAGCTCTAAGGTATCGACTAATGCTTCTTGTAATTCTGTATCATCTTCTACTACTAAAATCTTAGCAATACTCATGAGCTCTCCTCAATTCTTAACAAGGGTAAGCGCACACCAAAAACCGCTCCTCTTCCCACTACCGAGTTCACCCATACTTCTCCCCCATGTGCTTCAGCAACGGCCCTAACCACTGCCAGACCAAGGCCTGTTCCTTGTGCACGACTGGTAAAAAAAGGTTCAAAAATTTTCTCATTCATTTCTTCTGTCAATCCTGGTCCATTATCTGCAACCATAATATCAACCAAATTCTGTGTTGTTTTGACTGACACTGAAATTTCCGCCTGTTCAGAAACAATGTCAATTGCATTGCTTACCAAATTCTCTAAGGCTGTTAACAGCGCATCTTGATCCCCTAAAACGACCAGGCCTGGCGGAACTTCATCAAATTCAATCACACTTCTTGATTGTTGGGCTTTTGCCTCAACCGCTTGCTTTAAGCTCTCTAGCAATGCATCCACCGCTACCTTTTGATCTTTCGCCTTGCCGCCTTTTGCGTACTGCAACATATCGTTCACTAAGGATTCAAGATGACGTAAACTATTTAAGGACTTGTGAACAAATTTTTCTCGTTTTTGAGAATCCAGTTGACCTGAAGACATTTGAGAAACATAAAGTAATGCCGAAGCAAGGGGGGTACGAATTTGATGTGCCAAAGAAGCCGCCATTTCTCCCATGGAACTTAAACGCTGGTGACGACTGATATGCTGTTGCAAATCTCTGGCATCAGTCACATCCTGAATTAATAAAATCTTCCCCGTGACATCGTGACCATCAAAAGAAAAGTTTAATGGGGATTCGGATAATTGGAATGTCATTTGGTTATGAGTAATAAGCTCTCCGGCATCATTAAAGGTTAAAAAGGCATTTCTAACCACAACTTCCCAAAGGCGCCCTACTGCATCTTTTCCTAAAATATTTTCTGCGGCAGGGTTCATATCGATAATTCTTTGTTGCTCATCTAACACAATAACACCAGCGGGAAGCAAATTTAACAACTGTTCAAGTCGTTCACCAACTTGGTGTTTTTCACGATTACTTTCCGCTAATTTTTCTTGTAAATCTTCTACTTGATTTTGTAAAGACTCATAAGCCTGTGTCAGTTGAGAGGAAGTTTGATTAAAAAGCTCAAAGGCTTCTTCTAATTCGGCTAAGCGCTTTTGTTCAACTTCCTTTTCGATTGCACTCACAACAATCCCTTTACCTTAACTCAGATTAAATTTACGGATTTTTTCAACCAATGTCGTACGGTTTGTCTGCAATAGCTTAGCGGCTTGAGAAACATTCCCGTCCGTTTGCACCAGTGCTTTTTGAATTAACTGTACTTCCATTTCCACTAAATAAGATTTTAAATCCAACCCAGAATCCAAATCAGGCATGCCAAGAGATGACGCGTTCTCTGTGCCATCCGAATTTTCTGTGATTTGTTGTGTAACTTCCGGCTCAGTCGTATTCAGTGCAATCTGAGATGAACTTTGACCAAGATCCGGTTTGGCAGACTCTAATATTGTGGAGTCAACTCGAATCAGGGATGCATCCTCTTCCAATTCAACTTGATACTTAACAGGTAAATCATCGTAATCGACGGTTAAATCAGGGAATAAAATAGACAGTCGCTCAGCCAAGTTACCCAGTTCGCGGACATTACCAGGCCAGCTATAACGCTGCAAAGCAATCATCGCTTTTTCCGATAGTTTAGGAACGGTCCGCCCTGAGTTTTGAATTTTATGAAACATAAAATCAAATAAATCGGGGATATCTTCAGGACGTTCTCTTAGAGAAGGCATTTCGATAGGAAAAACATTTAATCGATAAAACAAGTCTTCACGAAATGTTCCATCTGAAATATTGTCTTCTAAGTTTCGATGTGTTGCCGCAATGACTCTGACATCACATTCAAAACTTTTATTACCGCCGACACGTTCATACATTCGTTCTTGCAGAACACGCAGAAGCTTAACTTGCATCGGCAAAGGCATGTCACCGATTTCATCTAAAAAGATCGTGCCTTTTTCAGCCATTTCAAAACGACCTTTACGAGCTGTAATCGCGCCTGTAAAAGCCCCTTTTTCATGACCGAATAATTCTGATTCTAATAATTCGCCTGGAATGGCACCGCAATTAATAGGTATAAAAGATCTATCAGATCTTTCAGATACGGAATGTAAGGATTGAGCAACGACTTCTTTCCCCGTTCCTGATTCCCCTAGAATCAAGACAGTCGCGTCGGTTTTTGCAACCTGCTGTATGAGTTTTTTAACTTGTTGCATGGCTGGTCCATTACCAACCAAAGAGGATAAAAGCTCTTCTTTCATCTAGCCGCCACTTCGTTTTGACATCTAAGACACTTTATATAAGTTTTTTTACGAGATGTCAAAATTTTGGCAGCCTTTTTCAGCTTTTATTTCAAATACTCTTTAATCGAAGCGGCAATGTGTGTATCTTGCTGCATTTCTGAGGCCGTTTCTTGTTGCGCCTCTTGTAGATATTTAGCGATTATTTCATTATCTTCTAAAATTTGTTCAACAATTCCAGAAAGAGCTTCACCGTACTCTTCTACTGCGTTTTCCAGCATAGGATGCCAAAGGTGATCTAATTCTGTTAGCTCTTGCCATTGCCTTGATTCAGCAGCATTCAACATATTTTTAGAATGAGCCAGCAAGTTTAGCTTTGTTTGCTCTACCGACAAATCACGCACTCTCTCTTTCAATCTGATCTTTAGAAGATCGTTTAATCTCTTCCGGCATCGCTTTCCATGCTTCATTTAATGCCTTAATATGCTCAACGACTTCATCAATGATAACAGTATCATTCTTGGCCGAAACCTCGATCATCTTACGATAACAGTAGTCATATAAGCCATACAAATTTTCTGCAACCTCTCCTCCTTTTTCAAGGTCTACTCCATCTCTTAGAGAGTTTAGTATTGCTAATGATTTATTAATGTGCTCTGACTTTTGTTCGTATTTTTTTTGCTCAATAAATACTTTCGACAATGTTAAATGCTTAATTAAGCCATCATAAAGCATCTCCACCAGCTTATGTGGCGTCGCTTCTGAAGCAGCCGTTTCTACATAATTATTTGCATATTGTTGTGCAAACTTATTACGCATATTCATATCCATAACAAAATCCCTTGTTTAAACTTTTTTAATTATTATTGTTATTACTATAGGTTGCTGTCAGCATATTTCGAGTTTGTTCTGAGCTATTAATCAATGACTGCAACATAGAGAATTGCATTTGATACTTTGCCAATAGTTTTTCATATCTCGTATCAATGTCTTTTGTTTTTTCATCATAACGATCAAGTCGATCATTCAAATTACTCATTCTCGTACTCAACAAACCAGTATCTGCTTTAAACAAGTCATTAATGGTTGTTTCTAACTGACTCGCATACCCTTCCGAATAACTGATTGTTCCTCGTGCACCAGTTGTCCCGCCAATGACCTCAAACTCGAGCCCTCTAACTTCGGCTTCATTTCCAGCAATCATGGCATAGTCACTGATTTTTACTTGGCGACCATCTGCCGTGCTGGCATAAGCACCAATATTCAATGAACCGCTTGCCGTGGTCAAAGTACCATCTACATTTTGCCCTGCATCCAATACATCCGCAGTGAAACCTGCCGCGCCAAAATTAGCAAACCCAGTTAACTCAACACTCGAAAACCCACCAAAGCGTGTAGAAGTGACCGTAAAAGCACTGCCATCATGTGTCACACTGACTTCAGCGCCCGAAGCCTTAACATCTGCATTATTATTAATTGTTGAGGCCATTGTGAGGGCTAATTCATCCATCGTGTATCTACCAGCTGTAATGGACACTGCTGAACTTGTTGATTCATCTACTTTGACATTAAAGGTGGCATCAGTCGCTCCTAAATCAAGCAGTTGTTGCCCAGCATAAGAAGCAGACCCAAATCCTTGATTCGACATACCAGTTGTTGCAGCAATATCAACAGTTCCTTGACCTGACGCAGCATTAAGTTCAAATCGTGATTGAGACGAATCATATGAAATGGCAACGACCCCTGCTCCAAAGGCGGCATCAATTTGCCCTTGAATTGCAGTCGCCACTTCGTCTTTTGTTGCATACGTTTGAGCCACAGATGCCAAGTTAATCGTATTAACGGTTCCATTGACATTTAGATCAAAACTGGCTGAAGCATCAATGGTTAAAGCAGAAGTCAAATCACTGATACGATCCCCTGCAACCTGTTCATCGGTCGTCAGACCTGCAACCGCGCCACCTGTTACCGTTGCTCTATCCGCCAGTTGAGTAATATTTAAAGCATAGTCCCCAGTCTGCGTCTTGTCACTACCTGCCAACACATTAACCAGAGGATCATCACTAGTTCCGCCTTTAGAAAACATTGTCGATAGTGCACTCATATCTGTTAATAGTGCTGTATCAAGTTTGGCACTGTCTACTTCTAAAGCACCGTCTCGCGTGAAGTTAATACCTATATCGGCCAATGACTGATAACTACCACCAGAAAGCTGGCTAATTGCCCCTGACATCGACTCTCTAACTTGGTATTTAACAGAACGCAATAAACTGCTTCCTGCTAAATCGCCATAATACTTATACTCATCTGATGCCAGCTCTTCTTTTGTTAAATCACTAGTATCATATTTTCCAAGCTCGTCTAAAATCGTATCTAACTGATTATAAACATCCACAAAACTGGTAATGGTATCCTTAACACTTTGAGAATCTTGTCCAACTGAAACGGTACTAATTGTCCCGACAGATGCAGAGTTCAATTGAAACGTGACGCCATCAATAACTTGGTCAAAGGTATTGGTAGAATTTGTCACTGTAACACCATTTAAAACCATGACAGCATCTTGTGCTTGAGACGTCGTCGTAAAACCATTTGTATCAAAATCAGCGATCCCTGAAATAGTCGCTTCACCAGCCGCACCACTTTCTTTTGATGTAAACATCATTTGATAAGACCCACCATTATTAATAATGGAGGCTGTTACACCATAATCACCGTTATTGATAACCTTTTGCAACCCCTCCAAAGTATTGTTGGAAGCATCAACAGCAATATTGGATACCTGCCCTCCGACATCAATGGTTAAGGTTCCGGTTGATAACGTATCAGAGGGGGATGTAAATCCTTTATTAGCGACCATAGTATGTGCTTGAGCTAACTGTCTGGATTCAATTTGATAACTAGACAGTGCGGCAGAATTAGTCGCTGAAACAGAAACAAGCGTATCATTTGAAGAGGATGCATTTTTCTGACTAAATAAGGTTGGTGAAGATAAATCCGTCACATAACTGTTAAACGCTTCTAGGTTTGTCTGCAAATACTTAAATGCATCCAGCTCAGTGGTTACTTTTTCAACATTTCTTTCTAAAATAGCTTTAGGCCCTGCAACTTCTGCCGTTGCTAAGGCTTTAGACATGTTTCCAATATCAAATGTACTGTTAGTTAAGCTATTTAAAAGCGTGCTACCTATTTCGTTTGCCATTTCGGGCTCCTGGTCATCTGGTCTGATGATGTCTTATGAACATATAGTTATTATATTGAGTTAAGCATACAAAATGCCATCTGTATTAGATATATCGACAAAAAACTAAAAGACTTTAATTTTTAGAAAAAAAAAGCGGCCAAAAGACCGCTAAACACACAAGGGAAACTGAAAACTAAACTTTCTCATCCGCAATCAACCCCAAAACGGGCGCTATCTTTTCAGATAATTGTTGACGCATCTCTAAAAAGTTTTTTATATTTTTGGAAACGGTTAAAAGTTCTTGTGAGGGTATCTGACGTAACACCTCATCCGTATCACTATTTTTTATAAAGACAACCATCTGTTGGAGGTCTTCATTTCTTTCAAATTTTAAGTAACTATCGTAGCCACTTAAATCTTTATTCACGCGTTCTATTAGCCCGTCCAGATCTTCTTTGGAAAGCTTAACGTCCTGCGCACCTTGAACCTTCTTGATCGTTCTCTCTTGCTGAGAAGAGCTCATCTCTTTTGAAGATTCTGTCAATTTGGTACCTAAAGCTTCTTTTTTTAAAACTTTAGGATTTGTTGCTTCAGCTAATGCCAGGTTACTTGGTTGCATAACATTAAAATCTGCCATACCCCATCTCCTTACCAATCCATCATCTATATGATTTCATTGAATAAGACACCTGTCAAACTTTCTTTATCTTTAAACTCATTCCGTTGTAAGTTATCCAGATAGTCTTGAATATTTTTCATCATCTTCAAAGACCCTTCCGAGGGTAACTGTTTTACAACTTCATTCGTTTTCGTATCCAACACAGTCACAACAGATGACTGAGTTCCTTCATCAACACTAAATGCCAGCGATAAACCAACCAATAACATTTTTTCATTCAAGCTTGTCGCTTGGCTTTGAATATCATCAATCGCTATCTTATCAGCATTTTTTGTTAACGCACTTGTCGTTAGTGTTGAAGCCTGCTGCGGACTTTTGGATATTGTTGCAACCTGATGACTAGTCTCAGGCTGCATATTTAAAGCCACATCAGGCGGTAAGTGGTTTTTAATATCCATACTTACCCCCTTTAATGCGCTTCATTAGACGCTATTAACGAAGTAGTGAAAGTACGTTTTGCGACTGTTGGTTCGCTTGAGACAACATACTCATCCCTGCTTGTTGCAGTACTTGTGTACGCGCTAAGTCAGCACTTTCTTTTGCAAAGTCAGCATCTTCGATACGTGAACGCGCACCTTGGATGTTTTCATTTACATTCGATAAGTTTGAAACCGTTGATTCTAGTCGATTTTGTACCGCACCCCATGATGCACGCTGCAGGTTAAGCTTTGACATAACAACGTCTAACTTAGAAACCGCTGCAGAAGCTGCTGTTGTTCCTGTTGCTGTACTTGTTAGAGTCAAAGATCCTAGCGTGACACCACCGGCAGACAATGCACTGGTACCAACGTTCAACACACTCATTGAGATTTTGTTGTTAACACCAGATTCCCAACCAACGTGGAAGACTTTTGCAGTTGAAGCTCCAAGTGCTGCTGAATTCAACAAGTTAACACCGTTAAATTTTGTAGTCTGAGCAACACGATCAATCTCTTCTTGAAGGGCACTAAACTCTTCTTGCATTTGACTACGGTTAGCTGTGCTGTAGGTACCGTTCAATGCTTGAACACCTAACTCACGCATACGTTGCATCATGTTAGAAATTTCTTCAGATGCACCATCAGCTGTCTGGATTTTAGCCATCCCGTCGTTCGCGTTACGAATCGACATATCCGTACCCATTACCTGAGTTGTCATTTTAGTGGTAATCGCAAGACCAGCCGCATCATCTGCTGCGCCGTTAATACGTTTACCAGATGTCAAACGCTCCATCGCTGTTTGCTGATCAACAGTTGTGTTACTTAAAATACGGTTTGCATTGATTGCAGCCATATTAGTATTAATGACCATTGCCATGATACTTCTCCTTTTTTGAAAATCAGCTGAAACTTTCATTCCAGCTATACTTCTGCCTAATCGTAAAACTTTGAGCAGAACTGGTTTATTAAGTGCTTAGCACTTAAATAAATTCTATTTTCACTTGCTGCGTACCTGACTTACTCGTGTTCTGCGATTACTGAAGTAACTGCATAACATTTTGTGACTGCTGATTCGCTTGGGACAACATACTCATCCCTGCTTGTTGCAGTACTTGTGTACGCGCTAAGTTCGCACTTTCTTTTGCAAAGTCAGCATCTTCGATACGTGAACGTGCACCTTGGATGTTTTCATTTACATTCGACAAATTTGAAACCGTCGATTCTAATCGGTTCTGTAATGCACCCCATGATGCTCGTTGTAAATTCACTTTCGACATAACAACGTCTAACTTAGAAACCGCTGCAGAAGCTGCTGTTGTTCCTGTTGCTGTACTTGTTAGAGTCAAAGATCCTAACGTGACACCACCTGCAGACAATGCACTGGTACCAATATTCAACACACTCATTGAGATTTTGTTGTTAACACCAGATTCCCAACCAACGTGGAAGACTTTTGCAGTTGAAGCTCCAAGTGCTGCTGAATTCAACAAGTTAACACCGTTAAATTTTGTAGTCTGAGCAATACGATCAATCTCTTCTTGAAGGGCACTAAACTCTTCTTGCATTTGTGTACGGTTACCTGTGCTGTAGGTACCGTTCAATGCTTGAACGCCTAACTCACGCATACGTTGCAGCATGTTTGTGACTTCTTCTGAAGCACCATCCGCCGTCTGGATTTTAGCAATCCCGTCGTTCGCGTTGCGAATCGCCATATCCGTACCCATTACCTGAGTCGTCATTTTAGTGGTAATCGCAAGACCAGCCGCATCATCTGCTGCACCGTTAATACGTTTACCAGATGTCAAACGCTCCATCGCTGTTTGTTGATCAACAGTTGTACTTTCTAAGATACGGTTTGCATTGATTGCAGCCATATTTGTATTAATAACCATTGCCATGATACTTCTCCTTGTGTGTACTTTCTTTGTGTGTTTTTCTTATTTATTTGAGGCAGTGTTTCCTGCCTTCAATTAAGGTATCGGCCCTAATAAAATTTCTTTAGAAAAAAACAATAAAAATTAAAAAAAATATAAAAACCCGTTATTTACAGGGTCAAGAGGCTATTAAAAGAAGAAAGATAAAAAGGTGTTGACTCAATGGAGAAGCGATAGAAATTTAAAATGAGGAAAATATATAATGAATAACTGACTAGGCAACAGATACCTAGCCAGCTTTTTAAAATTACTGTTGTAGGTAACTTTGCAATTCTGGGTGAAAAGGGTCCATCGAAAGTGCGACAGCCAGAGCATCTGAAAACACATCATTTAAGCCTGCTTTATTTGCATAATGCACAACTTTGATTAAAGCAGGTAAATTGGTTTGTTCTTGTCTAAAAAGTTCTAAAGCCACCTCAGTAGCCAAATCGGGTCTTCCTAAAATATTCAAATAATCTGCATAAGGAATCATATAATCTGAAGACAGTTCACACAAGTCCTGCAAGGTTTTAAGCGCTTTATCGTGCTGCTCTGTTTTCATATACGTCGGCAACAATTGACTTTTTATATACACCTGCAATTTAGGATGTTCATTTTTTTCATAAAGCTCAATAGCGGATTCAGGTGATTCTATCGCGGCAATTGATGCTTCAATAAAATTAGACAATCCTAACTGATCGATGGGATTTTTAAGGGTTTGTACCGGGTCCATTAGTGCTTTCAACTCTTGGATATTACCCAATTCAAATGCCTCTTTGATTTTGTCAATCAAATTGGTCACGCCATAAGCTTTTCTTTGAAGCATTTGCGCTTGTTTAGTATGCTCAGTAGAAATATCTTCATAGAATTTTTCTTGCACCCTGTCTAGACAAACTTGTTGCTCTGTAGCAAGTGAACCTGAATGATAACGAGTCCAAACTTCTCCTCGCCCAAATTCTTTATGTTGTTCCCAAACCGTTTCAAGTTCACAAGGTAAAGAGTTGTCATCAAATTCTTTCTGCATAAATTTGATTTCAGCAATAACCGAATCAACCAACACAATGAAGTCTTTAACCGACTTTTTCATGCCGTCAAAATAAGTAGATAATGTATGTGCGATTTCATCGTCAGATAAATTAGAACTATCCTCAACTGGCTTCATCACTTGAGAAAAATAACTGTATCCAAAATAAAAGAGCATCATAGCTTGATCATCTAGTTTTTTCTCTAACTTTTGGCGGTGTTTTTGAGCTTTGGCTAACGCTTTCGAATTAAAATCTTTTTGATATTGTTTTATACTTTTAATCGCATCGGTCAAAATTGATTGTGCTGAGATAATTAAAGCTCTTTCAGACTGCATCTCTTTTAGCTTATCCTTAAGAATTGTCTGCATTTCAGACAATGAAAACTTAATCTCAAGTTTTAATTGTTCCAAAACCGGGTATTTTGCTTGACTCCCCTCCTTGGGCAGGGAAATATCGTCAAATGAACGATATGCAATATTTTCAACCTTTGCTGCGTTTTGGCTTAAGTTAAACAGCTTCGTTTCACGCGTTTCCTGTAAGTAAGCAGCAATACTTCCCAATGCGATAACCCCTTGTGCAAAAGGAATATCTGTTTCGGCTTCCTCACCACTGTACGTCAATACTTTAGACAAATCTTTAATACCAAGCTTACCGACATTAGACTCAGCGGTACCGGAAACATGCGTCTGACCATTGTAAAAACATAAATCAACACCCGTGAGATAGATTTCATCACACCCTAAATACGCGGCTTGAACAACCGCACTATGGAGGACCGTTGGACCAGGTGAAGTGGAGTTTCCACTGGCTTCTTCCCAAGGATAGAGTTCACCAAAATAGCAAGAGATTCCAGACCATTGACTCAACAACCGAGGTGCAATGTGAAAACAATTCAACAAAATACTTTCTTCAGAAAAATAAAACATTTGCTTACTGTTGTCATAACTCAATTCATGCGGATCAACCGAAATAATAAAATCAGGTGTCACTCCAGCTTGATACAGTTTTTTGGAAACTCGACCAACAGCGAAAATAAAAAAAGAATCCTGTACGTCTTTTATCCATTCTATCGTTTGATCAAGAGACGGACCGCCTGCAATCATAATGGCTTTCTGACCTTTTAGGCGGTTTTTAATTTGTTTAATGGGAAAATTATTTCTTGGAAAGTTTTTTAACTGCGCTTCAACAAATGGCTTGGTGTGGTTGTTAGCTAAATCACTGAATTGCAAACGAGAATATTGATCTTTGATCAAAACCCAAAGTGATTTTATTTCTGTTGAGACTTCATCTATAACGGAAATGGATTTATACAGTCCAATGCGTTTGGTCATCATGTATTCAATCCAGTTTGCGCTGAGTTCTTTTAGATCAACATCTGCCGGTTCAACGCTGATCCAATCAGGTAGATAACTAAAATCGACTTTTTCAATGACTTCCGGTTGCTCAAAGAAAACAAACTCGCGACCTTTTTTGTTGTCTCGGTATTTTTCGTAAATAAATTTGGGTAACAACCCAGAATCCGTCCCCACAATTAAATTTAACTGATACTCAACATCGAATGAATCCTTAAAATAACGCTCAAAAACTGTCTTACTGGAAGAGTTTGTAAAAATTTTACCATTTAACTCTTCATAAAATTCTTCGCCATAGGCATTTTGTTTGGGCGCATTTAATACCGTCATGTTTACTTCTCTTTAATTCGTTTATTTCGCTAACATTTTCAAATAAGCTTCTACTTTAAAAACATCGACCAATTCATCTACGTCAATCCCAGCGATGGAACTCATTTCAAATAAAGCCGTTTCCCCCTCAACCACAAACGCTTTATGCTTCAAAAACCAACTTGGTTTAACAATATAAAAAGCGCCATTCACCGTAAAGAAATTGCCATCATAGTCTTGTCTTCGGTGGGCTTTTTGACCAGGCCTGGCTAAATATTGCCAGCTGCCATCTTCTTTCATATGCATACTTTTAAAAGGATGCTCAACCATTTTATGAACACTGACCATAGAATCAACGCCCAGCTCCATAAAACGCTGAACGGCACGATTTATATCTTCTGCCGAACGGAGTGGGGATGTTGGTTGCAATAACACTAATACATCGGGAAGTTCTCCCATTTGCTCCAACCAGGTCAACACATCCAAAACGACATCGGCTGTGCTTGCTTGATCTGTTGCAAGTGTTTGTGGACGTCGATACCGTGTATCAATTCCATGTAACTGAGCAAAATGTAGAATTTCATCATCTTCTGAAGAAATCAGAATATTATTCAGCACACCACTTTCCTTTGCTGCTTCAAAGGTATATTGCAATAATGGCTTGGCCATAATAGGAAATAGATTTTTCTTTGGAATGCCTTTTGAACCGCCTCTGGCTGGAACCAATCCTAAAATTCGTGGGCTGTTTTGTGTTTCTTTAGACATGCATGCTTCCGTTATCGTTTTTCTGTTTATTTAATTAACTAAAAGGATTAGCATTTCTTTTTTGGAAATGCACCTCGTAATCAGCCTGTGCTTGCTCAAAATCAGGCATCTGACCAATGTCCATCCAGTATTCAGTAATTGGAAATCCCCCAACATTCCCTTTTTCAGTCAAGACTTCATCAATCAAGGTTGGCATATCGTAAAAAGCTTGCTCAGGAACTTTTTCCATCGCCTCGGGAGAAAGCGCGTAAATTCCTGCATTGACAAAATAACGATAAACCGGCTTTTCAACCAGTTGGGTCACATGAGCACCTTCTATTTCAACAACACCATAAGGCACTTGTTGGGCATATTCCCGAACACAAGCGGTTGCAATGTTATGGTGTTCAGCATGGAAATCCAGTAAGCTCGATAAATTGACTTTGGTCAGTAAATCTCCATTCATCACAATAAAAGGTAATTCTGGTTTTTCAGGCAGTAAGCTCAATGCCCCAGCAGTCCCTCGGCGCTCTTCTTCTTCCACATACTCAATATTGATGCCCCATTGACTGCCATCACCAAAATAACTTCGGATTTGTTCGCCAAGATAGTTAATGCAAAAATAAAAGTTCACAAACCCCTGTTCCGCAATGTGCGTCACAATCGTCTCTAAAATAGGCTTATCCCCGACTCTAAGCATTGGTTTAGGAATCGATTCTGTTAAAGGGCGTAAGCGTGTTCCTAGCCCGCCCAACATCAGTACAACAGGATTCAAACGTTTTTGAATTTCCGCTTTATCATAGTAAAGCCCAACCATCACACCTTCAGCATTCACAATGGGAAGATGTCGAATCGATTTTTCCAACATCTTTCTTTTCCAGGCCGTCTTATCCTGACTGTCAATACCTGCGATAGGGGTTGAATTCATGGCCTCTACAACCGGCCCGTCAATGCCCCCTCCTTTTAACAAGGAACGGCGGACATCTCCATCCGTTAAGGTACCTTTCAAACAGCCTGTTTTATCGGTCACCAAAACAATCTGCAACGCTTCTTTATCGAGCACGGTCAATGCTTCTTTAACCGTGACCGATTCGTCTACAGCAATACGACGCCAGTCAAAAAGATTCATACAGTTTCTCCCTTCTCGTCAATGCTTTCATTTATATTCAAGGGTAAATTATAAAAAGACTTCACGCCCAAACAGGCCCTTTCAGACAACAGTGCTTTTTCCAGTTGTCCGACCATCTCTTTGGCACTATGACCTTGACCATAACAGGACACCTTTTTAGCCGCTAATATCTTAAACTCTGGCGCTAAGCTTTGTTCTAAAGCCAGCCTAATATCCTGCTGCTGCTCATCACAATCAATGACAGATGGCGCCCGAAGACGGCCGGTTTGCCGTTTTCCAATATTGACAGTTGCGACGCCCATGGCCGGTGCCTCGATAATGCCACTGGAAGAATTGCCTAATACAACATCACATACTTTCATCAAACTTAAATAACGCTGGGATCCTAAAGAAGAAACAAATGTTGCATTCATCTGAGTGGTTGAAATCCATTGGTTTACGTGTTGATTCAACTCAGCTCCGGTAGCATCGGTATTGGCCGCCGTCCAAACAACGGTCGCGTCAGGGAACTGTTCAATCGCTTTAAACAAATTATGCAGTGCTGTAATGCCCGATGTTTCGCCCCAGGAAACTGGATGATAAGTCACTAAAAAAAGCGGTGATGTTAATGGCATTTCCAAAGAATCACTCAGCTCTTTTTTAGATAAAAATTCCGTTGTTTTTATCACATCCAATCCCGGAGCGCCGACATTGAAAACGCATTGTGGTTGCTCACCCATTTGAATCACACGCTGACGATAGGGCTCGGCCGCTACAAAATGCAAATGCGCCATTTTCGTGACAGCATGACGAATGGCCTCATCCACGGCTCCTTCAGTCACTTCGCCTCCATGAATATGCACAATTGGAATATGTGCTAACAAAGCCGCCGAGCAAATCCCCAACAACTCATAACGATCACCCAAAACCACAACACAATCTGGGGTAAGACGTGCGAATGCCCGTGCAAAACCCGATGTTGCTTTAGCGACTGCATCCGACAAAGTCACGTTTTCGTTGCCGTTTGTCGTCGTTTCCGGCAAAATCGGAATTTCAGCCGCAATCTCGACACCGTCCGCTCGAATGTGCTTCACCGTCAGGCCTTGCTCAAAAACCAAATGTGCTCCTGTAACCAGAAGCTGACAATCGAATTTAGGGTGCGCATCAACCGCTTTAATCAAGTTAGACAGCAAACCATATTCCGCACGGGTTGCAGTAACGATAGCAACCTTTTTAATCAAGCTCAATCCCCTCATCTTCCTGGTAATCCCGCGTTGATTTTTGCCCAATCACCTGGTCCCACTCCGTTGCAAACACGCCGGAATCACTTCGCTTAAGAGTGATATTTTCTTCCGAAAAAACGGTATTCTTTGGAATAGGACGAGCCGCAACAATGCGTTTTCGCGCCACAGCAATGTTCATTGATTCAGAAGCAGACACCGTTTTTTCGCCATGCCCTAATGCTTGCTCAACGTGACGAATGGCAGTGACCATCGTTTTCAACTCTGAAGGGTTCAAACTGGCCTTATGGTCTGGACCTGGCCAGCTTTTATCTAAAGTGAAATGTTTTTCAATCATCTGTGCTCCCATTGCTACAGCGGCAATGGGCACTTCAATACCCAATGAATGATCCGACAAGCCAACAGGCAGATTTAACACCTTCTCTAAGGTTTGCATGGCATTTAAATTCACATCTTCATACGGTGTTGGATAAGCGGTATTCGCATGCAACACGGTTAAGTTACTCGCCTCTAATCCTGCTTTTAACAACGTATTGACTGAAAACTGAACTTCTTCCAGACTTCCCATACCGGTTGAAAGAATGGTCGGCTGATTATACGCTGCGATTTTTCGTAAATAAGGAACAGATAAAAGCTCTCCTGACGGAATCTTCCAACGCGCCATACCCAATTGATGCAGCAGCCGAATACTCTCATCATCAAAAGCCGTTGACATAAATTCAATGTCTGAATTCAAGCAATGCTGGATAATCACGCGGTGATCTTGCTCTGAAAGCTCTAAAGACTTAAGCAGTTCATATTGGCTTTTTTGTTTGCCCGTGTTCTGCGCTTGATAATCAGCTTGTTTGACACTTTTAGAAACGAGTGCTTGAGTGTTAAAGGTTTGAAATTTAACCGCATTCGCTCCAGCTTCCACTGCGGCATCAATTAAACGTAACGCGGATTGTAAATCGCCATTATGGTTGACTCCTGCTTCTGCAATGATAAAAACACTCATGCCACGGCCTTTTGAGTCACTCGTCCTGTCACTGGAAACGTTGAAAAATCGAACTCATAACGGTGATCGCCAGAATCATACCCCACTAAAGAACCGTTCATAAAATCATTTTCTAAACTGATGGTATGGTCATTAATATGAGCGAAAGCCTTGTCAAAAAAAGTCAGCATCGACAAGTTCATGCCATGCTCAATCGTTTTAATGTATTGACCATCTATATCGGCGGCTTCCATTACTTCCATATGAACATTCATTTCTCGCTGAATCATATAAGTGGCCATTTGAATTTTGTGTTCAGTCAGCGCCAACTTATCTTTTTCAGCATGAATAAAATAATAATAGGTTTCAGGCTCATAGTTTGAAAACTGACCAAGTTGGTCCTCCGAAAAAGTTCTGACGTAAAAACGCTTACCATCAAAAGTATTCGGCAAGCCTTTTTTTAAAGTCCAAGCTGTGCGCAAAAAGAATTTTGTCGCTATATGGCTATGCGTTTTGTGAATCAACTCAGGGTAACCATATTCTCTACCAACGATATATGTAAAATGCGGTTGCGCCCAAGATGAATTGTCAAACACCGCTCGGAATGTTTTGGGGGCAAACTTAGTGGCTAAATTTGCAATGTAACCACCGTAAGAAGACCCAATTAAGATGACATTTTCAGCCGGAATTGAATATTTTTTAATTGCATGCGCCACGGCATTGATAATATCTAACGCTTGCAATACACCGGCATTTTGATATTCATCTTTGCCTGGTATTAAAGTGGCCGTAATGGAGGCCTTTTGATTGTGATTCGCTAAATGCTTATTTAATATTTCGACCCCTTCCTCAATTGTATCCCCAGCAAAAGGTAGGTTATGCGCAAGAAATAATTTTTCTATTAACGCGACATCTTCCGCTTCATAAACCGTCGCACTGTGCACTTCAGGTCGACTGTAAAAACAATGATAATCAACAGTCATCGCTGCCAGGTCGTATTTTTCAGCCACCTTTAAACAAAATTTTTCTCGGTACGTCCCCGCATCATCACCAAACCCGGGGATATAGACAACCAAGCCTTTGGCGCGCTCTTTTGGCTGAGCAATAAGGTAATCTGTTTGGCGAGGGCAATGCTCAAACCCCAACTCAAAATCAGGCGTCGTTGAGAAACTGACTTTTTCTAGCGTAGACATTCACCCCCCTTCCATGCTGTTGTGTTAAGAACACCGTGCACTCGAGCCACGATGCGGGCTGATTGTGAAATAATTTTAATCATTAATGTGAAATCCCGTGTATTACTCACCATCTTTAAGGCCTCGATGTAACTTGGTCGGGTTGCCAATATAGATGCCGCTTTCATGGATTGATTTGGTCACAACCGAGCCTGCCCCTAATACGATTTGATGTGTAATATGCACTTCCTGAAGCAAAATCGCACCACTGCCAACCAAACAGTTATTGCCTACTTCAGCCGCCCCATTCAATATTGCACCGGTTGAAATATGACAATGATTCCCTACCAACGCATGATGTTCCACCAAAGCATGGGTATTGATAATACAATTGTGACCAATGCTGGCACAACTATTCACCAAAGCATGATGCATCACCACACACCCTTCACCCAATTTAGCCGAGCGTGCAACCCGTGCAAACGGGGAGATAATGGTCGGTAGAATGCCACCATGACGTTTTACTTTTTCATATAACATTTGACGAAGTACGGCAGTTTTAACTTGACCCACGGTTAAAACGCAATGCGGCGTTTCACTCAGTAACACATCCAAATCTTCATCGGTTCCTACCACAGGATATCCTAGCAGAGAGGTATTCTGAGCATTTTCAGCTTCCACAATCCCTTTGATTTCAAATTGTCCAGTGGCTTCAATCACATCAATCACAGAGGCGCAATGACCGCCGCCGCCAATCAACAAAACAGGCGTTTTAATCATTTTCGGACTCCTGCACAGTGAATGCCACTCGGCAGATTCACCACCCTTTCAGCAAACCATTCCGTATTAGGCAGTTCTGCTCGCAAAGCCTGTTGATAAATCTCAAGTTGATGCATGGGCGTCCATAAAGGACGCGTTTGGATGCCTTGCTCATTCGTCAGCATCAAAAATGTTTCTCTTTCAGAAGCATTTTGACAAAGAATGGCATTCAGCCAGTAATTTGATTGCGCTATATTTTCGTTGTTGGCATCATTAAAAACAGCCAGACCTGGCTGATTTTGAATGATTTGTTGATAACCTTGCGCCAGCGTACGCTTTTCTTTTAAAAAAGATTTCATTTTACCGAGTTGAGCCACACCCAAGGCTGCATTAAGATTCGGCATTCTTAAGTTATACGCCACTTCATCATGTTCAAAATACCAAGCATGAGGTTTTTTGGCTGTGGTGCTTAAATGCTTTGCATGCTCAGCCAGCTTGGCATTATTGGTCACCAGCATCCCCCCACCGCCTGTTGTGAGAATTTTATTACCGTTAAAGCTAAACACTCCCACATCACCAAACGTGCCGGTATGTTGTTTTCGATAAAAACTGCCTAAACTTTCAGCCGCATCTTCCACTACTTTAATATGGTGTTGGTGGCAAATCTCAACAACCTGATCGATTTCACACGGGAACCCCAGCGTATGCATAGGAACACACGCAGAAATTCGACGCCCGGTTTGCGTATGAATACAGTGACCTTGATGCGTGTGCGTTTCTGTTTCTAGAAAATGCTGTAATGCTTCAGGCGATAAGCCCATCGTTTTACGAGAAACATCTAAGAATAATGGTTCCGCTTGACAAAGCTTGATGGCATTAGGCGTGGCCACAAACGTCAACGACTGGGTTAACACCAAGTCGTTTGCTTGCACACCCACTATCTTTAGACCAAGAAATAACCCCATGGTGCCATTGACTACCGCTACAGCGTGGCTTGCTCCGGTATAATGAGCCAAATCAGTTTCAAATTGTTCGACATACTGACCAACAGAAGAGACAAAAGTGCTGTCAATACAATCCACGACGGTTAATTTTTCAGCCTCATCAAAACAAGGCGCATGCAATGGAATCACTCCTTCTTGTTTCGAAAAGATTCCATAGTGATTTCGAATAAAATTCAACAAGGCATCATAAGACTGAGACGTCGTTTCAGACATTGTAAATGCCCGCTTTATATTGTTTTAAATTGTCCATATTTCGGAACCAGCGAACGGTTTCTTCCAGCCCCGTGCGTAAATTGTATTGTGGTTTAAAATCCGTTAATGACTGAATCAACGTATTGTCACACCACAAGCGAAACACTTCCGAGTCTTTCGGGCGAAGACGTTGTTCATCTGTCACAAACACCACATCCGATTGCATAATGTCTTTAATCATGTCCAAGGTATCTTGAACGGAAATTTCAAAGTTTGAACCGATGTTAATGGTTTCGCCAATCGTTTTATCAGACTCGGCAATTGCCATCATGCCTCGACAGGTATCGGTCACAAAATTAAAGTCTCGTGTTGGGGAAGTGTCCCCTAATTTGATTTCTTTCATGCCATTGGCAATTTGCGTAATAATGGTTGGAATCACCGCTCTAGCAGACTGTCTCGGGCCGTAAGTATTAAATGGACGTGCAATTGAAACAGGCATTTCAAAGGCATTGAAATATGACATTGCCATGGCATCGGCACCAATTTTACTGGCACTGTAAGGTGACTGCGGCTGTGATGGGTGTTTTTCATCGATCGGTACATATTGCGCGGTGCCATAGATTTCCGAAGTGGATGTATGCATGAATCGCGTTACGTTATTATCAAGACAAGCTTGCGCCATATTTAAGGTGCCATTCACATTGGTTTCAACGTATGAATTAGGCGCAACATAAGAGTAAGGAATGGCAATCAACGCAGCCAGATGAAAAACCGTGTGACAGTCTTGGGTAATTTTTTTGCACAAGAAAGGATCCCGTACGTCACCCGACACCACTTCGATTTCATCCAGATAAGGCGACTGATCCAACCACCCCCAGAAATTAAATGAATTATACAGCGCCAATGCGCGGACTTTCGCGCCTGCTTTGACCAGCTGTTCGGTTAAATGTGATCCAATAAACCCATCCGCTCCCGTTACCAGAACTTGCTTGCCCTGCCAGTACTGATTCATCATTTAATTTTATCTCCCTGTGTGTCTCGAGGTTACCTTAAACTTCGTTCAATAACGCTCGATATTTGGTTTCCGCTTTTAAGACTTTATCTAAATATCGACGTGTTTCATCCGACTGGTGGTCATAACGTAATTTACGATACACTTGATTTGGTTTCATTTTATTCAAGCGTTCAACCGCCTTTTCCGGAGTGTTACCAAACAGCCCAAGCACCGTGGTTAAGCCTCCATTATAAGAAGAAATGGTAACCATTTGCTTAATTTTATCATCCTCTATATTAGAGAGATAATCGTGCTTTAGCAAACTCAAATATGCCGTTCCCATACGGATATTGTTTTTAGAATCGAATAGGTCGTTTTGACTTGGCTGCCCAGGCTTTGCATCAATGTATTGATAAACGTCTCGCCCTGCTGCTTCAGGCTTAAGCTGCATCAACCCTATGGCATTCGATCGGCTAACTGCTCGCGGGTTAAAAGCACTTTCCGTTTCCATCACCGCATATACCAGAGAAGGCGGTACGTCGAACTCATCTGCATAGTCCTTTACCCAGGCCTGGTAATTTTTTGCAGGCCCCGTCAGACCATCTTCAACCAAAGGGATATGAAGCGCAATAAACTCGCCTTCTTCATCTTTGATTTCTTCAGCATGATGTTCAATTAGATACCCTGCATAATCAAAGGCTTGTTTCGGATAGCGGATAGGCTGTTTATGTTGATCAAGTGCTTTACGATAAAAATAAGGTTTCTCAGACAAAACAAGACTGTCTTTTGATAACAGATCATGATCCGATAAAGGATGACTGAGCAGTAAAACTCGGCTCACGGCATTCTTAATATTTTTAGTCGAAGCAATTTCTTTCGGGAATTCAATAACCAACTCATCTTTATACACCACTAAAACAGGGTGTAGTTGTGATATATCTTGTGTTTGAGAGGCGCTAACCGGAGCGGGTTTAAATGAGTTTGACTGATCGGCTTTAAAAGCAACATCCTGCTTTTGATCTGTTAATGGTATAGGCTTGAAAGTTTCATTTATTGCAGGACGGGAACCGATATGAGACTCGGTATGAATCGACTCGACACTTGTTCGTTTTTTAGGCGTTGAAGACACCATATGACGAATGCCTGACTCAACAGGAAGATGTCGTGAGGAAGTGGTTTCCTTTGCTTGTGTTTGTGCAATAACCCATTGTTCAAAAGACACCATTAGACCGCTACTGACACCCAGTAGAATCATTGAAGCGACAATCAAATACGTAATGGTTTTATGGAATGACACTTGAATCCTCTGTCAAAATTTTGTTAAAAATTATCATTAAACAGAGGAAAAGCAATTTAAGCGCCAACATCAACAGAAAAACGATTTCAGAGTGTAAGGCAACCTGTTTTAAAAGAAGCTTCTGCCTTTCTCTTACCTTAAATAATCAAACAAGGACATTCCCTGTACTTTAGAAAAAACCTGCTGCGCCATTTGCAAAGCATTCTGGCGCATATTCAGTTGTGAAATACCTTCAACTACGTCCATTTCTTCAATATTAACTCTTCTTTCCTGCAAGGCCATTGAAAAAGTCTGCCCCGCCTCAAACTGAGTTTGAATACGATTTTGTCGGCTGCCTATTTCAGCCTGTTGCTTAGACAAGCCTTTTACGGCTGATAATAAATCATCGGCTACCGCATCAGGTGGAGGGTTACCTTGATCAAGCGAATCTTTCAATCCTACTAAAACATTCAATAAGTTCGGGTCTACGCCAGGAGGTAAAGAGGTTGCACCACCTGGGATATTGAACACTTTAGCCCCGTTATCTGTGATTCGAACGCGACTCGAATCCCCTTTATCATCTGGTGCTGCTGTCTGGTCATTATCAAACCCAATTTGAACAAAGCGTGATCCGAAATTGGCTCGTTCATCAAATTGGGCGCCAGCATTTGCACTTCCAATATAGGCGTAATACTCATTCCCAGGTTGTAAAGCAGCGGAGTTGGCTGGGTCAACGACAAATGCCGCCGTTGCATCCACATTATTACCGGCAAACAACAATTCTTCTTCCGAGTTATTACTGTTCATAATACCAGTCAGATGTTTAATAATTTGGCCAATTTCTTGTGCGGTTGACTGTCTATCTTCTGCGGTATAAGTTCCGTTCATCATTTGAATACTTAATTCACGAGCTCTTTGCGTCAAGTCAACGGCTGTAGAGATCTGACTTTCTTCCAATGACAGTTGCGATTTGGCAAATTCACCATTTTTTTCAAATTGAGAAAGGGTGTTGACCGCTTTATTCAAAGAGTGAATTTGACTGGTTGCTATAGGATCATCGCTGGGTCGGTTAACTCGATTACCCGTTGTCAATTTTTCTTGAATATCCAGCACCGAATTTTGGTGTTTTTCAATGGCCGAAAAACTTTGCAGATGAAATTGGTTGGTTGAAACTCTCATGATAATATCCCTTAACCGCGGTTATAACCGTACTGCACCAAGTAAAGATTGAAACAATGATTGTGATGTCTGAATGATTTGAGCCGATGCCTGATACGCTTGCTGGAAGCGTAGTAAATTCGCGGCTTCTTCATCCAAATTCACCCCTGAGTAAGATTCTCGTCGTGCATTAACTTGATCAAAAACATTCTCTTGCGACGTCAGTTGGATTTCAGTACCGCGTACATACATCCCCACATTCGTGGCCATCTTAGAAAAACCACCCAACAAGGTCTCTGATGCATTGCCTGAAGCATCCGAATAAAGCACTTTTTTAGACTGAAGACTAGCCATATTGGCAATATTAACATTATCACCGACAGAAGCGGGTGTCGGTGTTTCATCAGCCAAGCCTGCAACCCCCGTATCAACAGGTGACTGCCCTCGTGTCGCGATTTCTTCACCACTATTAATACTGGTCGAGAAATCTTCAAGCATTGCTTGATGAGGTTTTACAATAAAAGTATCCCCATCGGCTGGTGCTGCAGCGACATTAGTCACATCAAAGCGAAGTCCTTCAACGTCTTCGAACCCATTATCGGGCGCTCCCAGCGTAATCAAAACCGGATTACCCGCCGAGTCTAAAACAGGATCACCCGTTTTATTATCTTTAATTTCAAATCCATTGCTGGCTGTTGAAAACTGCAATTTATACTCTCGTGGTTCGAACTCACCGATTGCGCTCATCGCTTGTCCTAAATAGGTTTGCTTATCCCCATAGAACGGAGGCTGAGCATCAGCCGCAGGTGGAACCGCCGCCGAATCATAAGGCGGGTTGGTTCCCTGAACAGGAGCCGTTGGGTCATATACAGGGTTAAAACTCACTTGTATATTCGTACCATCTTCCGGCCCGGTATTTTTAGCACTTTGAATTGCATTGGTTGACAAAGGCGTGAAAAAATCTTGCCCAGGGTTACCATTTTGATCATACCCTTGATAGTGTTGCCAATTAGTCGAGGCAACCAAACCATTTAAGGCCACCCCCATTTCATTCATCGAACGATCCAGCAGATTATTACGAAAATCTAATACACCGCCTAGCTGTCCGCCTTTTATGTTATCAGAGACTTCAACCTTTTGACCGCCAATCTGCATATAGACCTCTATGCGGTTTTCATTTTTATAGTCGGTTAAATCCGCATTCAATGTGGTGAGGGTATTGTCACTAATTAAAGGATAACGACCATTGCCGGTATGAATATCAATCCGACCATCTTCCTGTCGAAACGTTTTGATATCCATATACTGCCCCAATTCTTTGATGGCTTTTTCACGTTGATCCAATAAGTCATTAGGTGGCTGCCCACCATTTGAAAGACTATTGGCCACCTGATTATTAATCGCCTGAATGGTGGTTAAGTTCTTGTTAATTTCATCCGTCATGTTTTTAATCTGACCGTTGACTTGCTCTTGAGTATCGCCCAAAACGGTGCTCATGTTTAACAGCATGGCTTCCATGTTATTGGCTTCACTCAGGACTTGGTCACGACTGGTTGACGAGGTTGGGTTATTGGATAAATTCTGAAAAGAATCAAACAGGTTCTGCATAAAGGTTTGAAGACCTTTGTCATTACTGGCAACCACCCCTTCAACTTGCTTAGACAAGCTAAGCTGTTCGTCATATCGACTCTTAAGGCTGTACGCGTCAACCAATTGTGTTTGGATATAATCCGCATAAACTCGGTCAATGGAGCTGACCCGAGAGCCGGCCCCTAAGAATCCATAACCTGTATTGCTTGGCGCACTACTGATTATATCGGCTCTTTGTCGGCTATACCCTTCGGTTCCAACATTGGCAACATTGTGACTGGTTACCTCAATCGCGCGTCTAAACGTATTCGTCGCTGCGGTACCAATATTTAACATATCAGCCATCTGAATGTCCTTTTTCTAGTCTAAAGTTAAGCCGACTCATCTTATTTTAATTGTCTTAAAGCCAAGCTATCTGAAGTCGTTTGCACCGGTTGCTTCGATTTTATAGGCAAATCATCTGATTGTGAAGCCTGTTTATTCTCTCTACTCTCGAGCAATTCTTTGTACTGCGACGAGGTCATTGAAGGTAACTTCGGTGAAAGTTGTTCAACAATTTTATCGGCCAACCCTAAAGAACCTTTAGTCGCTAATGTTTGAGAAAGTTGTTTATCGTACCAATCTTTGTAGAAATCGGCTTGCTCCCCATCCATAAATCCATCATCAAATTTAACTTTACGAGCCTCTTTTAAAATTTGCGACAGAAACATGGCCTCAAACTGTTCTGCAACCGGGCGTAATGCCGCTTTCTGATCTTGCTTGGCCGTTTGTTTTAAATCATTAAAAGAACCGCCATTGCCATAGATCTGTTGATAGGCTTCAAGTTTTGGAACTTGTAAATCTGCACCAGCCATACCCTACTCCTTAAATCACCATTAAGTCAGCGGACAACGCACCGGACTGTTTCAATGCTTCTAAAATAGCAACCAAGTCACCAGGAGCAGCCCCGACCTTATTGACCGCTTGGACAATATCATCCAACGTCACGCCTTTCGGAAACTTAAACATTCGCCCTTTGCCTTCGCTTTCAACACTCAACTCCGTTTTGGGCGTAACCTCAGTATTTCCGCCAGCAAAAGGGTTGGGCTGAGACACATCTTTACTCTCAGAGACTTTCACCACTAAATTACCATGCGTGACCGCGGCAGCTGATACTTTGACGTTACTGCCAATGACAACCGTCCCTGTTCGCGAATTAATAATGACTTTGGCCGAATCCACGCCGGGAGTAACTTCAATATTTTCAATCACGGATAAAAAAGCAACGCGTTGATTGGGAATTCTTGGCGCCATCACTTCAACCGACTCTGCATCCGTTGCATAAGCGGTACCTTTTCCAAGCTTAGCATTAATCGCATTCACTAAGTTAGTCGCGGTAGTAAAATCAGAATTTTTCAAGTTCAAGGTAATGGTATTCCCTAAATCAAACCCGGTATTGACGGTTTTCTCAACAATCCCGCCACCTGGAACACGCCCCACACTTGGAACATTGACCGTAATACGAGATCCATCCGCACCAGAGGCATCTAACCCACCGACAATTAAATTGCCTTGTGCCAAGGCATACACATTACCATCCACCCCTTTTAAAGGCGTTAACAACAGAGTCCCACCCCGTAAGCTTTTGGCGTTTCCTAAAGAGGAAACGGTCACATCAATTCTTTGACCTGATTTTGAAAATGCTGGCAAATCCGCATGAACTGCCACCGCTGCCACATTTTTTGAGTTGGTTTTTGTGCCTGGCGGTAAATTGATACCAAACTTATTCAACATGCTCATCAAACTCTGGTCGGCATAACTGGTCTTATCTCCAGTACCACTCAAACCAACCACTAAGCCATAGCCAATCAACTGGTTAGGACGCACCCCTGCCACATTGGCCAAATCTTTGACTCTTTCAGCGTAGCTGACAGCACTCCAAATCAATAATACCGCCATTAAAATGACACTTTTTCTGGTAAACATGGTCTTACTCCCAATTTTAGGAAATTATTTTTATTGTGTTAAACAATACTAGCATCAGGTATGCCATCTCGCTCAAAAATTAATAAAAAAATTAAAGAAATGAAGAGGTTGGCCGATATTAATTCGTCCAAACAAAAAAATGGGGCAAATATGCCCCCAAAGACCAGAAAAAAACTGGGATAAAATGACCAGGCCTGGCCATTTTTGAATAAATGAAATGAAGATTTGACCTAAGAAAGAAGACCTAGGTCATTCAAACTTTCTTTTCCTCATCTTTTTCCTTAAAAGATGAGGAAAAAGATTTATATTACAGAGGCCAATATTTATGTAGCCATTGTGTCACTGCGCCAGGCCGGTTGGTATCACCGGAAATACCCGTATCTTTATAAATTAAACGAACATCTGCGACCTTTTCAGAGTCAATGGTATTGTCTGGACGGATATCTTGAGGCCGAACAATACCCGCAAAACGAATCACCTCTTCGCCTTCATGAATGGTAATCCACTTCTCGCCTCGAATAACCAAATTACCGTTTGAGATCACTTGTACCACTGTCACGGCAATAGAACCACTTAAACTGGATTTTTGTTTGACATCCGACTTACCGGCAAAGCTACCATCTGAACCATACCCGATACCAATCCCTGACCCCAAGCCAGGAACAGAAACATTTCCACCAAAAACACTGGCATTAGAACCTGCTGCGGCTTGCCCATTTAAACCAAAATTCTGTTGATTACTTTTGTCGTATTTCGCTTCATCTTTTTTCTTGGCATCAAAATTTTCCGCGAGGTTAATCGTGATAATGTCGCCAACCTTATGTGCCCGAGAATCATCAAACAGCGTAATGGCATCACCGCTCTGGTATAAAGAACCATTCTTGGGCACCGTTTTTTTCGGAATATTCATCGGATAGTTAGGTTCATAAGAAAATTTTTCCATGCGCTCAGGAGTTGCTGAACACCCACTTAAAACGATAGATGAAACCATCATCCCCAAGAGCAGCTTAGAAAACTTTGTATTATTATTTTTTTGAGTTTTTGTGTTAATTCTGGTCATTTCTAGCTCCTTGTGCTTATCACAAAGCATCTGGCTATTTAATCATTAAACATTATTATTCAAATACTGCATCATGCCATCCGCGGCACTGATTGCTTTAGAATTCATTTCATAGGTTCTTTGCGCTTCGATCATGCCGATTAACTCTTCAACCGTATTCACGTTGGAAGACTCTAAGGCCCCTTGCAACAAACTACCCGCTTCTTCAATTTCAGGGTTTTTAACATTGGGAGCACCACTGGCTAAGGTTTCAACATAAAAGTTCTTCCCGGTTGCTTCCAGCCCTGCCGGATTGATAAACGTCGCTAATTCAATCTGACCAACCGCGATTGGTTGAGGGTTGCCTGGCTCTTTCGCTGACACCACACCATCACTGGAGATAAAGACTTCCGTCGTATTCAATGGAATATTGATATTAGGTTCTACCAAATAGCCAGATGACGTCACCAAATCACCATTCTGATTAACTTCAAACGACCCATCACGGGTATACATGATATTGCCGTCCTGATCCAATGCTTGGAAAAACCCTTTCCCTTCAATCATCACATCCAACTGGTTGTCGGTTACCATGGCATTCCCTTGGGTATGGATTTTCTGCACCCCAATGGCTTTCACACCCGTCCCTAACTGAAGACCAGACGGAAAGGTATTCTCTTCATTTTGCGTGGCTTGCGCACCAGGTTGACGAACATTTTGATACATCAAGTCGTTAAACTCAGCACGACCTGTCTTATAAGCATAAGTATTGGCATTGGCCAAGTTATTCGAAATGGTAGCCAATCTAAAATCTTGTGCTTCTAAACCTGTTTTTGCGACATAGAGTGCTCTGTTCATTTTAAGACTCCTACTATTAGCTTAACTTAAGAATGCTGTCAGATTTTTGGGCATGATTTTTAGACGTGCTCATCATCTTAATTTGCATTTCATATTTACGAGAAAGCTCAATCATATTTGTCAAAGCTTCAACGGTATTGACATTACTGCCTTCTAGCGCACCACTCACGACTCTGATCGGTGCTTGCTCCAATTCCGGACCATTATTTCGAATATAGCCATCCAAGCCTTTTTCTAACTGCTTGATGTCAGGCTCCACCAGTCTTACTTGATCTAAGACAACGGCTAAGTTATTGGTCGAATCGGCTGGAATAAATGAAATCGTGCCATCGCTACCAATTTGAATAGATTTGGCAGGCGGAATATTAATCGGCGCGCCTCCCTCATTTAAAACCGGATTTCCATGCACGTCTAATAAATCCCCTTCAGGGTTAAGATGCATGGAGGCGGAACGGGTTAAGGCTTCTGATCCATCAGGTGCCTGAATGGCTAAAAACCCATTCTCTTTCGTCATGATATCTAAGTCACGCCCAGTCACTTTTACCGCCCCAGGTGTAAAATCAGTCGCTGGCCTTTCGTCTAATGAATACGTTCGTGAATTCCAACCTGGCCCCTGCATATGCTGCGCACGAAACTGGTTAAAATCCTGTTTAAACCCATCCGTGTTTGCATTGGCCAAATTGTTAGCATTGTTCGCCTGCGAGAGCATCACTTCTTTAGCGCCACTCATCGAAACATAGAGCATACGATCCATCAGACAATTCCTTTCAATTTATTCCAGTCAAAATAGTGGCTAAGACGAATCAATCACACCTTAGCCTAATACACTGAAGCACTTATTATTTATGGACTCTAACGGTCCGTACTTCTGTTCCCTTGTATGTTTAGCGTTCTTGTCAAATAACTGACGCTTTAACATCTATACAGGAATTAGATAGCATAGGCTGTGCCAACTTTGACAAAAAAAAGAATTAAAGATTTCAGAAAAAGGTCGATAACCTTATATGGGAAGGTACAAACAAAAAAGCCGGCAAGAAATGCCGGCAAGACCAGAAAAAATAAAACGTTAATTAAAGCTGTAAAATCGTTTGCGTCAGTGTTTGCGATGTTTGAATCACTTGTGCACTCGCTTGGTAGGTTCTTTGAGTCTGAATCATATGAACCAGTTCTCCTGCCGTATCCACATTCGAATACTCCAGTGCACCGGCATTAATCGAACCATATCCATTACGCTCAGACGTCCCTATCTGGACAGCACCAGAGGCAAAACTCTCTGCATAACTTTGTCCACCAAGCTTCTCTAGTGCATTTTTATCGTTAAAGTTGGCCATCCCAAGCTGAGCAACTGGAACCGAGCGACCATTTGAATAACGTGCTTCAATCACACCGTCTTTACCAGTATATACACCAACCAAATCCCCGATGGCATACCCATTTTGTGTCACACCACGCAAGTTATAAGACCCTGCAAATTGCGTCATGTCTTTAAAATCAACATCAATACTGACCCCTAGTGCATCTGCTGGATTCCCCAATGGATCATTCGCACCGGTGATAGGGTTGTCAACCACCCATTCCATATTCGGCTGATTCCCAGTAGGCGTCCAAGTTGCAGGATCAAGCGGGTTATTCGCAGTGTCTTGCCCAGTAGGCGTTGAATTTGCCCCTGTCGCCAGTGCAGCAACAGTCGGTTCACGCGTATCAATCAAGTTACCATTGGTATCAAAACGCAACTCGTAAATAATCCCAGCATCCGCTGACGCTGTTCCATCAGCAGGAACGGCTTCACGATGTCCGCTTGTGACCCACTGCCCTGTAGCTTCATCATAATCTTCCATCGTATACTGAGCCAACCAACTGGTGTATTTGGTATTCCCGACACCTGCAGCTGCTTCTTGAGTATACGTATCCGTTGCAGCGTTGTACGTCAAATCAGAGTTCGCTTCAGTGACCACATCACGCTTATAGAAATTAGTGGTCAAACGGTGTTCTCCCCCTAATGTATCATATACAATCTTATTGGTTGAGAAATCAGGATAGCCACCATAAGCCTCAGTTTCAGGTGCGACTAATTTTTCAATATTCGACAAAGCCGACCCAGCCAGAGCAGTATCTCCCCCTACTGAGTTTTCAATGCCCGCTATTGGTGTCTGAGTGGCATCAACGTTGTTATCTTCTTCACCATCAACGTTAATGTCGTAATTCATTTCATCCGTTGACTTAGGCGTTTTATTCAACTCATCCAAGTCAATGGAACTTAATGTCGTTTCAAACACAGGGTTTCTTTCCGTCGACAACGCAGGGTTCAATAAATACCCTTGCACTTTATTCCCTTCCTGAGACGTCACATACCCATCTTTATCAAGCTTAAAAGAGCCATTACGAGTATAGACGTTTTCATATTTCCCGGTTCTGTCTTCTAAGATAAAGAAACCTTCACCGTCAATCGCCATATCCAAGTCACGACCTGTATCCGTGATGGTTCCATTAGTAAAATCCTGGGTAATTGAATCAACGCGTACCCCGTTTCCAGGAGTACTTTGCGCACCATAAAACATATCTGAAAACTCTGCTCGAGAGCTTTTATACCCCATTGTTTGAGCATTGGCTAGGTTATTGGAAATAACCCCTAACCCTTGAGAGGCGGCATTAAGACCACTGACCGCTGTTAAATCATACGCTACACCCATGATGCTTCTCCTTTACGTATTCTCTTGTGTTTGTTTTTTTATTTAAAAATAATGTGGTTTAATCTGGTTTAACTGATTTCTCTAATATCATCTATTTTGACTCTTTCTCCTGTAGCCAAAGTCGCTGTTGAACTACCATCCTCATTAATTGAGATTGAATTTACCTTAGATGGGACGATTGTTTTAATAGACTGTAATTCATCGTTTTTATCCAATCCGAAAACGGTCAAAGTATATTCTCCACTTGATGCGATATTACCCAGCTTATCTTTTCCGTCCCAGTTAACGGTCTTTTCACCGGCATTCAAGTCATCCACAAAGATTTCAGAGACCGGACCGTTGGCATCCGACACCACGACTGTCACATCTTTTAATGGCTGGTCCAGAGACAGTCGAATTGGTGTTTCAGAGCCTGCTTCATGAGACATCGTGTCGCCAATGGCTTGAACATTCTTACCAATTAATGAGGCCGATTGCATGACCTGCATATTTTGCAGCCCAGTCGTCATTGCCAGCATCGACTGGTTCATTTTAGTCGTTGCTTCTAACTGACTCATTTGGGTTAAATCGGTCACGAAATTGGTAGGATCCATTGGTTTATTGGGATCTTGGTTTTGAAGCTGGGTGGTTAAGAGGCGAAGAAAGTCTGCCTGTCCCAACTGTTGATCTGGCGCATTCGACTTCCCATTCGTGGATTGCTGAAGCGCCTTCATATAGTCTGTATTATTGCTGCTGATTGCTGGAGTTGCCATCGGTTACTCTCCTATTTACCCATCTGAATGGTGCGTAACAATAACTGTTTTGAAGTATTCAACACTTCAATATTCGTTTCGTAACTTCGAGAAGCACTCATCATGTTTGCCATCTCTTCTACCACGTTCACATTAGGTCGATAAATATACCCTTCCGCATTCGCCATCGGGTGATTGGGGTTATATTCCATTTTTAAAGGGGCTTTGCTTTCCACAATATCATCCACCTTTACCCCACCAGCTGGTAAACCTGTTTCATTGTCCATAATGGTTTTAAAGACAGGCTGCTTGGAACGATAGGTTTCATCGGAGTTTGAACTGATACTGTCAACGTTCGCCATATTAGACGCTATCGTATTCAATCGAACAGTTTGAGCTTGCATTCCAGTTGCAGAAATATCTAACGTTGGAAACATCGACATGATTATTCTCCTCTCAAGGCACCGCGGATGCCGGTAATACTGCTATTTAGAAATTCAAGCGTTGCTTGGTACTGCATTGAGTTTTCCATAAACTGCGCTTTTTCAATATGCGTTTCAACCGTATTGCCATCCAAAGAAGGTTGTGTCGGCATGCGATACTTTAAATAATCTTCTGTACTGGCTTCTGCAAACCCTTCTATATGGCGACTGTTCGTCATTTTCAGATCAGGCTTATAACGCCCTTTATTCAAATCTTCTTCTGCCGCTTGCATTTCTTTTCGCCAGTCCACGTCCCTTGCTTTAAAATTCGGCGTGTCTGCATTGGCAATATTATTTGCCAGAATACTTTGGCGTTCTTTACGAACCGCTAAAGCATGTTCATGTATACCAAATACCGATTCCATAATCTTTTCCTTTTCCAGTCTGCTGTTTAGTTCGTAAAAACAAACAACCGTCAAAATTTTATTGTTTTTATTTTTCTAGGAAATCATTAGCAATCAGAATGCCAACCCTTTAAAAAAAATTAAAGTTGGCGAAAAAAGGCCGTATATCGGCAGAGAACTCAAAAACTTTAGAAAATAAATCACTTTTTTAAATTCTTTCGGCAATTTTTGCCGAAAACAAACATAAGAAGTTGTTTTATAAAGATTTATTTAAAAGAAAATGACAAGATATTTTTCAAAGAAGAGTTAAAAGCGGCAAAAAATAACCAGGCCTGGGCATTTTTCAATTTGAAAAAAATTAAGAACAAACGTTTAAAAATAAGAGCTTACAGAAAGAACTCTTCAGTGATTTGATTTTGAGAGGCATGCCAAAAAAACGACACTTTAAATTACCAGGACCGGACAGTGTCACCAACTTGAATAAGGCCCTCTTTCGCCAAAATTTCAGCAACAGCAAACTTGGACTGGATACGTTTAATCTTCAGAAAACCAGCCGGTTTAGAATCCAGCCCTAAATCCATTCCCTGATAACGCACAGGACGACCAAAGTTATGGTAAACGGCTAACTCATCCCCTACACGAGCACCTGACTCGCGCGACAAGAAAACAATATACTCACCATCTCTGATGTCAATTATTCGGGTTTCAACAGGACGGCAGTTTAAATAGCTATAAACTGATTGCGTTTGCTCTTGTAGTAAAGCGTGAAAAATCATACCCGTATCGGTAGCAAAAAATGCGTTGGTACCAAAAGGTCGATCTCGTCCCACAACCACATCGCCTTTAACATCAAAGCCTTTTCTATTCTGAGAAACCACTTTATGATTCACTAAGTCGACAACATAGAAATCAACTTCTATATAACGTGCATTTGGCTGGACTTCCCGGTTATAAAACCGCTTAATATCATTCCATAACTTAGGGTCTTCATTGTGAGCCGAGATCGAACGAATCACCGATAACAATAAAAACTGTGCGCCAGTGCTCTCACGAACTGGGTCTAATACTTCCGGAGATAAATTAGGACCTACCGCTTGGTTTGGGTCAATCACGGAAGAATCTTCGAGCATCAAAAGGTTTTGATAACCTTGGTTTTTTAAGCGTCTTTCCAATTCATTTTGATACCCGACCAATAAATTTGAAATATCAGCGGCACCATAAGAATCTGTCGTGACAGGTCGAGCAATGGCTAACTTAGGCTGATAATGGTTGCCAGGAATATTATTACAGGCTTTGGGGTCTTCTGTTAGACAAACTTCCATTCGAACTTGATAAGTTTGTAGCTTCTTGATTTCTTCTGGTGATTTTTTCAATCCTTTTTCATTAAAAAGATCATCAAACTCGGGCTCTTTCACCCCTTCATCCATAATGATAAATTTAGAGACTTTACTGTGACTGGTAAAGTGTGTCATATCCTTGGTAAGTGTGTAATCTTTGACCACCTGATCGGAATCGATACTCAGATTGTTTTGCATACTGGCAAGCTTCAGACCATTTCTTATCGCCATTTGCCGAGCGAAGGCTTTTGAAACATCTTCCGTAGAGGCCGTGCCTGTCACAACGACACAATGCTTAGGGTAGGCCTGAGAGGATTCTTTTACTTGAGAAGATTCCTTTAAAGGGGTCGCAGCAACGGCAATGGCACTAAACAAGAAAGAAACCAGCAAAAGAGTCCATTCTTTTGCAAACAAATACTTCCTTAAACCCCACAATATCATCAGTTTTTCCATTCTCAACCCATTGCTTTGAATTATGACGCCTGTTTCTGTCTTTGGACCGCGACAGCATCAATCCGGTCAATAATCGCTTGCGCCAACTCTTCTGGGTGCCATTTTGACATGAATTTATTAGCGCCGACTTTCTCGGTCAATGTATCATTAAAGCCGCCACTGAGAGATGAACTCAAGACCACATACAAATCACTTAAACGTGGGTCTTTTCGAATATTGGTGGTTAAGGTATACCCATCCATTTCCGGCATCTCAATATCTGAAATAACCATCAAAACGCGTTCACCAACAGGCGGACTAATATCTTTATCCGCATCATCAGCCCACTTTTTCAAAAAGTCTAAGGCCATACGTCCATTGGTAACAATTTTGTTGGAGATGCCTAGTTTTTCCAACGTGGTTTTGAGTTGGTTTCGAGCAACGGCTGAATCATCGGCACCCAAAACAAAGAAATCATGCCCTTTTGTCTTCGCCTGATTTTGGTGAAGAAATTCATCAGACATTTCTTCTTGTATACCTGACACTTCAGCTAAAACTTTTTCAACATCGACAATTTCAACAATTTGCTCTTGTGCACGGGTAATACCGGTGAGGTAGTTTACGTTTTGCAGTGAGTCAGGAGGAGGTAAAATGTCTTCCCAGCGCAAGTGAACAATACGGTCAACGTCTTCAACCAAAAACCCTTGAACTGAACTGTTAAACTCCGTCACAATGGTCAAAGACTCACTGTATTTATCCCTTGGAACGGCAGGTAAATCAAGCGATTTTGCTAAATCAATCATCGGCATCGTTTGCCCGCGAATATCAGACACACCAACGACTCGATCATCGGACTTAGGAACGGGTGAAATATAAGGCGTACGAATGACTTCTCTAACCTTAAAGACATTAATACCAAATAACTGATTGCCGTGGATTTTAAACAACAATAACTCCATGCGGTTCATTCCCGCTAAAGACGTTCGTTGGTCAACCCCTTTTAGAAAACTTGACATTTAAAGCCACCTTCACACTTTTATTTGTGCCATTGCGTTTGTTTCAACATAAACCTTTCGAATACTCTTAAGAATTTCTTATCGAGACAACAATGATAATTCATTCAATATCAGTTAATATAACTGAAAACCTAATAGCAAGCAAAATGCAATCAAAAGTATCTAAATGAGACCCATAAAACCGTATATTCAACACTTTTCTACCGCTCTTTTTCTTCTGAGTGCTTTACTGCTCAACAGTACCTTTGCGCAAGCGGAAAACCAATCTCTTAAACCTGAGAGTCAACCGCTTGACACCCTATACAACATGGTACGATCACACCTAAAGCAAAAAACTGACCAAAAAGTTTATAACGCTCAAATTGATATTCGAGAATTCAGTCGTCGCTTGCAACTACCGAAATGCCAAGAAGCATTAGAATTAGAAGATAAAGCGCCAGAAAAACTGTACGGAAGAATGACATTACGCGTGATTTGCCCTAGCCCGGAATGGAAAGTTTACGTCACTGCCACGGTAGAAGGAGATGTACCTGTTGTGATTACGACTAAAGCAATCTTGAAACAGGCCGTTATACAAAAAGAAGATGTAAAACGAATATTAGTTCCGTACCAAAAAACCAAAACAGGTGCTTTAATAGATATTGACAGTGCTATCGGAATGCGCGCGAAAAGAGGTCTATCCCCCAATAGCATTCTAACCGTTAGACAATTACAGCCACCTTATTTAGTTCTTGAAGACAATAATGTCACCATCATTACCTATATAGGGAACATCAAAGTGGAATCTGTAGGTAAGGCATTAAAGGACGGTGTTAAAAACCAACAAGTGCCGGTTGAAAACTTATCTTCTAAAAAAATCATAAAAGGCATAGTTATTGCTCCGAACACAGTTCTCGTTCCTTAAACAATACAATAAGTTTTTAAAAAAAACTAAAGTTATTAAAAATTTGTCGATAAATATAGTAGATACGAATAAATTAATTGTTAAAATACAAGGGACAAATTGGGGATTTAAGTCATGGATATTAAAAATATCAATCAAAGTTTAGTGAATAATCGCTTAAATGATTCAGCGAACAATTCACCTAAAGGGAATGCAGCATCAAACCCTTCTAGCACATCTAAAAGTACTGACAAAGTCACGTTAACGGACGTATCCTCTCAGGTTAATAGCCTCGAGAAAAAAGCGGCGGCAAGTGACATTGATAATTCAGCACGCATTGCGGAACTACGTGAAGCCATTAAAGATGGAAGCTATCAAGTAGATGCTGAAAAAGTCGCCAACAAGTTAATTCAAACTGAAGTTTTACTTGCTGGTAGTTAACACTCTGAAAGGACTGCATTATTTATGAGTCAAGTAACTGAAACAAAAGATATTCCCCAACGTCTTACTCAGTTACTTGAGCATTTAAGAATGTTTGACTCTATTCTTGATCAAGAAGCAGAAGTTCTAAAAGCATCCGACATCTCCCCTTTAATTACCCTTCTAGAACAAAAAGAAACTTTGTCAGAGACTCTTACAGAAGAGTTTAACATCCTGTCTAAAAGCTTATCACCTGATAAAAATGTTCAACTCTCTTTGCAAGAACTGTTATTGGTCGATTCGGTTAAGAATTTATCAACCCAAACACAGCAACATCTTCAAGAGGCGGTAGATTCAGCCATAAAATGCCATGAAAAGAATGTCATCAACGGCATGACTGTTCAAGCTTTAAAGAACATGAATCAAACTCTTTTAAATGTTTTCACTGGCCAGGATCAAAATGCACAAACTTATGGTGCCAGTGGTAAAACCGCTACTTCTGAAACAAAATCCAACCCTCTCGGAAAAGCATAGTAATCTATCTTACATATAGACTTACTTGGCTTGTTTTCTGCTTAAGTAGAATTCAATACTAAAATCTTACATCCTGAAAGTATATGTTTTAATATATGCTTAATTTGAAAGTTAAAAGAGAAAATTAAAATGGCCTCTAAAAATAGTCGTTCTTTCTTTAGAATTGATGTCATGCTCCCATGCAGCTACAGCATTCTTTCATCGGAAGAAGCCAAAAAGCAACCGCTTCCTCCTCAAGCTGACTCGAGTTATATCGAAAAGCACTTTATGAATAATTTAGCTGAATTGGACGAGCAAATTAGCACCATCGTTTCGCAAATTGGACAAAAAAGTAGCTTATTAGCAACAGCTCTGACGGCCTTAAATAGTAAACTGGATTTCTTGTTACAAACGGTTGATAAAAAACAACTGGTACACGCAATTCCTCAGCAAATGGTGAACATCAGTGCAGGTGGCGTTGCCATTAAAGTAAATGAACCCGTCACAGAAACTGACAAAGTCGATCTTTTAATTCAACCTTTAGAAGAAGAGCCTCCGATACTGGTTCGATGTAACATTGTCAAAATCATCCCAGATAAGGATGTTGCTACAGCATCAACAGTGGCACTCGAGTATGAAGATCTCTCTGAAGATGACCGTCGAAAACTGGTTTACTTTATCCAAAGTAAAGAAATTGAAATGGCGAACAAACAAAAACAACAATAAACCATTCTCTAATTCTCTACCCCAGATATGCAATAAAGCCCTTTTTTAAGGGCTTTTTTATTGACTCCATTTTTTTTATACTTATCTGTAAAACACTACCGTTCTTTTTTAGCTTCCCCGCCATAACGACCTTTAAATATAAAACCTATTCAATACTATTTTAGACACAAAAAAACCGGCTAAAAGCCGGTTAAAAATTCTGAGTAAAACATTCGATTCAGGTTCAAAAACCTTTCTTTTCACTTATTACAATACACTTAAGGAAACGAATAACGATGATCTTTAAACGTTTTTTTCTTCTTTTTATTCGCTTCTTGCTGTCTTATAAAATCTTTTACTTCTAGTTTCAGTTGTTCAATATCTTTAAGTCCGTTTTTAAGTTCTTTCGAGTAAGATCGATTTTGCCTAGCTTGCTGTTTAATCAACTTGCTCTGCTTATAAACCTTACCTTCTAATATACGAACTCTTGTACTAATACTAGCAGCTTCCGCAATGGTCTGAAAGGTAAACAACATCAACATTATAGAAACCACAAAGGTTATTTTTTTCATCACCTTTCTCCTAAAGAAACACTAACACTTAATTCCTTAAGAGTTAACGTCCTCCAATGCCTTGGAACTCATCTACTGAAATAGTCGTTTTTTTAGATTCATCATGGGTATAAACAAAGGTATTGTTAAAGAAGCTTTTATCAACATAAACTTCTAGGATTGTCTCATAGTTATGATCAGCTAAAGGAGTAATACTGACAAGTCTAGCACCTCTTACCAGAGCATCAACCCTTGCTCTAAAACTATCATTTTGCGCTGTTAATGTAGCTACTGAAGTATTACTGTCAATTTTAATCCCATAAAGTTGTTCTGCAAGAGATCTATATGCATCTAATTTAGCAGAACGAATCGCCATTAATCGACGTTGACCAGGCGTATATCCTTCAAAGGTACTTTCAGCGCCATAGCCAATACCTGAAATCTTAATCAATTCCGGCTCATGAGATTTTTTGTTCACTGTATAAACAACTTTTTGCTCTGATTCGGTATTTGATTTAGCCTTATCTTTTTCTACAGGCTCTACTTCGGCTTGCGCTTCAACCTTAATGCTATGTTTGGAATCAGCTACTTTAGGTTCCTGTTTTGATTGATATTCATTTTTAGTTGGTTGTGAAGTACAACCCGCTAATACAAAGGCACTGGTTAATGCCGTCAATAATAAAGTCTGCTTTTTCATAACAGTTTCTCCGTTTTACTCAAAAAAAGATTGTTTTCTATAAGTCCGGTGAGTCACCCAATCATTCGATTGACCTTCCGCACAATTATTCCGTTGTACACGATACTTAAGATCATCCGCATAGTATTCACAGCCATCACGATACTTAATATTTGAAATGGCACTCACATCATAATAACTTGGTACCGAATAAGTCGTGGTTGCATTACTACAAGCCATTAAACTGATTAAACTGACTATAGCGAATCCACGTTTCAACAAATCGACTAGCATCCATATTCCTCTTAATTATGCTTAACGCATACCATCGAAAAAAGGGTTGCTCGGTGCACTATATTGATAGCTGGATTCCTTTCTGTGTTGCTCTTTAATAAGCTCAGCTTGTTTTTGTTTTTTTATTGCTTCAAGTTCTTTTGATGCTTGAATTTGCTTTTCAAGTATTGTTTTTTCAACATTTTTAACCGTTTTTAAAACCGTCTTATACTGTGATTGTAAAGACTTAATACGTCGGTTCACTTCCGCAATCCTTCTCTGTGTAACGACCACTTGCGAACTTACTTTATCCATTTTTTTAACCAGATTAGGATTTACCTTCACCATGTCAATCGCCTGAGCAGCTGGAGCAGATTTCGTTTCTTTGGGTATCACCACCACAGTTTTATCTGTAGCTGCCTTATTATCGGCAGGTTTAGTACCTGTAGCCGGAGATTTAGCATCCGCTGGCTTAGGTGAAGTCGCTGCACTGCTTGATAACATTGGACTTAACTGTGTCAAATCTCGATTTAGTTGCTCAATTTGGAAGCTTAACGCATCCAATTTTTTCTCGACCAACTTCACTGTTTTTTCAGAACTCGAGGCTTTAATCATGCTTTGGGTAGCGCCTGCTTGAATATCTTCCAACAAGGTCACTGTTTCCTCATCCAAACCTGAACTAGATGACATGGCACTCCAAAAGCCAACTCCAATTCCAACCAATACCAAAGTTATCGTGATTGAGCTGAAAATAATAATCAGTTTTTTTATTGAATCCATTTCGGCCACCGTTAAATTATTTGGACTTGCGTTTTGTTCTTGCGTTTGATTTTGTTGTTGTAAAGCCGCGCGTTTTTGTAAAAAGTTTTCCGCACCATCTTCCATACCGGAGTCAGCCCCTCCTTGTTGTTCAGGGGGAGACATCATATTGCCGCCTTCAGGCGGATCTGTGCTGAATAAAGGCTCAAGCTCGGGCTCAGGCATTCCCATACCCATTCCAGCTGATGGCGCTGGCTCAGGTTCAGACGCTGGCTCAGGTTCAGACACTGGCTCAGGTTCAGACGCTGGCTCAGGTTCAGGCGCTGGTTCAGGTTCAGGCGCTGGCTCAGGTTCAGACGCTGGCTCAGGTTCAGACGCTGGCTCAGGTTCAGACGCTGGTTCAGGTTCAGACGCTGGTTCAGGTTCAGGCGCTGGCTCAGGTTCAGGCGCTGGCTCAGGTTCAGACGCTGGTTCGGCATCTAAACCATCTAATAAATCATCATCAACATCACTTAATGTATCGGCAGCATCTTCAGTCGCACTTTCATTTTCTGAAACGGCTTCCAGCTCGGCTTCATCCAATAATGCATCTATACTGTCTAAATCATTAGGGTCAATTGTGTCGCCAGTATCAGCCACGCTTGCATCCTCAAACAGATTAAAATTAAAAACCGTCTTTTTAATTCAACAGTCATCATTTTCATAAAACTGACCAGGCCTGGCCATACTTATGAAAATAACCTGTTTATTAAAGACAGTCTCTAGTCAGTTAACTTTTCAAATACACCCGTATCCAACCAATATATTTCTGGATAGAAATGATAGTTTTGATTCTCATCTAGGGTTAATTGACCCAATTGAGTGTTCATAACCATCGAGTGTTTCTGTGTTGTTTCAATGACAGTCCTTGCCGCCAACTCACCTAAAGCATAAAAAATGCCAATCTGACCGATTTGATCAGTATTTTTATTATTTTGCTTAATTGAGCGCGCATAAGACACTGGAAGGATGGCAGACGTAGCTTGCCAAAAAGGAATACTGGCGGCAAATTCATCAACACTTGGGCGTTGGGACGGTAACCAGTAATGTGGAATGCTGTTTAAATGGTAATACTCTAAAAGAGGCGAAACTTGCATTGCAAGTCGGTAAGGTAAAAAACTAATGACCAGCTCAAGGTCTTGTCGTGGACGCTCTGTAAACTGAATAGGGGATCGAACGGTTCTTTGCAGCCAAGATTTTCGAGCCGTAGACTGGCGTGAATTTACAGCCCTCTCTAATGCCTGATCAACATTTGAAACCACTGGTTGCTCTTGAATATACACAGGATAATCTGATTCTTGTTCAGGCCAGTGATTTTTAAAGTCGGCCATTAATGCTTTTGAGCTATCAGATTCGTCAGTTAAAACGGCAATACGTTGATAATGCCCCTCCTTAACTAAGTCAACCAACTTATCTACAGCATCCTTATTCGATAAGGGGACAAAGCTTTTGGCAAGGGCGTTCGGTTTTTTAATCTCATTAAATACCAGCATTGGTATACTTAATTCCAAGGCACTCAAAGCCTCTACATTTTCTTTCACCAATGGACCGAAAATAAAACTGGGTTGATAAAGCCGGATCCATTCCCAAGCTTCAAACATAGAATCGTAGATATTCGAATCCAGTACTTCCAGCTTCTCTTCTGGGTACATTGATTTCAATGACGACTTCAACCCTTCATAAAGCTCTTGACCCGCGCGTGAATAAGGACCCGACATAGGCAGCACTGCAAGGACTCTTCCTGGCTTAAATGCAAACGTTGCCGATGCTTCATCTGACGGTTTCGATTGGTTTAAATAATCCTGCAAAACCGTCATGCGATCTTGAATGTTAGAAGGCAGTTCGATTCCTTGAGCCTGTGTCTTGAGTTCAGAAAGATAAGTTTGAACTTGATCGGTCTGACCATTTTTATGAGCAAGCTCCGCCTTCAGCAATAAAATCTCAAGGTCAATTAACTGAATCTGCTCATCCAAAGAAAGATTAGCTGGTGGAGAGTTTTCATCAAGTTGCTGTGTTTGCTTTGCTGGAACATCAAACGATAGTGCAACGGCAGAGTAGGCAAATATTGCCAATGGCAATAAAACGGTGCGGCCCAATAAGCCGAATAGTTTATTGGGCAAGAAAAACAAGCTTAATGCCTGCTTAATACAATAAACCAAAGACATCATCATTCAAAAGAGTCATGTGACTTTAATGTTTTTGAAACAATTTCGAACACATCCTTGGATAAATCCTCTGCACTGGCAATGTGCTCTATCGCTTTGTACATTAGAGTTTTTCTAGGCTCAGCTAATCGCTGCCATTGAGAAAACAAAGAAGCTAAACGAGCGGCCACTTGCGGGTTAAGTTTATCTACTTTAAGAACTTCTTCTGCCAAAAATTGATACCCTTCTCCCGTTTTATCGTGAAAGCCAGCAAAGTTTAGTCGACCAAACACGCCTAAAAGACTTCGAAGTCGGTTAGGAGTGTGATAGGTAAAATCAGGATGCTTCGTAAGTTTTTTGACGTCTTCTAAAGCTTGATCCGATTGAGCACTCGCTTGCAGTGCAAACCATTTATCAATCACCAAATTATCCGACTGCCATCTCTGGTAGAAATCTTCCAAACACTGCGCCCTTTCGACTCGAGCCAAGTGATTCATTGCTTCCAAAGCAGCAAGGACATCTGTCATATTATGGTGATTTTGGTATTGGGCGACGCCTATGTCAAAATGCTTTGGCAATTGTAATAAATAATTGAGACAGCGGTTTTTTAACATTCGATTGGCTATATCTTCCTTATGATACCGATACTTTGGCTTTTCAGATGCTTCTAATGCTTGATAAGTTTCCAGCAATGATTCTTCAAAAAATTCGGCAATCGCCTTTTTTAAAAAATTGTGGGACGCTAAGATAGCATCCATATTCACTTCTTCATACTGCTCTGAAAAATAAATGACATCCGGCAAAGCCATTGCTAGCGATTTAAGAGCCAGATCAATTTCATTATCCTCTAAAACGGCTTTAAAGGCATTCAGATAACTGTCTAAAATCAGGAACGGCTCTGAATTTTCAAACCGAATAACATTTTCTTTCAAATTAAGCATCGCAAGCTTTTGAATGGACTCCCAACGCACAAAGCTGTCGGAATCATGGGATGCCAAGACCATTAGCTCTTCTTCTGTAGCTTTATAATCCAATGAAACAGGCGCTGAAAAGTGTCTTAACAAGGAAAGATATGGTTCGGTTTCTAATCCCATAAATTCAAAGGTATCATTTAATTGAGTCACCTTTAACAACATACCTTTTTCTGTTTGCGTGACTTTATTTTTGGTGCTGATAGATGGCTTAATAGGAAGCGCAGTCCCCTCTTCGTCCATAAAACCGAATAAAACCGGAATCAGCAAAGGTAGATGCACTTGTTTACCGTTTAAAAACTGGGAAAACTTCAATGCCAAACACTTAGTAATTGGGTTGTAAGTTTTAGTGACTTTTAGATGGGGTGTGCCAGGTTGAATATACCAATGATGCATCTGGTTTAAATTGACATCATTGGCTTCTGCCATTGCTTGTCGAAAGTCTTGAATGGTCACGGCTTGACCATCAAAACATTCGATATATCGCTTCATCCCTTGTTGGAAACCTTTTTCACCCAATAAGGTGTGGTAAAGTCGCACGACTTCAGCACCTTTCTCATACACCGTCATGGTATAAAAGTTATTCATTTCAATATAAGATTGTGGCTGAATAGGGTGTGCCATTGGCCCGGCATCCTCTGGAAACTGATTATTCCTAAGTCGCTTAACATCTTCGATTCTCTTCACATCTGGAGACAACATGTCGGCTGTAAACTCTTGATCTCGAAAAACCGTCAACCCTTCCTTCAACGTCAACTGAAACCAATCCCGGCAGGTAATGCGGTTTCCTGTCCAGTTATGAAAATACTCATGCCCAATCACTGATTCAATTCCTTCAAAATCATGGTCGGTTGCAGATTCAGGTTTGGCAAGAACATATTTGGAGTTAAACACATTTAAGCCTTTATTCTCCATCGCCCCCATATTAAAGTCATCCACCGCCACAATCATATAAACATCAAGGTCATAAGCTAAACCAAATCGCTCTTCATCCCATTGCATGGACTTTTTTAAGGACTGCATAGCATGCTCGCATTTATCGAGATTTCGAGCCTCTACATAGATTTTTAAAGCAACCTCTCGATTTTCTTGCGTTACAAAAGTATCTTCAACTACTTCTAAATTACCCGCGACCAAGGCAAATAAATAGCACGGTTTTTTATATGGATCTTCCCAAACAGCGTAATGCTGATTATTCGGAAGATCACCTGACTCAATCAAGTTTCCATTAGACAAGAGTACTTTGCTTTCTGCCTTATCTGCCACAATTTTGGTTGTAAAAGAACTCAACACATCTGGTCGATCCATGTAATATGTAATGCGTCGAAATCCTTCCGCTTCACATTGAGTGCAATAATTTCCGTTGGTTCGGTAAAGCCCCTCCAGATACGTGTTACTTTCTGGATCAACTTCCGTCACAATCTCCAGTTCAAACTGATTTGACTTGGGAAATAAAGTCAACGACTCGGAATTAAGTTCATAATCCTCTTTGAGCAATAACTGGTTGTTCTCTTTGATAGAAACTAACGTTAAGGATTTGTCACCATCTAACAATAAAGGGGCTTTACCTCCTTTTGCTTCAACCACCATGTGGTTAATGACTTGTGTTTTATTCGGTGATAAATAAAAGGTTAAATAAACCGATTTAATTTCATATTGGGGTGATTGGTAATCTTTTAAGAAATGCTCTTGAGGAATATTTTTAGTCATAATCTTTTATTATTGTGTTTTTATCAGACAGGGTTATACATTAAAACGTTGTCTGAAAGGGAAAGGGATTTTTGTCATTTTATAAAAAATCTGCCATTTAAAATGATAGATTCACTAATTAGTGAAGAAAAAAAAAGCCTTTCTGCCCAAAAGCAGAAAGGCTTTTAATAAAACGCTTAATTCAAAAACTTAGTATGAAAATTCAGCTCGGCGGTTCTTAGCCCATGCTGCTTCATTGTGCGCTGGATCAACAGGGTTTTCTTCACCAAAACTGATAACATTAATACGGCTTGGACTAACACCTTCTGCGATTAACGCATTTTTAACGGCATTTGCACGACGCTCACCCAATGCTAGGTTATATTCACGCGTACCACGCTCATCACAATATCCTTTAACGGTAACCATTGCAGAATCATTTAATGCCATATAGTCAGCATTCATTTTAACCACATCATAAAACTGTGATTGAACTTCAGAACGGTCAAATTCAAAGTTGACAACTTTACCTTGAAGTGCAGCATACAAATCTTCTGCTGTTTGACCTGCCGTGTTTGTTGCAGCAGCCATGTCAGAACCAGAACCAGCATTTGAATCTGTTGCTGATGATGTTTCTGTTCCTGCTGAGGTAGATGTTTGCTCAGTCGTTGAACCAGATTCACCTTCTTCAGTTGTTGGGGTTGAGCTACAACCAACTAATGTTAATCCTAAAAAACCAACTAGAAAAAGCTGCTTAAGACCTGATGTAGACATGATTAATCCTCTCACTATTTAATAAAAATTATTATTTGATTTAACTCAATTCTAAAAGAAAACGAATTTGATTTAAAGTTTTATGTAAAAAAACTTATTTATTTATGTTTTTTCTTAAAAGAAACGTGTATTTACATGCACATGAACCATCATTGAGTGTACCTGAAAAACGCGTTAAAGAATAATTATTCTACACTGTCATTGGCAAGTTCTCGCAAGCCATTTTCATTTTTAATAATCACTTCTTTCTTCTTCCACGTCATCAACGCTTCTTTTTGAAACTTTCCTAGAATGCGCGAGACCGTTTCAGGAGTTAAATTTAAAAAATTAGCGACGTCTCGGTGCAGAATATTCAATCGAAACTGACGGTGTTCGTAACCACGGGATTTATATTTTGTCGACATCAGCAAAATAAAGTCTGCCAATCTTTGTTCTGCAGTTTTTTGAGTCAGAATCGTAGAGTGTAATCGGCTACTCATAATTTCACGACTCATCAAGCTGAACATTTGTGAATTCAAATGCGGCACTTCCGAACTCAAGGATGCCAGCTGACCATAAGGCAACGCACAAACGGTCGTGGTATCTAATGCAACAGCATAAAACTCATGAGCGTCATAAGCCATCGCTTCCATACCGACAATATCACCTGGTAAATAAAAACCATGAATAACCTCGGTTTCATCTTCTGAAAAAGAGATTAACTTAACAATACCAGCTCGAATTGCATATAAACATGAAAACTCATCTCCTGCCGAATATAAATATTCACCTTTAGAAATGGAAGGGAGTCGATCAACCAGCTCATCTAATCGATCTAAATCTGTTTCATATAAACCATTGGCAAAACAAATTGTTTGTAAAGCACACTTAGCGCAACTGGCATTAAAACCAGAGTGTTTTTCTGTCATATTATTTCAAAAATCAATTTATCGTAAGTTTAAACTGGATTCATTCTAGCAAAATATATCTTAAATGTATGATGCATAATGAAATAATTAACTCTTAATAAATTCCTAATTGTTCAATAAGTAAATTTAATAAATTTTTTTAAAAAAATTTTAATTTTCTTTATTTTTTTCTACTCAAAATTACCACCAAAAAATCCTGCTTAATTTTTAATCAATTTAAAAAAGACTGACATTTTTAAAGCATTTAGCCCATAAATTATAAAACTCTTCACAAAGTTATCCACAGGTTCTGTGGATTATAAACAAGCACATTTATTAACTCACTTTATTTAAAAAAATGTTATTTATTCTTTTATTATCTTATAGTTATAACTTTTAACTAGAAAGCAACTAAGCATTAAAAACTAATAGAGGTTGTTTCCATGTCAAGTTTTTTTTGAAATTATTCACTTTTTTCACCAAACCCTATCAGAAATCTACCCGGAACGGGTTTTATGTTAAAATTCCTGCACAAATTTTTATGGAGTAAGAAAAAACAATGGCGAAAATTTTAGGCATTGGGAACACGGTTTTAGACATCATTTTAAAAACACCACATTACCCTCGAGAAGATGAAGAGCTACGTGCCAACACACGTCATTTTGAAGTTGGGGGCAATGTCAGCAACAGCTTGTATGTTCTTAGTCAACTCGGTCACGAATCATCGATTATGACAACCATTGGGGGTGACGACTCCGCAAAGCAATTATTAAATGGACTAAAGTCACACCAGATCAATACTGATCACACCCAACGATTCATCCAAGGACAAACACCTACATCCTATATCATCCAAAATGCTGAAACGGGCAGTCGGACCATTACCCACTACCGAGATTTGCCTGAACTCAGTTTTGATTATTTTGCCAAAGTAGAAATCGAAAATTACGATTGGCTCCATTTTGAAGGTCGTAATATTGAAAACTTAACTGGCATGCTGAACATAGCGAAAACATTCTTAACACATCAACCCATTTCTTTGGAAATTGAAAAGGAGCGGGAAGGTATTGAAGCGCTTTTCCCACAAGCGAATGTATTATTTTTCTCCCATCACTATGCACGACAAAAAGGTTTTGACGATGGAAAAGCATTACTGGAAGAGATAAAAATGCTCGCGCCAGAAAGTCACTTGATCTGTACTTGGGGGGCACAAGGTGCTTGGTTCTGCCAGGCGGGTCAGGAAATACAACATCAGCCAATCCATAGCATTCCTCAGACAATAGATACCTTAGGGGCCGGCGATACATTCAATGCCGCTGTGATTGATGCACTCAGTCAGAACAAACCTCTTTCTGAAGCGGTTGAAGCGGGTTCGAAATTGGCCGCCAGAAAGTGCCAACAGCAAGGACTGGATAACCTATTAACCGAAATCAAAGAAAAACAGCCTTTAGCCAACATTAAACAATTGAGCAATGCCAAAACAATGGTGGTGCCATGTGCAGACCTACCCCACTCGGTAATCTTAATTAAACATGACACAGGCATTAAAGCGTATGAAAACAATTGCCCCCATCAAGATGTCCCGCTGAATGAGGCTTATAAGATTGATGTTAATCCTTTTGAAAAAACCATGAAGTGCTCAGTACATGATGCTTTCTTTAACATTGAAGACGGTGTGTGTGTAGAAGGCCCTTGCATGAATGATGAACTGGTCACAGTTCCGATTGAAATTGATGACAGTGGCGATATCTATCTCGCAACTTAATCTAGTCTAGACACAAAAAACGACCAGGCCTGGTCGTTTTTTTATACTATCGTCTCCGTCCTATAAAGAGGCAAAGACATTCAATGAGATTAAGTCAAGGCTGAATTCTTTGACGAAAAACCTCATACAACACAACCCCTGTCGCAACAGACACATTTAAGCTTTCAATAGAACCTGCCATTGGTATGGCAGCCAGATGGTCGCAGGTTTCTCGAGTTAACTTCCTCAACCCAGAGCCTTCTGCTCCCATCACCAAGCCGACAGCCCCTTTAAAATCTAATTGATAAAGCGTGGTATCTGTTTCACCCGCCAATCCAGTCACCCATAAACCGGCTTGCTGTAGCTCTTTAATGGTTCTAACCAAATTAGAAACCACCACTACTTTAACGGTTTCTGCGGCACCACAGGCCACTTTACGAACCGTCGCATTCACACCGACTGAGTTATGCTTTGGAATGACCACAGCGGTCACGCCTGTCGCATCGGCTGTTCTCAAAATAGCGCCTAAATTATGCGGATCTTGAACTTCATCTAAAAACAGAAAAAGTGGATTGGATTCAGCTTCCAGTAACGCTTTTAAATCGTTTTCATTTAAGTCCGCTTCTTTTGCAACCGTAGCGACCACTCCTTGATGAACACCATCAAGTTTATTAAAGAAGGATTTAGGTTCTAACTGATAAGCAATCCCCATGCGCTTAGCTTGATCCATCAAACTTTGCACACGTTTATTGACCGGACCTTTTTGAAAGGTCAAAGAATATATCAAATGGGGCGATTGTTTTAAAAACTTTTCAATCGCATGAATGCCATATAACTGCTGTTGCTTCACTCGGCCGCGCTCGACTTTTTCTTACGGTTACGACCGCCGCCTTTTTTACGGTAATAACGCTTCTTTTTCTTTTTGGGTGCATTGCCATCTTCTTGTGAAGCAGCTTCATCAACTGACTTTGAACCTGATGTATCGTCCTTTTTTACTTCTATTGGTGCTTGCTCGTCAGAAGAGTCGTCGTCGCCCGATAAAAATCGTAAATCAATCTTACGATCATCCAAGTTTACTTGAGCAACCTGGACACGCAACTTATCACCTAAGCGATAGACTTTACCGGTACGCTCACCCTTCAAGCAATGACGCGATGCATCATAATGGAAATAATCTTCCCCTAGTTCTGTAATATGCACCAAACCTTCAACATACAAAGGTTCAAGTTCAACAAACAACCCGAAGTTGGTTGCGGCGGTCACAACCGCATCATATTCTTCACCTAAACGATGAGATAAAAATTCGCACTTCAAGAAGGTGACCGCATCACGAGTGGCTTCATCTGCACGACGTTCTGTACCAGAACAATGCTCACCCAGTGCTTTCATATCTTTTTCAGAATATTTAAACTGACTGACATCCTGTTTCGTCCAGGCAAAACGAATGGCTCGGTGAATCAATAAATCAGGGTAACGGCGAATTGGAGACGTAAAGTGCGCATAATACTCATAATTCAACCCAAAATGACCTAAGTTATCTGGTTGATAAACCGCTTGATTCATACTTCTAAGCAAAACTGTACCAACCAGATGCTCATGCGGTTGACCTTTAACAGCTTCGGTAATCGCTGCATAATCGTTCGCATCCGGATCGTCCCCGCCTTCAAGTGTCAGACCAAAGTCTCCCAAGAAAGTCCTTAGGTTCTTCAGACGTTCTTCCGAAGGTTTTTCATGGACACGATACAACATAGGGATCTTATGCCATTTCAAATAGCGTGCGGTCGCGACATTTGCCATCAACATAAACTCTTCGATCAGCTTGTGCGCTTCATTACGGACAACCGGCACAATCTTTTCAATCTTACGCTGCTCATCAAAGACGATACGGGTTTCTGTCGTTTCGAACTCTAACGCACCACGCTCAGAACGGGCTTGTTTTAAAATCTGATATAAATCATTCAGATCTTCAACGTTTGGCACAATATCTTCAAAGGTTTTGCGATGTTCTGATCCCTTATCCGTCAACATTTCATGCACTTGGTCATAGGTCAGACGTGCTTTTGAGTTCATGACCGCATCATAAAACTGCGTTCTTTCCAGCTTTCCATCGTTATCAATGGACATGTCACAGACCATACACAGGCGATCGACATTTGGGTTAAGCGAACAAAGATCATTAGACAGTTTTTCCGGCAACATTGGCACCACTTTTTGCGGGAAATAAACAGAGTTTCCGCGCTCATAGGCTTCTTTATCGAGCGGCGTGCCTTCCTTAACGTAATGCGAAACATCCGCAATCGCCACCACAAGTCGCCAACCATTTTTACGACGTTTGGCAAAAACAGCATCATCAAAGTCTTTAGAGTCTGCACCATCAATGGTAACTAGTGGCAGACTGCGTAAGTCTTTACGACCTTCTTTATCTTCTTGTGTGACTTCGTCTGGAATGGCATCTAACTGATCTAGTAGCTCTTGCGGCCACTCATTTGGAATATCGTAAGCATGAATTGCAGAATCTATTTCCATACCCGGTGCAAGATAATCTCCCACCACTTCGATAATTTTACCAATTGCACTTGAACGCTTCGTTGGCTGATGAATCACCTCCACCATCACAATTTGTCCTTCCTCAGCGTCAAGAAGACCATCTTGAGGAATAAAGATATCCTGCGCAATTCTATTGTTATTTGGCTGAACCCAACCGAGTCCATCTTCCATATGAAGACGTCCTAAAATGGTTTGGTTTGCATGCTCAATGATCTCTACAATCATCCCCTCTCGGCGACCTTTACGGTCCACCCCTATTACAGAGGCAATAACCTTGTCACCATGGAATACCTTATGCATTTCACGGTCGCCCAAGAAAAGGTCTCCGCCCCCTTCTTCCGGCTGTACAAACCCAAACCCACCTGGGTGGCCAATAACCTTCCCTTTAATCAGATCCATTTTCTGGATTAATCCAAAGGCTCCACGACGGTTACGCAAGATTTGCCCATCTCGAACCATGGCTTTCAAACGACGTGATAATGCTTCAAAACGCTCGTCGTCATCAATATCCAAAATGGTCGCAATCTGTTTAATTCTAAGAGGCTTTTGCTCTTTTTCTAAAAGCTCAATAATGAACTCTCGGCTTGGAATAGGGTTTTCGTATTTATCGGCTTCTCTATCGGCATGCGGGTCGGCTTTCATCTCTTCACCTGTAATCGCATCTTGATTGTTCGAAGGGTTTGATTCAGTCATCGTCTTAACTTGCTCTACAGACGGCTCTAAATTTTCATTCTCATTTTTGTTTGTGTCAGTCACTCGAAATTCAACTACTCTTATCTATAATGAAAAACCACAAAGATCAATATTCCACACTTCGTTTGGTTTTCCAAGGTGGAAAATGTACTGTTCGTTCTTAAAACCTTCAAATACAGTTACAACACCTGATTAAAAAAAACCTAGCCAAGCTAGGCGCGCATATTATATACCAATTATAACAATATGTAAGTATTAAAGATTTTGGCTCGATTAGAGCCTCTAACTTTCAACGATAGAAAACACTTTTACACCCCTTCAGTTTTGGGATAACGTTTCCAGTGCTTCAATTTCATCACGGGTATATAAAGCCTCAGCTAATAGACCTATAGCAGACTCTACCGCTTCTTCTAGTACCGGGTGGTAATAAGGCATTCTCAATAATTCCAGCACTTCAAGCTGCTGCTCAACCGCCCAAGTTAACAGGTGGGTAAAATGCTCTGCGTGCGGCATAATTAACTCACCACCAATCAATTGCTTGGATGCCTTATCAGCATAAAGAGAAATCACGCCTTTATCTTCTCCCATCACAATCGCTCGACCATTGTTTCGTTCAAGCTTAAAATTGATTACCACCGTTTGATCCAAATCCAATGATTCATAGCCCACCCCAAAAAAACCAATTTGAGGATCCACAAATGCAATCCCTAAAGGCGTTTTTCGTTTATAGGCAGTCATATTCGGATAGGCCATAGCATTATTCACGGCTATCTTGCCCTCATGTCCGGCTTCATGCAGAATCGGCCTAAACCCATTAACATCCCCTGCAATAAAAACAGGCAGATCAGACACCTGCATGGTATGTATATTAAAAGGTGGCATCCCTTTGTTATCTAGATCAACCCCTAACGCTTCAAGACCAATACCATCCAGATTAGGGCGACGCCCTAAAGAGGCAAATACAGCGTCAACTTCAAACGTTCCTGAAGAGACTGTTATTTTGACCCCTTCACGGGTTTCCTCAACCGTCGCCGCCTCTCCCAGGTAAATCGGAAACTCTCTAGAAATTAATTTAATCGCTTGTCGAGAGGCTTTAGGAGACTGTAGACCACAAAGGGTGTTCGACATCTCAAAACCAATCACCTCAACGCCCAGCCGGGAAAGAGCTTGACCTATTTCCAGACCAATGATGCCTAATCCAATAACCGCAATCCGCTTAGGAAGTGCTTCCAATTCGAACACTTCGTCACTGGTGATTAACTTGTCACCTAATGATTTCCATGCGTCGGGTACAACTGGGCGAGAGCCTGTGGCGATAATAATTCTCTCACCTTGAATCTTTTCGCCATTCACTTCCACTATGTCAGGAGCAACGAATTTAGCAAATCCTTTAATCAACTGATCCGGCCCAAGCGTATCGGTTGATCCAGCCTGAACACCTGACGTAAAACGATCTCTAAAAGCTCTAACCCGTTTCATTACCGCAGTATGATTAATAGTTAAGCCATCCGCGCCATCAATACCAAAGTCATAAAAATGTTTACGGGCGTGAAAATGCTCCGCGCAATGAATCAGTGCTTTGGATGGCATGCACCCAACTCGGGCACATGTTGTTCCAAATGCGCCACCATTAATCATGACAAAATCATCTGTTTCTCGACGAATTCGTCCTAAAGCGGTTAAACCAGATGAACCTGCCCCTAAAATAATGTACTTAACACGTCTCATAATTTTTATCTCTTAATATTATCAGTCATCTATTTCAAGCGAAATTAACATGATTTTATACGCAGTCTATCGAATTCATCCCACGCTTTCTAGATAAACTGGTATATTCGTATCTAAGATTTAAATTCATTCTAGCGTCAGAATATGACAACTTAAAGAAATGACGCCGGTAAAAACAATAAAACTAAATAGAACTTGATTAATATTGCTATCAAAATAAAATCATTTCTAAGAGATATGTACGCAAAGCGAGCTTGGTTTGTTACACAGTTTGAATAAAATGATCATTGGTGCTTTGGCCGGCTGGGTTTTCTTAATTCTGCCCACCACCCTTTGGAGCCAAACACTTCCCAACCAAAGAATCTCCATCTCTGAACGCATTCTAAACCCGTTTAAAGGAGACCTACCTGAGCTGAGGAAAAGACGATTAATCCGTGTCTTAGTGAGCTATACAAGAACCAACTTTTTTCTAACCCCTAAAGGGTTTCGCGGACTGGAATACGACTTGTTAATGGCTTATGAAGCCTATTTAAACAGAGGTCCAAGAAAACAACGCTATGAAACGCATTTAACATTTATTCCAATGCCTTTCAGCGACATCCTCCCCAAGCTTCAAGCAGGCTATGGCGACATTGCAGCATCCGGGTTTACAATCACCCCAGAACGAGAAGCAATGGTGGATTTCACGTCACCTTACATTAACAATGTCAAAGAAATCCTTGTCTCCAGCAAAGATGCAGAGCCTATTGAAAAGCTAGCAGATTTTTCTGGAAAGCAAATCATCGTTGTCAGCAACAGCAGTTACATTATTCATCTGGAAGCCATCAATCAAACACTAGGACGTTTAGGCTTGCCCCCTATGGAAATCGTCAAAGCGGATCCTTTAATTGAATCAGAGGATATCTTGGAGTTAATCAATGAAGGGATTTACCAATACACCGTTGTTGACAATCACATCGCCTACATCTGGCAACGCGTTTTAGATAATATCCAATTGCATGAAAACATGATTATTCACCATGACAGTAATATCGGCTGGGCCATTCAAAAAAACAACCCTAAACTTAAAGCCTCTCTTAACGATTTCATTCAAGCCTATGCTCAACCCGGTCGTTTTCTTGGAAATGCCATCTATCAAAAATACTTCAAAAATACTTATTGGATAGAAAAACCTCTGACGCATGATTTGTTAAAACGAGTTCATTGCTTGAAGTATTATTTTCAACGATATGCCGAATTTTATGGCTTTGACTGGAAACTCATTGCGGCATTAGCCTACCAGGAATCAAGATTTGACCCTAACAAACGGAGTCATGCCGGAGCCATTGGCATTATGCAAGTTAAGCCTTCAACCGCCAGAGACAGGAACGTTAACCTGCCTAATATCAAAGACCTAGAGACGAATATTCATGCGGGCGTAAAATACCTGGCTTTCCTGAGAGATCGCTACTTTTCCAGCAACGATTACACCCCCGAAGAAAAAGATAACTTCACTTTGGCGGCGTATAATGCAGGCCCAAGAAAAGTGCTCCAGCTTCAGCAAAAAACAAAGCAATTGGGTTTAAACCCATACAAATGGTTTTACAATGTGGAGACAACAGCACGACAAGTTATTGGGCATGAAACCGTTAATTATGTGACCAGCATCCAAAAAATGCGAATTTTCCTAGATGCTTCCAAACGACTGGACCAAAACAAACGACTCTATTTAGAAAAAACCGTTAGTGAAAACGAGTTTTTTAAAGAGGACGATACACCTTGACGTTGTGAAACCCTGCGTCATGCAGATATTGAGCGTGCAATTGACTCATCACCCCTTTTTGGCAATAGAGCAAATACTCTTTATTGGAATCTAAGTGCTTGAACTCATGATTCAATTTATGGAATGGTATCGTCAAGACGCCTTCCATATTCAGAGGATCTGAAGCGGCCTGCTCTTCCTTTCGAATATCAATCACGACTTGATCCTTTACTTCATGAACCACATCCACCGCTTGTGCTTCATTGACATTGGCAACAATCGAATCAACTGGAATAAACTCAGCCGTTTCAATTGCTTGCTGTAACACATCATAATTGAATTTTCTTGCCTCTCTTTCCATCCGTTTGAAAGAGCCATGCGTAATCGGGTTCTGAGAAATCACGCCACAGTATTCCGGCATATTTTCGGCAAACTCACGCGTACCAATCCGGTCTGCAATAGCCATAATGTCCGGCTTACTCATCACTGAAAGTGGACGTAATACCAGCTTATTCGTGACTTGGTCAATCAAGGCTAAGTTACGTAATGTCTGGCTAGACACTTGAGCAACCGATTCACCGGTCACTAAAGCATCAATGCCTTTCTGGTCAGCGATTTCTTCAGCTGCCTGCAACATCAATCTTTTAAGCGTAACCCCCATATAAGATTCATGTGTGGAACGAAAAATTTCAGCCACCACGTCTTCAAACGGCACAGTAATGAATTCAACACGATGCGAAGCACCAAATTGCTCCCACAAATAAAAGGCAACCTGCTTAACCCCTATTTCATGCGCGGCGCCTCCCAAATTGAAGAAAATAAAATGCGTTTTCAATCCACGCTTCATGGTTAAGTAACTGGCAACGGTGGAATCAAATCCGCCAGACATCAAAGACAAAACTTCTCCCTGACTACCTAAAGGGAAACCACCCAGGCCTGGGTGGCGATTTTGAATGATGTTTAATTGATCCTGATGGTACTCCAATTCCACTTTGATGTCGGGATGATATAAATCAACGCCCTTCGGGTTCCCCTTCTGGAAACAATAAGCACCAATAAAACGCTCCATATCAAATGATGAAAAATCATGTGTCCCTGTTCTTTTGGCTCGAATGACAAACGTTTTATTTTCAATCTTGGGAACGGCATATTCAGCAACTTTCTCAGCGATTTCTTCCAATGTTTTCGCACAAGATTGCTCCACTTCTAACACCTGCTCAATTCCCGGTGTTTTCAGTAAAATATCGCGAACCTGACTTCCTTGTTCTTTCGTGCAGAAAACTTCAATCTTATCCCAGTATCGTTTGGTTTCAACCTCAGACAATTTACGAGACAGCAAGGTCTTTAAATTAAAATGTAGCTGATTCACCATTTTCTTTTTAACGGCGTTGCCTTTCACCATGATTTCAGGAAAAAGTTTGATAATAAATTTCATATAATTCTTGTCTACTATTTAGCATAAAAGCCGTGACAGCTTTTTGTTTTTAATTATTGAGAGTTTTCATATAAGCCCTGAACCGGACACTAGGTTAAACCAGACTGTTACTCATCAAGGCACGACGGACTTCATCGATCACATCATCTTCAAGGTAGAGTTCTTTCTGAGCACGCTCAAGCATCTCTTTTACTTCGGACCCCAAAAAACTATCAAAACTGACTTCGCTGACGATCGAATTACCTAATTGAATCAAAGCGATCAAAGTTCGAACATGTTTGTTTTTGACAGCATCCAAGTTGCGTTGATGATGCATCAACATCACTTGAGCGTAGATGGAATCCAAGCGCCACTCTTTTGCCACCAATAATCCATAAAATCCGTGGTGGGTTTTATAATTTTTCACTTCTCGGCTGAGGCCGCTGTAACAATTTGTCAACGTATTATAAAAAGTCTGTTGGTAGTTACCGAATTTCATTTCCATGACAATGGCACCCGCATTATGGAACAATCCAGCCAGATAGACCTCATCTTGCTGAACACCGTCCACCCAACGACTCAGTTCAGTTGCCACATTCGCCACATCAATACTATGATCCATCAGATCATCAAAAATAATATCGGCTACTTGTGTTTTAAACCCTAAACCGAACACCAAATTCTTAAGACGTTTAAGCCCTAAAGAATCAATTGCACCTTTAATGGTCGTTACTGAATCAGAATCTTTGGATAGAAATTGGGATTGGTTCGCAACTTTGATTAACTCGCCTGACAACACCGTATTCCGACCAATGATACTGGCCACTTCATGCATATCAGGAAATTCAGTTTTTTGTAACAAATTTTGAAGTTCAATCAACTCAGCCGGTATGGTTGGAATATCAAAATCAGCCAATTGCTGCTGCGCAATCAACATTTGTTGTTTTATATCCATAAACTCTTCATCTTACTTATAAAATCTGTTACAAAACACGTCATCAACACTCGTTGTCAATCAGTTCAAATTATGTCAATCGACTTAACGGTAATATACAAAATATTTGTAAGACATAAAAAACAATATCTGAGTTTTAAAACTTAGCACATATTCAAGGCTCATTATAAAGCAGAGAAAGCTTAATTTCTCATGTTTAATTACCGCATTTATTCCCTGCATCTGCTATCTTCATGCAGTCCCAATAAAGCCCGCTACAGGTGCGTAATCACTTGAAATTTCATCCACTGCCTGTTATGCTTACGCCAATTTTATTTTCAACATAAGAGAGACTCTCAATGAAAAGATTAGATCAAGTCTTAGCGGCCGATGGCGTAAACGCTGAACTAGAGTTAGTAATCAAAGACGTTATGGTTGCTTGTAAAGATATTGCATACAAGCTAGGTCAAGGTGAATTAGCCGGTATTTTAGGCGCGACTGAAGATGAAAACGTTCAAGGCGAAACACAAAAAATGCTTGACGTTATCTCTAACGATCTTTTAAAAGATATCCTCGTTGCAAACCCATATGTTCGTGGCGTTGGTTCTGAAGAAGAAGACTACACCATTGCTGGGCATGCAGATGGTAAATACCTAGTCACATTTGACCCGTTAGATGGATCTTCTAACATTGACGTTAACTTGTCAGTTGGAACAATCTTTTCTGTCTTAGAAGCACAGGACGACCAGTCTGGTGATAACCAAGAAGTATTCCTACAAAACGGGCGTAAGCAGGTTGCTGCCGGTTATGTTCTTTACGGCCCATCTTCATTACTTGTTATGACTACAGGTAATGGCGTTAACCTATTCACCCTAGACACAAACATTGGTGAGTTCGTTCTAACAAAAGAAGCTCTACAGATTCCTGAAGACACAGCTGAGTTCGCGATCAACATGTCTAACCAGCGTTTCTGGGAACCTGAAATGAAGCAATACATTGATGACTGCCTACTAGGAGAAGAAGGTCCTTTAGGTAAGCGTTACAACATGCGTTGGGTTGCCTCAATGGTTGCAGAAGTTCACCGTATTTTAATTCGTGGTGGTATTTTCATGTACCCTTACGACAACCGTGATCCTTCAAAAGCTGGGAAACTACGTTTAATGTACGAAGGAAACCCAATGTCAATGATTGTTGAACAAGCCGGCGGGGCTTCTTCAACGGGTCGTATGGACATCATGGACGTTGCGCCTCAAGGTATTCACGACCGTGTTCCAGTGGTACTTGGTTCGAAAAATGAAGTTGCTAAAGTTGTGGCTTACCACACAAAATAAGCTAAGCGTTTTAGCATCAATTTTGAACACCCGCTTCATGCGGGTGTTTTAGTCTCTAACATCAATTTTAGTTTAAAAGGATAAAACCATGGGTTATTCAGCCGTTCCAGCTGGAAAAGACGTTCCGAACGATATTAACGTTATCATTGAAATTCCAGCATTTGCACCACCGATTAAATATGAAGTCGATAAAGACACTGACCTTGTTTGGGTTGATCGTTTACAAGGCGCAACCATGCAGTACCCTGCAAACTATGGCTATGTCAACAACACTCTTTCAAATGACGGTGACCCGGTCGACGTACTGGTTGTCACACCTCATCCTTTAATGATTGGATCTGTGATTCGCTGTCGCCCAATCGGCATTTTCCACATGACCGATGACGGTGGTGAAGATGCAAAAGTGATTGCGGTGCCTATCGACAAGTTGACACCCATTTACAAAGCCGTGCAAAAAGTGGAAGACATTCCTTTATTGAAAGAACAAGTCGAACTGTTCTTCAGCCACTACAAAGACATTGAACCTGGCAAATGGGTTAAGGTCGATGGTTGGGGAGATGTGGAAGCCGCTCGTAAAGAAATTTTAGACGGAATTGCGCAATACGAAGCCGCTGAAAAATAAACGCTCTTCAACCAGTTAAGCCGAATAAAAACGGCCAGGCCTGGTTAATTTAAGGCCTGTTTTAGAACTCTAAAGCAGGGCTTTTTTTACCCCATCAATGTTTGCCAGCTCTTTTCAACGACCGCTCTTTCCACTTTAAAATCCTCATCAGGAATCAGCGATTTTTCATTTTGCAATGCCAAGCGATGATAACGTGTTCGATACACACGATAGGCATCAATTAACGCTTCGACTTCTTCAATAGGTAGCAGCTCAACGGATTTTATCGTTTCCAATAAACGAATATTATCTGACCATTTCGTCAATTCATCAAACTCATGTGCATGCCCTAACACCAAATATTGCACCATAAATTCAATATCGACAATCCCCCCACTACCTTGTTTTAAGTCAAACTGCTCAGAATTACTCTTATCCAATGAGTCTCGCATTTTTTGACGCATCGACACCACTTCTTGCTTAAGCGTATCCAACGCTCTAGGCTTGGCAATAAAGGCTTTTTTGAAATCATAGAAATGCTGCTGACTGACTTCAGAGCCTACAACCGCTCGCGTACGAACCAATGCTTGATGTTCCCAAACCCAGGCTTTATTCTCTTGATAGGCTTCAAAAGATTTTAAATCCGTAATGATCATGCCGCTCGCCCCATTGGGGCGGAGTCGGGTATCGACTTCATACAAGGTTCCTGTCGGCATAAAGGTTGTTAACAAAGAAATAATCTTCTGTGCCATACGCATAAAGTAAAGATTGTTTTCCAACGGTTTGTCACCATCACTACTGGCTGAAGGCTCCACCCCATCATAGAGAAACACAATATCTAAATCAGAGCCATACCCCAGCTCAATACCGCCCAATTTACCATAACCGATGATTAAAAACGGCATACCTTCATTGAAGTCAAATCCGCCAGGTAAACCACTTCTACGCTGCATAAAACGCCATGCATACTCTGCCGTCACTTCCAAAACTGCTTCTGCAACCCAGGTCAAGTAGTCACTCACCTTCATAATCGGTACATGTCCAGTAATATCAGCTGCGGCCACCTTAAAGACTTGCGCGTGCTTCCATTGACGTAAATGGTTCATAAAGGATTCATCATCTGGAAAGCTCTCGTCGAGAATATGATGTGCTTCTTGTTTTAAATCGGTTAATTCCAACGGTTCATATAAAATTCTTTCATCCAGTAACTGGTCTAACAAAGCCGGATATTTCACCAACATTTCGGTCATCCAACTGCTTAAGGAACACAATTGCAACAAGTGTTTGATGGCATGCAGATTTTCTTTTAACAGCACCAGATAAACACTTCGATTCATCACAACACTTAAAATTTTCAACACTCGTTCCAAAGCCAACGCTTCGTTCTCAACCTCTTGAAGTCCCATCAGCAATACAGGTAAAACCGCTTTAAACCGGCCGACAGCATCGGAACTGGCGTGCGTATATGATCGAGATGTCAAAAACTGATTTAGAATATCAACGACTTTTTCAGGCGCTGTCAAAGACAACGATTCTAAAACCTCTAAATCAATTTCATTCGATAAACAGGCTTGTTTAAAATCGTTATCTTCCACCGCATCATCGGATTCTTCGGCAAAAACGGCATCGAATTCCGTTTGAACAAATGCCAGATAAACGGCCAACTCTTTTTTGAACAACTCATAGTTGTCAAATCCCATTGATTCAGCCAAACACTGCTGCTGATGGGCATTGGTCGGCAAATCATGCGTTTGCTGGTCATTCCATTCCTGCAGGCGATTTTCTGCCTTTCTCAAAAAGAGGTAAGCCTCTAGTAGATGTTGTTTGGTTTTTTCATCAATGTATTGGCGTTCCGAAAGAGCTGTCAACATAGGAATTAGTTGACGCCCCTGTAGTTGCGTATCTCTTCCACCATGCACGAGCTGAAAAGCCTGCACAATAAACTCGATCTCCCGAATACCTCCCGGTCCCAACTTAATATTGTCATGCTTATCTTTTTTCTTCACCTCGGCATTAATCATCATTTTCAATTCGCGCAAGGCTTCAATTGCGGTGAAATCGACATATTTTCGATAAACAAAGGGGCGAAGAATATCAAACAACTCCTCCCCTTTCTCTTGATTTCCAGCAATCACACGAGCCTTAACCAAAGCATAACGTTCCCATGCTCGCCCGTGAATTTGATAATAGGTTTCCATCTCTGAAAAACTGACCGCTAAAGGTCCCGTCTGACCAAAAGGTCTTAAACGCATATCCACACGATACACCATCCCGTCCGGCGTGAATTCGGTTAAGGATTTATTCATCGCCTGCCCGAGTCGGGTAAAAAACTGGTCATTTGAAATCGTTCGCACGCCACCTTCCGTTTGGCCTTTTTCTGGATAGACAAAAATCAAATCAATATCCGATGAAAAATTCAGCTCTCGGCCACCAAGTTTTCCCATTCCCAATACCAACATTTTTTGGGGCTCACCTGACTCTTGACCTATCGGCGTACCAGAACGTTTTATCATTTCATCATAATGCCAATCCAAAGCACCAGAGACTAGGGCATCGGCCAAATCAGACAGATCCCGTAACGTTTCTGCGACATCTGCCAGCCCCTTTAAATCACGAATAGCAACACGAACCATTTCGGCTCGTCTAAAATATCTTAACCGAGCATTCAAGGTAGCCAAACTGTCACTCGCTTTCAGCTCAGTGACAATCTTTTGAATCATTTCGCCCTCTTTATAAACATCCTCCCAGCAATGAGCTTCCAATAAATCGGGAAAACGTTGCGTTTCTCGCTCAACAAAAAGGCTCCAGGAATTAATTTTTTCTAAAGGGATCATTTGACTCATTTTAATTCTCTTTTTCACTCATTGAAGGGACTTGAAAAATGACCAGGCCTGGCTATTTTAAGCGCTAACAGTACTTAGTCTTTTTTAAAGTCATGCATATTATAAATATAAAGCTTTGTTTTTCGTTTGTCAGATAATTCCCACACTTCACTGGGTTCTACTTCTGGAACCGCAAAACTGTTTGAAATAAAGATAGCGTCTTGCGGTAATTCAGACAAGACTTTTGTCCAAAGTTTCGGCATCGGATCCGGTGACAAGAAAGCATAAACCACATCATAATATTCCAGCTTTGCTTTCCACATGTCCATGGGGTAAACATGGCCGCCCCTAAAGAGCGTAAACAGCTTTGAGAGAAGATAAGGAATCGGAGCCGTTTCAACACCATCAGAACGCAGGACATTCACTTGCTGCCCCATAAAAACCACATTGCCACCCAAACCACAGCCTAAATCTAAAAAACGAATATCCTTACGACGTTTAATCAATTTTTTTAACGCCATCCGCGTTGTGGAATTAGTTAAATAAAGCGGTACACGTTCCTTAATGGCGTTAAAAAAGACCAGCCAAAGCAATAGAAAAATACCCAATGCCCAAAACGGATTCAATTCAAAATGCAACCCAATATACAAACCGACCGGTAACCCAAATTGAATCAAACGCCACCAACATGGCAATCCCATCCGACAGCTTAAAAAAGCCGCTAAAACGCCTTGAACAATAACAAGTCCCCAAACGGGATATGGTGGTGCAATGATGAATTTCAGCAACCACACACTGGCCGCTAATATAAGGAGTGCAAAACCTTGTGCTAACAAGGCGATCATGATTTTAGGTAATCTCTTCACTTCTGCTCACTTTGGTGCACCAATAAAAAACAACCACGCACCACAAAAAAAATAAAACTTCTTAATAAAACTAAAAAAATTAGCTTAACTACTTGTTTAAAAAAGAAATTCTAAACATGGCATAACCAAAGCTATGTGATGTACGAACAATTCGTCAATCACAAAAACAGAGGTTAGTATGAAACTTGTAGTCGCAATTATCAAACCTTTTAAGTTAGATGATGTACGGGAATCTTTACATGAAATTGATGTTCATGGGATGACTGTCACTGAAGCTAAAGGTTTTGGTCGCCAAAAAGGGCATACCGAAATTTACCGTGGCGCAGAATACGCCATAGAATTTTTACCAAAAGTACGCATTGAAATTGCCGTACCTGAAGAAAAAGTGGAAAGCGTTATTGAAGCTATCGGTAATGCTGCTCGCACTGGAAAAATCGGGGATGGAAAAATCTTTGTAAGCCCAATCGAACAAGCTGTTCGTATTCGAACTGAAGAGAAAGGTGAAGTCGCACTTTAATTAGAAGATCTTCTCATCAAATCTTTTGTTAAACGATAAGGAACTAAGTTATGGAACAAATATTAGAATTAAGCTACGCATTAGATACTTTTTATTTTCTAATGTCTGGCGCACTGGTCATGTGGATGGCAGCAGGTTTTGCCATGCTGGAAGCGGGACTGGTTCGTACCAAAAATACAACAGAAATTTTAGCTAAGAACGTTGGGCTTTTCGCCATTGCCTGTATTATGTATATGTTGGTTGGTTACAACATTATGTATGGTGATGCAATTAACTCAGTGATTCCTGGTTTAAGCTTCCTATTAGGTGGTGACAACGCAACAGCAGCAGTCGTAGCTGGTGGTGATGGTGCACCTTATTATTCAAACATGTCTGACTTCTTCTTCCAGGTTGTGTTCGTAGCGACAGCAATGTCTGTTGTATCGGGTGCGGTTGCTGAGCGTATGAAGTTAATGTCTTTCTTCGTGTTTGCAATTGTTTTAACGTCAGTTATCTATCCTGTCCAAGGTTATTGGAAATGGGGTGGTGGTTTCCTAGATCAACTAGGTTTCTTAGACTTCGCTGGTTCAGGGATTGTTCACATGACAGGTGCGGCAGCAGCACTAGCCGGTGTTCTTCTACTTGGTGCACGTAAAGGTAAATATGGTCCAAACGGTGAATCTAAAGCGATTCCTGGTGCGAACCTACCGCTTGCAACTTTAGGGACATTCATCCTTTGGTTAGGTTGGTTCGGTTTCAACGGTGGTTCAGAGCTTAAAATCTCTAACGTTGAAGAAGCAAACGCAGTATCAATGATTTTTGTTAACACACTATTAGCAGCTGCTGCTGGTGTTGTTGGGGCGCTATTAGCTTCTAAAATCAAGTTTGGTAAAGCGGATTTAACAATGATGCTAAACGGTGCACTAGCAGGTCTAGTCGCAATTACGGCAGAGCCTCTAACGCCAAGCGCTTTAGAAGCAACCTTAATCGGTCTTGTCGGTGGTATCATTGTGGTTGCAGCGATCTTGATTCTTGACAACAAGTTCAAAATCGATGATCCAGTAGGTGCAATCTCTGTGCATGGTGTTGTAGGTATCTACGGTCTTATCGCAGTAACGTTCACTAACCCTGACGCAAGCTTAGTTGCTCAGTTCATCGGTATTGCAGCGATCTTCAGCTGGGTATTCATTACAAGTTTGATTGTCTGGGCAATCATCAAAGCAGTGATGGGAATCCGTATCTCTGAAGAAGATGAGTTCGAAGGAGCTGATCAATCAGAATGTGGTATGGAAGCTTACCCTGAGTTTACAAAGTAATCTCAAATAAAGCTTAAAAAAACAAACCCCGCATGATGCGGGGTTTTTTTATGCCTGTAGAAAACCGATAAGCTTGATAAATGCTACAAGGTTCGAATTTTATAAAGCCACTTCTTCAATATCATAGATAAACTAGGCTTAACCACAATTGGGTGTTTAAATTTCAACACCACTGCCTGAGTTTCTGGATTAAAAAGTGGGTGATGATACCACCCCTGAATATCAGGTTCCTCCAGACCACTGTCTAAAGCAATTAACTGCCAAGGTAAAAAAACAGACGGGTCTTCACTTTCAATCCCATTCGGCGAAATAGACAACGGCACTTTCTTTTCTACAATAACCGTTTCTGTTTGCCCTCCTTCTGTCCAGAGTCGAACTACTTCTTCCTCTTCCAACAAAGTACCATAAGGTAAAAACAGATATTGTGCCGATAAATGCGTTACCGGATTATCGGTTAATGGCGGACCTTCTGGAAAGCTGAACTGACAAAAATTACCCGGGCAACAAGACATAACTAAATTCCAAATGACTTTTAAAAAAAAATTAAAAGTGTAAAATAATTAATAAGTTAGCGAAAACTCTCATCAAACGAGAGCCCTCGTTTCACCTTTTATAGCAAGGAGTGCAAGATTATGGCTGTTGAATCTCTTAATGCAACAAATGCATCCTCCCCATACATGAACGACCTTTTTAAGGTGAATCAAAGTTTAACATCCGGCTCTAGAATCAACAACTCAGCTGATGATGCCTCTGGACAAGCTATTGTCACCTCTTTAACCACCAAAATTAAAGATCAGGACATAGGCGTGCAGAACGCCAATGCGGGTATCAATTTGCTTCAAACTGCTGACGGTGCCAGCAACAGCATTACACAGCAATTACAACGACTCAGCGAATTAAGCCTTCAAGCTCAGAACGGAACCTATTCCGATGCGCAGCGTTCGATGCTTGACCAGGAATTTCAGCAAGGTTTAAAAAGTATCAATCAATTCGCAGAATCAACTTCATTCAATGGCATAAAATTGCTCAATGCTGATACACCTGCCATTGATATTGCACTGGGACCAGACAATACATCTACCCTTCAGCTACCAGATTTAACAACCAATAGCTTAGGGCTGACAGGAACAGACATTTCAACTAATAGCAATGCTGAAGCCGTTCAATCTCAGATTACAGATGTGTTAGGGCTTATCTCAGACAGTCGCGCTCAACTGGGTTCCCAGCAAAACGGCTTGGTTTCAGCGGCTAATAACTTAATGAACCAAAATGTAAATTCTCAATCGACCCGCAGCCAAATCAACGATACAGATTACGCCAAAACAGTAACGGACCAAGCACGACAGCAAGTATTGAACAATGCCTCTGTCGCGATGTTGGCGCAAAGAAATCAAAATTACGGGAATGTCTTACCATTATTGAATTAAATACATCATTAAAAATGGCCAGGCCTGGCCATTTTTAACACTCAAGCCTTGCAATTCAGCTCTTTCAAATCCAAGCAATATCAACCCCGTAGTACTTGGTTTTCCAGACCACCTTAGGTATAACATTCGGTTCTTTAATCCAAAACCTATTTTCTCTCCTAAAAGCTTTTTTTGATTTGCTATAATCCCAAGAATTTAATAATAAAATGCGTTAAAACCCCCTGATTTTTACACTGCTATAACGAAAAATCGTCAACAGTCCATCAGGTTCATTGAGCGTTCAAAACTAGACAAGAAGACATACAAAAAACATGGAAAAACATTTCGATCCTAATTCTATTGAAACAAAGTGGTATCAAACTTGGGAAAAAAGCGGCTACTTTAAGCCACAGACGAGTACGACTGGCGAACATTACAGCATCATGATTCCACCTCCCAATGTAACGGGAAGCCTTCATATGGGGCATGCCTTCCAAGATACCATTATGGACACGTTGATCCGTTATCACCGTATGCGCGGCGACGAAACACTTTGGCAACCAGGAACGGATCATGCTGGTATCGCGACCCAAATGGTGGTTGAACGTCAATTGGCTGCCAAAGGGTTAAGTCGTCATGATTTAGGGCGTGATGCTTTTATTCAAAAAATCTGGGAATGGAAAGCCGAATCAGGTGGCACCATTACTCAGCAACTTCGTCGCCTAGGCGCCTCTCCTGACTGGAGTCGTGAACGATTCACTATGGATGACGGCTTATCTGATGCCGTTAAAGAAGTCTTTGTACAACTGCATGAAGAAGGGTTGATTTACCGGGGGAAACGCTTGGTGAACTGGGATCCAGTTCTGCATACGGCGGTTTCCGATTTAGAAGTCCTTTCAGAAGAAGAAATGGGCAGCTTATGGCATATGCGTTATCCTTTATCCGATGGATCAGGACATTTAATTGTCGCCACCACTCGCCCGGAAACGATGTTTGGGGATCAAGCTGTTGCAGTTCACCCTGATGATGAACGTTATCAAAACCTGATTGGCAAAACCATTACCCTACCATTGGTTGGCCGCGAAATTCCAATCATCGCAGATGACTATGTCGAAATGGAATTTGGTACCGGTTGCGTTAAAATCACGCCAGCCCATGACTTTAACGATTATGAAATGGGCAAGCGCCATAACCTTCCAATGCTGAATGTCATGACAATCGACGCGGCAATGAATGAAGAAGTGCCTGAAAAATACCAAGGTCTAGATCGTTTTGAGGCAAGAAAACAAGTCATTGCCGACTTAGAAACTCAAGACTTAATGGAAAAAATTGTACCGCACAAACTCATGGTACCGCGTGGTGATCGCTCACATGCCGTCATCGAACCCTTCTTAACGGATCAGTGGTATGTTGCCGTACAAGAGCTTGCCAAACCCGCCATTGACGCAGTAAAAAATGGAGACATTGAATTTGTTCCAAAAAATTGGGAAAACACTTATTTTGAATGGATGAACAATCTTCAAGACTGGTGTATCTCTCGACAAATTTGGTGGGGGCATCGAATCCCGGCCTGGTACGATGAGGCAGGCAACGTTTATGTTGCGCGCTCCGAAGAAGAAGTCCGCTCTAAATACAATCTGGATGCGAGTCATTCTCTCAAGCAAGATGATGATGTTTTAGACACGTGGTTCAGCTCAGCTTTATGGACATTCTCAACACTTGGATGGCCTGAAAAAACAGTCGAACTTGAAAAGTTCCACCCTACATCAGTTTTGGTAACGGGCTTTGACATCATCTTCTTCTGGGTAGCCAGAATGATAATGATGACACTTAAATTCACAGGTGAAGTCCCTTTCAAACAAGTCTATGTCCACGGTCTTGTTCGAGACAGTGAAGGCCAAAAAATGTCGAAGTCCAAAGGTAACGTATTGGATCCTATTGACCTGATTGATGGCATTGACCTTGAAAGCTTGGTTGCTAAAAGAACCACAGGCATGATGCAGCCGGAAAAAGCCGCTAAAATTGAAAAAACAACCCGTAAACATTTTGCTGATGGTATTGAATCATACGGTACAGATGCACTACGTTTTACCTTTGCTTCATTGGCTTCTACTGGGCGGGACATCCGTTTTGATTTAAATCGATGTGAAGGTTATCGAAACTTCTGTAATAAGCTGTGGAATGCTACACGTTACGTCCTCATGAATACAGAAGAAAAAGACACTGGTACAGACGAAACACTTGATACCGAACTTTCACTTGCGGATAAATGGATTATTTCCAAACTACAAAATGTGGAAACAGAGGTTGCCAAACACTTTGATCAATACCGTTTCGATTTGGCAGCGCATACCTTATATGAGTTCACTTGGAATGAATATTGTGATTGGTACTTGGAATTAGTTAAACCAATTTTAAATTCAAAAACAGCCACAGAAGCTCAACAGCGCGGCACTCGCCAAACGTTGGTAAGGGTTCTTGAAACGATTTTGCGTTTATTGCACCCTATTACGCCTTACATTACAGAAGAAGCTTGGCACAGCGTAGCATCGCTTGCTGGAAAAACCGGCGATACAATCATGCTACAACCCTATCCACAAGCGAATGAAGCTTTGATTGATACTGCTTCCGAACAAGAGCTGGAATGGGTTAAGCACGTTATTATGGGCGTTCGTAAGATTCGTTCAGAAATGGATATTGCGCCAAGCAAAGCCCTGCCAATCCTTCTAACCAACTTACAAGACCAAGATAAAACATGGTTAGAAAATAACCGCGTTTTCCTACAAACCTTGGCGAAATTGGACACTATTACGTTATTGGATAATGAAAAAGAAGCGCCGGAATCAGCTGTAGCATTAGTTGGCGAAATGAAGATCTTAATCCCAATGGCCGGTCTCATTGATAAGGAAGCAGAATTATCTCGACTTTCAAAAGAAATCAAACGACTTGAAGGTGAAGTAAAACGTTTCAATGGTAAATTATCAAACGAAAGCTTTGTTTCTAAAGCACCGGAAGCAGTAGTTGAAAAAGAAAAGCAAAAGTTACAAGACACTGAAACTGCACTAAAAAACTTAAAGGATCAATATGAAAAAATTAGTCAAATCTAACAAAACCATACTTTCATTAATGATTGCCGTTAGTGCATCGGCAATCACCTATAGTTCAACTGCGCTTTCAGAAGTTCAGTCAGGATATACGCATTATGTAACGGACTCAATCGAAATTCCGTTCAGAAGCCAACCTGGCTATAAATACAAAATATTGAGAATGCTCAAATCAGGTACAAAAGTCACGATTTTGGAAGTGAATGATGACGGCTGGGCAAGACTGATCTACAACCATAATGGTAAAGATATTGAAGGCTGGATGCCATCCAGCGTTCTACAAAACCAACCGATTGCTAAAGTTCAAGTGCAAAAACAAGAACGCAAAATAGCTAAAATTGAAAAGGAACTGAATCAGTTAAACTTGGAAAAGAATACACTTCAGAATCGTTTTAATGATACGGCTAAAGAGCTAAAAGAAGTAAAACAAGACAACTTTGAACTCAACAAGCAACTTGAAGAAATCAAAGCAATTTCAGGCAACGCCATTCAGCTTAACAATGAAAACAAACAAATGGCACAACAAATTGAAAAGCTCAACAATGAAAATGCCATTATGAAAGAACAAATTGATCAAGCCAAAGATGTGGTTCAGCGCCAATGGTTCTTAACAGGTGGTGGAGTTTTATTACTGGGTCTTCTACTTGGCCGTTTTTTCAGAGTACCTAATCGTAGAAACAAATGGAACACTCTATAAGAATTTAGAAAACATTCTTTTAAAAAGCCCACCTCTGAGTGGGCTTTTTTATCCTCTTAGCTTTTATAAACCTCAAGCACAGTCACACCTTTCGTCATTCTCTACTGCGATAGGTACAACCCTACATTCATCAACATTAATAATTACCATATCCTCTGTGACATATCCGATTAAGATCAAGTAAGTGTTTGAATAATACTAAATTTATAACACTCATAAACAACGCGCTCACAGCAGCCACGGCAGCGGTCAATAAATGGGGTAGCCAAGGCTTGGTTAATGCCAGTCATTAATCATGTACTGAGACTGGTTATCCTTTGATATCGTGTTAATTCAATCAAGGCTGTCAGTGTATTTTCAGCAGAGATCAGCAACACTGAATTTTAGACAAAAAAAAAGCCCGTAGTGATTGAACACACACGGGCTTTTCGGAATATAAGCTTGGGGATGACCTACTCTCACATGCCACCTGACACACTACCATCGGCGCTAAGACGTTTCACTTCTGAGTTCGGAAAGGGATCAGGTGGTTCCATCTTGCTATTGTCCCCAAGCAATTGGGTTATGTAAGCGGTTCATTGTCATGAACCACTCACTGAATTTGGAAAAATCTCTGTTTAAATCTTAACTTAGGCTTCAATGCTCTTTAGAGTCTTACTCAAGCTCAAACATGTCAACCTTCAGTTCATCCATTGATAAACAAAAGTTACTTTTGAGTTGTATAGTTAAGCCTCACGGGTAATTAGTACAAGTTAGCTTCATTCATTACTGAACTTCCACACCTTGCCTATCAACGTCATAGTCTTTAACGGCCCTTTAGAAGACTTAAAGTCTAGGGAGAACTTATCTTGGGGCAGGTTTCCCGCTTAGATGCTTTCAGCGGTTATCCTTTCCGATCATAGCTACCCAGCAATGCCATTGGCATGACAACTGGAACACCAGCGGATCGTCCACTCCGGTCCTCTCGTACTAGGAGCAGCCCCCCTCAATTCTCCAACGCCCACGGCAGATAGGGACCGAACTGTCTCACGACGTTCTAAACCCAGCTCGCGTACCACTTTAAATGGCGAACAGCCATACCCTTGGGACCGACTTCAGCCCCAGGATGTGATGAGCCGACATCGAGGTGCCAAACACCGCCGTCGATATGAACTCTTGGGCGGTATCAGCCTGTTATCCCCGGAGTACCTTTTATCCGTTGAGCGATGGCCCTTCCACACAGAACCACCGGATCACTAGAACCTGCTTTCGCACCTGCTCGACGTGTCTGTCTCGCAGTCAAGCACCCTTTTACTCTTGCGCTCATTGCACGATGTCCGACCGTGCTGAGGGTACCTTCGCGCTCCTCCGTTACTCTTTAGGAGGAGACCGCCCCAGTCAAACTACCCACCATACACTGTCCCTGGGCAGGATTCACTGCCCTAGGTTAGAACCTCAATAATATCAGGGTGGTATTTCAAGGATGGCTCCACAATGACTGGCGTCACTGCTTCAAAGCCTCCCACCTATCCTACACAGATAGTATCAAAGTCCAGTGCAAAGCTGTAGTAAAGGTTCACGGGGTCTTTCCGTCTAGCCGCGGGTACGCAGCATCTTAACTGCGAGTTCAATTTCGCTGAGTCTCGGGTGGAGACAGTGTGGCCATCATTACGCCATTCGTGCAGGTCGGAACTTACCCGACAAGGAATTTCGCTACCTTAGGACCGTTATAGTTACGGCCGCCGTTTACCGGGGCTTCGATCAAGAGCTTCGCATAAGCTAACCCCATCAATTAACCTTCCGGCACCGGGCAGGCGTCACACCGTATACGTCATCTTTCGATTTTGCACAGTGCTATGTTTTTAGTAAACAGTTGCAGCCACCTGGTCTCTGCAACCCCCACTAGCTTAGAGAGCAAGTCTCATCACCGGCAGGGGCACACCTTCTCCCGAAGTTACGGTGTTATTTTGCCTAGTTCCTTCACCCGAGTTCTCTCAAGCGCCTTGGAATTCTCATCCTGACCACCTGTGTTGGTTTGGGGTACGATTCTTTATAACCTGAAGCTTAGAAGCTTTTCTTGGAAGCATGGCATCAACTACTTCGTCCAAAAGAGGACTCGTCATCAGTTCTCAGCATTAAGATCCCGGATTTGCCTAAGATCTCTGCCTACTACCTTAAACTTGCAACCATCAGCAAGCTAGTTTAGCCTTCTCCGTCCCTCCATCGCAGTTATAAAAAGTGCAGGAATATTAACCTGCTTCCCATCGACTACGCCTCTCGGCCTCGTCTTAGGGGTCGACTAACCCTACGTCGATTAACGTTGCGTAGGAAACCTTGGTCTTTCGGCGAGGGAGCTTTTCACTCCCTTTATCGCTACTCATGTCAGCATTCGCACTCGTGATACCTCCAGGATGCTTTACAACACCCCTTCGCAGGCTTACACGACGCTCCTCTACCATGCCATAAATGGCATCCACAGCTTCGGTACACTACTTAGCCCCGTTAAATCTTCGGCGCAGGCCGACTCGATCAGTGAGCTATTACGCTTTCTTTAAAGGATGGCTGCTTCTAAGCCAACCTCCTGACTGTCTAAGCCTTCCCACATCCTTTCCCACTGAGTAGTGTTTAGGGACCTTAGCTGGTGGTCTGGGTTGTTTCCCTCTTGACAACGGACGTTAGCACCCGCTGTCTGTCTCCCATGATTGCACTTGTTGGTATTCGGAGTTTGCAATGGGCTGCTAAGCCTTGACGGCCCGCTAGACCATAACAGTGCTCTACCCCCAACAGTGAGACATGAGGCTCTACCTAAATAGATTTCGAGGAGAACCAGCTATCTCCGGGCTTGATTAGCCTTTCACTCCGATCCACAGCTCATCCCCGCATTTTTCAACATACGTGGGTTCGGTCCTCCAGTACCTGTTACGGCACCTTCAACCTGGCCATGGATAGATCGCCCGGTTTCGGGTCTACGCCATGCTACTAAACGCCCATTTAAGACTCGGTTTCCCTTCGGCTCCCCTATTCGGTTAACCTCGCAACATAACGTAAGTCGCTGACCCATTATACAAAAGGTACGCAGTCACCCAACAAGTGGGCTCCTACTGCTTGTACGTACACGGTTTCAGGTTCTATTTCACTCCCCTTCAGGGGTTCTTTTCGCCTTTCCCTCACGGTACTGGTTCACTATCGGTCGGTAGAGAGTATTTAGCCTTGGAGGGTGGTCCCCCATGTTCAAACAGAATTTCACGTGTTCCGTCCTACTCGAATAACACTTAATAAGATTTCGCATACAGGACTATCACCTTGTATCGTCACACTTTCCAGAGTGTTCTGCTATCTTAATAAATGCTTTAGGGCTGGTCCCCGTTCGCTCGCCGCTACTTGGGGAATCTCGGTTGATTTCTTTTCCTCTGGGTACTTAGATGTTTCAGTTCTCCAGGTTAGCCTCCCATAAAGGGATATCCATAAAGGATGGGTTTTCCCATTCGGAAATCCACGGATCAAAGCTTGTTTACTAACTCCCCGTGGCTTATCGCAAGTTACTACGTCCTTCATCGCCTTCTACCGCCTAGGCATCCACCGTGTACGCTTAGTCACTTAACTATACAACTCAAAAATAACCTTATGCCTTTTGTTAACTCCACAAGTCCTGGTAGCTATACCATTTATGAACTGCTTCTGTTTATAAGATCTAATGAGTGTACGCAACTAAAAGTTTTTACGCTGACATGTTCTCGCTTGAGTTTGTATCGTGATTTTAATATCGGAACCTTTACATTCGTCATATCAAAATCATTGAACTCTTAAGATACATTGTTACCTCGTTAGCCCAGTCGTTGGAGACAACTGGACTAACTCAATAAACTGGCGACACTTTAACCTAATTAAAGTTTAAAGCGCTGTCGTTATCATCAAATAACGCCAGTTTATTGTTTCTAAGTTTATTTTTTAACTTAGAGATTTTTCCTAATTTTTAAAGAACTTCTTTGTTTCTATCAGCCAATATGACTGTTAATAAACTCTAGCTACTTTTGTAACTAAAACTCATTAACAGGGATATTGGTGGAGCTATGCGGGATCGAACCGCAGACCTCCTGCGTGCAAGGCAGGCGCTCTCCCAGCTGAGCTATAGCCCCAATCGGGTAATCAGCAGGTGATCTTTCTTCCCCTGATTTTAATTTCTGACTAATCAATTAGTGCAAAAATTGGTGGGTCTGGGTGGATTTGAACCACCGACCTCACCCTTATCAGGGGTGCGCTCTAACCAACTGAGCTACAGACCCAGGTCGTTCTCATCTTTTCAGTAATTCAGAAATAATTTATGTGAAAGCTAGCTTAAGCTCGCAACCGTCTTTGTCTTAAAGGAGGTGATCCAGCCCCAGCTTCCGCTAGGGCTACCTTGTTACGACTTCACCCCAGTCATGAATCACAAAGTGGTGAGCGCCCTCCCGAAGGTTAGACTACCCACTTCTTTTGCAACCCACTCCCATGGTGTGACGGGCGGTGTGTACAAGGCCCGGGAACGTATTCACCGTGACATTCTGATTCACGATTACTAGCGATTCCGACTTCACGGAGTCGAGTTGCAGACTCCGATCCGGACTACGAGAGGTTTTATGAGATTCGCGCACTGTCGCCAGTTGGCTGCTCTTTGTACCCCCCATTGTAGCACGTGTGTAGCCCATCCCATAAGGGCCATGATGACTTGACGTCGTCCCCGCCTTCCTCCGGTTTATCACCGGCAGTCTCATTAGAGTTCTCAACTAAATGTTAGCAACTAATGATAAGGGTTGCGCTCGTTGCGGGACTTAACCCAACATCTCACGACACGAGCTGACGACAGCCATGCAGCACCTGTCACTGCGTTCCCGAAGGCACCAATCTATCTCTAGAAAGTTCGCAGGATGTCAAGGGATGGTAAGGTTCTTCGCGTTGCATCGAATTAAACCACATGCTCCACCGCTTGTGCGGGCCCCCGTCAATTCCTTTGAGTTTTAATCTTGCGACCGTACTCCCCAGGCGGTCAACTTATCGCGTTAGCTACGCTACTAACCTTTTTAATAAGGCCAACAGCTAGTTGACATCGTTTACGGCTTGGACTACCGGGGTATCTAATCCCGTTCGCTACCCAAGCTTTCGCACCTCAGCGTCAGTTTTAAGCCAGGAAGTCGCCTTCGCCACTGATGTTCCTCCAGATATCTACGCATTTCACTGCTACACCTGGAATTCCACTTCCCTCTCTTAAACTCTAGATTGCCAGTATCGGATGCAGTTCCTAGGTTGAGCCCAGGGCTTTCACAACCGACTTAACAGTCCGCCTACGCGCGCTTTACGCCCAGTAATTCCGAATAACGCTTGCACCCTCTGTATTACCGCGGCTGCTGGCACAGAGTTAGCCGGTGCTTCTTCTAAAGTTAACGTCAAACTAAGCAGGTATTAGCTACTTAATCTTCCTCACAATTGAAAGTGCTTTACAACCCTCGGGCCTTCTTCACACACGCGGCATGGCTGCATCAAGGTTTCCCTCATTGTGCAATATTCCCCACTGCTGCCTCCCGTAGGAGTCTGGGCCGTGTCTCAGTCCCAGTGTGGCTGATCATCCTCTCAAACCAGCTATAGATCGTCGCCTTGGTAAGCCTTTACCTTACCAACTAGCTAATCTAACGCGGGCTCATCCTTTAGCGATACCTTCCAAGGAGAGGGCACCTTTACTCCGTAGAGCATATTCGGTATTAGCATACGTTTCCATATGTTGTCCCCAACTAAAGGGTAGATTCCCACGCGTTACTCACCCGTCCGCCACTCGACGCCCAAGAACGCACACCGAAGTGATTGTTCTTGTCGTTTCCGTCCGACTTGCATGTGTTAGGCCTGCCGCCAGCGTTCATTCTGAGCCAGGATCAAACTCTTCAGTTTAATCTTGATTATGTTTTTTTAGTGAGCTTTGCTGCTCATAAACTCTCGAAATTAACAAGGTACATGTTTTACCATATACATAGTTGTCGAGATTTTTTATATTTGCGGTTACTCACTTAAGTAACTTCCACATAAATTATCTCTGAATTACCTGATTTTTAAAGAACTCTTGGTCTTCCTCACCGAGCCGTTTCACTTCGTGTTCCGTCTCAGTAAGCCGCGTATTATAGGCTTAACTTTCAATCAGCGTCAAGCTTTTTTTACGCTTTTTTTTTGAAGCTTTTATTCTCGATTTTCATCTCAAACTTCCACTCAAAAAACCCTTTTAAACATCTCCAAACTCCGCGGCCTTAGCTGCTTTATTTGGGCTCTGTTTGAAAGAGATGCGTATTCTAACCGCCACCCAGTTTTTTGCAACCCTTTTCTTTACTTTTTTTAAAGTTTTTTGCATTTTATTCTGAATCGAGAATTGAACCGCCTTTAATGTCCGACTGTCCTTTTAGATTTATTAGGTCTAAATTCAATCCTTTAGCTTTAATGTCTGGTGCTTCAAAGGTCCCTTTGACCTCATAACGATAGGTCACTAAATCTTCATTCACGATGGGCACAATCTTCATGAATGCGTAAGCAGCCAAACCTGCAATCGGCGTCGCCAACCCACTAATCGCCGCTATCGCCGGTAATGAACTTCCGATTGACGGCGTAATTTCGGCCGATAGGTCCAACTCTTTTTGTATTAAGTTCACTTCGCCAAAGACTTTTGCTTTTGCCGCCGGCGCTTTTAGATTCAGTTTTTCAAACCCAAAAACGCCTCTGTTAAACTGCCCTTCCCCTTTAATTGAGTCGTAAGCGAGTCCGGCATCGGTGACATCTTTAATATTTAGCTGTAAGCGTCTTGCGAGCGATTCAAAACTGAGAAGCCCGATAAGCCTTGCAATACCAGGTTCAGCATCTTTAATAACCCCATCCTGCAATGTAAACGAAACATCTCCTTTTAGACCTATTAAAGAATAGCATTGGTAGTTACCTTTCCAATTTAAATTGACAGTCATCTCTGCCTTTTTCCCTTTAAACCCTTTTTTAAGCCCTAGGAACAACGTTAGGTTCTCAACATCGTTCGAATCAGCTTTACCCGACAGATGGCTGATGTTATTGACTTTGCTATATTGATAACGTCCATTAAAAACGCCTTTCACACCCTCTGGTTGAATATTAATCTTTGACAGCGTTAACATTTCCGTCGTATCCGTCATATTAAAACTTAAGTGTGCTATTTTTTTGCCATTAAGGTTAATATTGTTTCCTTGAAAATAAACTTTTGTTTCAGATACAACATCACCATCGGATTCTTTGCATGGTTTTTTCTTTTCAAGTTCTTCTGGATTTTTAACGGGAGAGATCATGTTAAGTTTTGATAATTTAACTTCATAATCTCCATTTGACAGTTCGTTCGCAACAGCATCAATATCAGGGCCTTTAATGCTCATCGCTAAACTTGATTGTTCTTTTTCCTTAACCGTTATCCAGTTAAGGTTGATGTCATTAAAATCATAATCCGCTAAGATCACTTTATTTAAGTGTAAATTTGATCCTTGCCAACTTGCTTGAGGTGCCTGATTCTTTGAAGAAGGAAGTTTAAGGGATAACTTTTCTTTTATTTGTGGCCAGACTCTCATCCACTCATCCAAGTTGACCTTGTCTAACTGACCTGTCATAAAAAAATTATTACCAGAATCCAGTGCGGGGACAGACTGACTCCCACCTACAATGGCGACAAACTGATTAAAGGATTCATCCGAAAAAGAGTATTGCGTTTTGCCTTTTATCAAGTCACCGACTGTAAACTGAATATCAAGTGCATCTTCGCCGACCTGTATTGTGGAACGAGCACTTTTAGGACGGATATGAGTCTCCCTCAAACTTTCATCACTCAACGGAGCAGGAAGCGCACTCACTAAATGCGTCAAATCGGCTTCGGCAATAACCTTTATGCGATTTTTACTTTTAAATGGAATCTGGATGGCGGTTTTCCATGGTAAACGACCTTGATAAAGCGCTTCATTAAAAGTGGCCTCCCCCTCAGAGTTGATAATGGCCTGATCATTTTGGGTCTCAATTGAGGTATGAACGCGTCCGTCTTGAAAGAGAGCGGATATTTTTTGAGCTGAAACTTTTTGTTCCGTAAAATTCAGCCGCCCTTGAACATCTTTAAAGGTCAACCGATCATATAACGTTAACGCCACTTTATTAAAATCAACTTGACCTTTAACAGACTCTTCTTTTTTATCATAGCCATAAACGGGTATCCAAATTTTAGGAAGGTCAACCGATACAGGTCCAGATAAATCCGTATGCTCTTGTAAGAACGACGCCATGCCAATCTTTTCAGCCAATGGCGTTTTTAGAAAATAGGCAACCGCTTCTTTTCCATTCCCTTCAGCCTTCCCCTTTACTTGAACGGCAATATTTTTAGTATCCAAAGCATTGATATCAACCACAACATCATGTCCTGTCATCTTACCCAGCATAACTTGTTCAGAGGTAATTTGAAGGTCATAAGGAGTAAATCTCAATTTTGCCGAAAAGTCTTCCAGGGCAGGCCAATCTGGCTGGAACTTTAGTTCCGCTTTATGAATATCTGCTGTTGCCTCAAAAAGGCCTTCTTGATGTCTAAAAGGAAAGTCATTTAAATCCCCTTTGACTCTTAAACGCCCTTTGATCCCCTCTCCTTTAACAAGAGCTGTCTTTAACCAATTTTCAAGCTTGGAAGACATTAAATCATATGGAAGATACTGTTTAACGAAAGACAGCTTGTCGGGTTCGATTGTCATATCCAAATCAAGCTTTCCAGAAAAATCACCCGTGGCAGTTAAATTTACGGGCATTGAATTAAGTGTAAAACGCGTATCCTTTGTTTGCCACTGATGATTTTGTTGAATCAGTTTAAGGTGCAGCCCTTCTTTCAAGTTCAAAGCAATCGGATTGGAGCTGATAACATTAATTGACAAGTTGATTGGATGAGGTGTTTTCAACCAAATATCTTTTTCATTTTTTTCAACCTTTAAATCATTCAGAGCCAGGCCTGGTAGGTTTTTATCGGCAGGAAGCTGAATACTCGGCACTTGAAGCGTCAAATACTTTAAATCTAGAGTGTCTAAATTTAATAAGCCTTCCACATTCTTTAAGCTCAGGGCTTTTAAATTTTTACCAAACCCTTGGTAATCAAACTTTGATGTAAGTAATTTAAAAAAAGGCTTTAGCACATTAAAATCCACTTTATCGGCTTGAAACTTTAAAGTTCTATTGTTTTTCAAGCTCAAATAAATAGGAGATATGGTTTTTAAATACTCTTTACCAAAACGAATCTTTTCTAATTCAAATTGCCAGTTTTCTAACGCATTCCCGCTGAATTGGTTTGTCGCGACCCAGTTCAATCCAATTCCGATGCTTTTGGGTAATAAATGGTCATTTTCTGGCCAAGTTAAATCCTGAGCATTACTGGTAATATTAAGCTTGGAGAGCTCCCCTTTTTTAACATCAAGAGAAAGGTCCCCTAATATTTCACCGGTAGGTAAGGTTTCAATCCAAGTTTCAGGCATCACTTGATACAAATTCGCCAAATTCAAAGGGGTTAAAAAATGAGCCGAAAAACTGCCTTCTTCTGGTTTTCCCCATAAATTAATATCAAAATCACCCTTTACTTGTAGCTGAGTTGAAAGCTCTTGCTGAGCATGAACACTTAACACCCCACCAAAAGACCACTTAAGGCCTCGATAGGCTTGAAAGGAATCAATGCCTAACGTAACCCTTCCATTCTCTTTTGCTTTTGAACTAAAAGAGACACCTTCTAGGTTTACAACCTTCCATATTTTATTAATTGATAGAGATTTCCAATTCTCTGAAACAATCTGCCATATATCCATTTCGTTCGAGGCATCGTCGTCTTTGCTTTCATCCAAAGAAAGGATGTCTACTTGCAAACCGGACACACCCAAACGATTACCAAAACTCATATCTGGGAAGAAAGGAGAAAAGATATTAAGATCCCCCTTGGCAGATGCCAAAGTGGCAGCTCTGGTCGAATCTTCATAACTGACGTTTTGAACTTCGAAATCCAATCCTAACCAGCTCTGATCTATCGCAATTTTTTCAACTTTTATTGTCGAGTCATTCCACTGTTCAACATACGATAAAAATTGTTCTGGCGCATATTGCACCCAGGTAATCACCCCCCGAACCATTAATAAGTAAGCGACAAACAGGGCTAACAGGATAAATAATAACTGTTGAATCCGTCTCAACATTTATGAAATCACCACATCGAATTGCTCAATAAAGTAGCCACCTTCTGCTTGAAAACGAATGCTTTTATTCAAAAACGTTTCAAGCTCCGCTACATTTCCTGAAGCTTCATCCAGAATATAAGAAACAACCGGTTCAGAAGCGATAACTCGGTAATATTCAGCATCGAAAGACTTCGCCATACGCGTTATTTCTCTGAACACTTCAAATGCAATTGTCTCCGGTGTCTTAACCGTTCCACGACCATGACAAACCGGACAAGGTTCACAAAGGATTCTTTCGAGGCTTTCGCGTGTTCTTTTGCGTGTCATTTCGACTAAACCTAAATTCGAAATTTCTGTGATAGACGTTTTAACGCGATCTTTTTGCAACTCTCTCTGTAGCGCAGAATAAACGGAGGCTTTGTGCTCTTTATCATCCATATCAATTAGATCAAGAATAATAATACCGCCTAAATTTCTTAAGCGCAGCTGTCTAGCTATGGCTTGAGTGGCCTCTAAATTGGTTCGATAAATCGTTTCTTCTAAATTTTTATGACCAACAAATCCCCCCGTGTTGACATCAATGGTTGTCATGGCCTCCGTTTGGTCGATAATCAAATAACCGCCCGATTTAAGATCCACTCGCTTTTCCAGTGCTTGCTGAATCTCATCTTCAATACTGTAGAGATCAAAAATAGGCCTTTCTCCTGAATAAAGCCCTAACTTATCTGATAAATCCATCACATAGGCACTGGAAAACTCAACCATCTTTTTATAAGTCTCAGCGGAATCGACGCGAATAATCTCAATTCGGTCAATGGGAATATCTCTCAAAATATGTAAATACAGTGGTAGATCTTCGTAAATTAAAGCCGATTTTTTAACGCCTTTTGCTTTTTCTTGAATAACCGACCAAAGCCGTTGCAAATAAACCAGATCGGCTCTCACCTCATGAAAATCAGCGCCTTCTGCAACCGTTCTCACAATATACCCACCATCTGATTCTTTTGCTTCCGGTATAGAATGGATTATTTCCCGAAGTCTTTCTCTTTCGTCCGCATCTTCAATTTTTTGAGATACACCAATCATTTTTTCATCTGGCATATAAACCAGCATTCGTGAAGGAATCGTCACATGCATGGTCAACCGTGCCCCTTTCGAGCTAATAGGGTCTTTGACCACTTGAACCATCACTTTTTGTCCAGCGTGCAAAAATTTTGTGATGTCCTCACAACCTTCTTCCATTTCTTTGCCAATAGCTCTTTTACAAATATCAGAAACGTGCAGAAAAGCAGTTCTTTCCAAGCCAATATCAACAAAAGCGGCTTGCATCCCAGGTAATACTCGATCAACCTTGCCTATATAAATATTGCCGACCAGACCTCTTTTATTCGCTCGTTCGATCCAAACTTCCTGTAACACACCATTTTCTACCCAGGCCACACGAGTTTCTGAGGGAGTCACATTCACCAATACTTTTTCTTCGTTATACATAAAATTCATTCCGAGTAGAAATTTGATTCTTTAAGTAATTTATCCAGCTCGTATAAAGGCAAGCCCATTACAGCGGAATAATTCCCCTCAATTTTTTCAATAAACTTCGCAGCCTGCCCTTGTATACCATAAGCACCCGCTTTATCTTCAGCTTCACCCGTTGCCCAATATTGCTCAAATTCGGAATCTGAAATGGACCTAAAAAACACTTTTGTTTGGCAAACATCCGAATATACTGCGCCATCATTAACAATGGCAATCGATGTCATCACGGTATGCGTTTCACCTGAAAACGACATCAGCATTCGGTAGGCATCCATTTTATGCTTAGGTTTTCCAAATACTTTACCGTCTTTCAATATAATCGTATCACTTCCCAATACCCAAACATCCTTTCCTGGCACTTTATTAAAACCCGACAAGGCCTTTTCAACTGCCATTCTTAACACAAAAGATTCAGGACTTTCATTCGGCAACCCGGTTTCTTCAACAGGCGCATTAACAAGGTCAAATTGAATTCCTGCTTGGTCTAACAATTCTTTTCTGCGAGGAGATGAAGAGGATAGATAGAGCCTACGTTTCATAAAATCTCTCTAGTTCTTTTTATCGTATGTATTTTCGTTTATGATTTATTCTAGTTTTAAGCCAAGCTTTATTCTACCTTTATATAAATCAGCTATGACAGGAGTTTCCAGACTTTGGATACTATCATTACAGACCACACCCCAAAAAACCTTGAAGAAAAGTTTGAAAACCGTTTTTTATATCAGACAGGCGACTATTCTTTGATGTGTGAAGAAACCAAAATTCCTTGGTTACAGATTATTCCAAATCGGACTCTAGATGAAGCGTATGTAGCAACTCTATATGGCGAGATTTATCGTTTAGCGGAGTACTTAAAAGAAAAAGGGTTAGGTCCACATTACAACGTGGCAAAAATTGGCAATAAACTCCCTTATTACCATATTCACTTAGTTTTTAGAAAAACCGATGATGAAGTTTGGCCGGAACCGATTTGGGGGAAAGACTTACAGCTTGATCTTACACAGAAAAATCAATTCCATTCATTATTAAGTGGTTTTTATGGCTAGAATCACCCGTTTTCTTACACTTTATAAAAGTCTCGGTACCAATCAACAAAAGCGTTAATCCCTTCTTCTATGGTGGTTTCTGGTTTAAAGTCGACATCATTCATTAAATCACTGACATCTGCATAGGTCCTAGGCACATCGCCTGCTTGCATGGGCAGGTTATTCTTTACCGCTTGTTTACCCGTTGCCAACTCGATTGCTTTAATAAAACGTTCCAGCTTTATCGGCTGATTATTTCCAATATTATAAATTTTATAAGGCGCTTCTGCGGCTGTGATTTCTGAATGTGTAATCTCAGGAACATGGTCCATAACTCGAACAACACCTTCAACAATATCATCTATGTAGGTAAAGTCTCGTTCCATGTCCCCATGATTAAATACATCAATTGTTTCGCCATTTAAAATCTTTTTGGTAAATGAAAAATAGGCCATATCAGGTCTTCCCCATGGACCATAAACAGTGAAAAATCTTAACCCTGTTGTTGGAATGCCATATAAATGACTATACGTATGAGCCATCAATTCATTTGATTTTTTAGTCGCTGCATAAAGCGAAATAGGGTAATCAACTCTATCTTCGGTAGAAAATGGAATCTTCGTATTCATTCCATAAACTGAACTGGAAGAAGCGTATATAAGATGAGCTGCTTTCTGCTGACGGCATCCTTCAAGTATATTTACAAAAGCAACCAAGTTTGAATCAACATAGGCATGAGGATTCTCAATCGAATAACGCACCCCAGCTTGAGCTGCAAGATGAATCACTCGATCAAATTGATGTGTTTTAAAAAGATCATCCACTTGGGCACGATCTGCAATATCCATTTCGATGAATTGGTAATTTTTTTCCAACCCAGATTCTTTGCATACTTGGCTTAAAGTACTCAACCTAGCCTTTTTTAAATCAACGTCATAATAATCATTTAAGTTATCGAGTCCAATAACTTCATGATTCTTTTTAAGCAACGCTTGCGTTACATAAAACCCAATAAAACCAGCAGAACCTGTTACAAGTATCTTCATTAATCCTGTCCAAATAAATCACGTGTGTAGACTTTATCTTCAATATCAAAAATATCGTCTGTCATCCGATTCGCAATAACGACATCTGATATTTTCTTAAACTCCGCTAAATCATTAATAACCTTTGAGTTAAAAAAGCTTTCCTCTTCAAGCACAGGTTCATAAACCACTACTTCAATTCCTTTGGCTTTTATCCGCTTCATAACGCCTTGAATTGCCGAGGCTCTAAAGTTATCCGACCCGCTCTTCATCACTAAGCGGTAAATACCCACCACCTTTGGGTTTCTTTTAATAACCGAATCCGCAACAAAATCTTTTCGAGTGGTATTAGCATCAACAATGGCTTTAATTAAATTATTTGGCACTTGATCATAATTCGCAAGCAATTGTTTGGTATCTTTAGGTAAACAATAACCACCATAACCAAAAGACGGGTTATTGTAATGATTACCAATACGAGGATCTAATCCAACACCTTCTATGACCTGACGAGAATCTAAGTTATGCGTCTCACAATAAGTATCCAACTCATTAAAATACGCAACTCTCATGGCTAAATACGTATTTGAAAATAATTTAACCGCTTCCGCTTCGGTTGATTTGGTAAAAAGCACATCAATCTCTTCTCTAGGTTTCGAGGCCCCTTCAATCAAAAGATCTGCAAAGATTTTTGCCCGTTCTGACTTTTCTCCGACGATAATTCGTGAAGGGTAGAGGTTGTCATACAAAGCTTTACCTTCTCTTAAAAATTCAGGTGAGAAAAGAATATTTTCACTGTTAAATTGCTTCTTAACCTGCTCTGTATACCCAACTGGAACGGTTGACTTGATTACCATTACAGCACGAGGGTTAACAGTCATTACATCTTGTATAACCTCTTCAACTGAACGGGTATCAAACGTATTGGTCTGAGTATCATAGTCCGTCGGCGTTGCAATAATGACAAATTCTGCATCTTGATACGCTTTTTGCTTATCCAAAGTAGCCGTTAAATTTAAAGCTTTATATTGTAGAAACTCTTCAATTTCTGGATCCACAATTGGTGACTGTTTATCGTTTAACAACGTGACTTTTTCTTCTACGATATCAAGCGCCACAACTTCATTTTTTTGTGCCAACAACACGGCCAAGGACAAGCCAACATACCCACTACCAACAATTGAAATTTTCACTGCTTTTTCCTTTTCACTAATTCTAATTCCCATCTCCAAGCATGTTCTATGATAGTTTCTAAGCATTCATATTGTGGCTTCCATCCTAAAATTTTTCTTGCTAAAATTGAATCAGCAACTAGTCGATCTGGGTCTCCAGGCCGTTTATCTCCATATTGAACGAAAATCGAAGCGTTATAACGTTTTACAATCAATGATGAGGCATCTAATACTTCCTGAACACTAAATCCATGCCCACTACCCAGATTAAAACTATAGGCACCGGACTTGTTTTTAATTAGATACTCTATAGCCAACAGATGAGCTTGACATAGGTCTACTACATGAATGTAATCTCTTATACAAGTCCCATCGTCAGTTGGGTAATCACTACCAAAAACTGTTATCTCTTTTTTACGTCCCGAAGCTACCTGCAAAACCAACGGAATTAAGTGCGTTTCTGGGTCATGCATTTCTCCAAGTTCGCCTTCGGGATCAGCGCCACAAGCATTAAAGTACCTTAGACTCACCGAACTTAAATCATAAGCTGAAGCATAATCTTTCAAAATATTTTCAACCATTAACTTACTCATTCCATAAGGATTGATTGGATGTTGAGGATGATGTTCATCAATAGGACTGTATTTTGGATTACCAAATGTTGCGGCAGTCGAAGAAAAAATAAAATATTTAACACTGTGGTTAATCATTACATCTAGAAGATTAATCGTATTTGCCACATTATTTCGGTAATATTTAGCAGGTTCTTTTATAGACTCTCCCACAAGACTATTCGCAGCAAAGTGCATGACAGCATCAAATTGATAAGTACTAAAGACATTTTCTAAAAGGCCTATATCGGCCAAATCACCCACTACAAGCTCACCATACTTTACGTTTTTTCGAAACCCTGTTGATAAGTTATCGAGCACAATAACTTCATGACCTGATTTCACCAATAACTTAGACATGTGAGATCCAATATATCCGGCTCCGCCGACAATCAATATCTTCATATTTTCTTATTTACGATTTTATTTGGTTGAAAAAGAGAAGCGAATACGAGCAAAATAAACACTAGATAAAAGTAAAGTTGATATTTCATAGTAATCGTTTGGTCACTAAGCATAAACTCCATGATAGATTCGACCAATACAATACCCATTAGACTTAAAAATACTTTATCCTGATTCTGACTCTGCAATGAAGTCTTTAACAAACTAAGTAGTTTAATAAAAGGATAAATTAAAATGGATAGAACGACCACAAAGCCAAAGATCCCTTTCTCGGCTAACAGCAAAATATAGTCATTATGTGGGTGGCCAAATAGCATTCCTTTAACTACGAGACCTTGCTCTGCATACTTAGCAAATATCGAATTAAAACTTCCAAACCCCCAACCAAAAAGGGGTCTCTCTAAGAAAGCCATCCATGCCGCTTTCCACATTTCAAAACGATATCCAATTGATGTTCTTGGATTACCATCTAAATACAAATTCAAATTATGTATTGTCTGATCAATTCGTGACTGAATTGGTAAATAATCCCAAACTGCCATAATAAGCATTACAAATGTTATAAATATGATGGTTGAGATCCAAAACAACTTTTTCTCGAACTTATAAGATACAACCCATAAGCTGAATGCCACGATAAGAAACGTTAGCCAACCGCCTCGCGAGCCTGACAAAAAACTCAGCATGATTCCGCTAACAAAACCAACCAGAGCAATCGCCTTCCATTTAGCTTCATGCAAACCGAAAAACGCTATCAATGCCATTACTCCAAGAAGCATTCCCATATTACCTCTTGTAATAGGAGTTTCTAACAACCCATGACCTCTTGCTGGACTGTCTATGATAACCAACAAAACATATACAAAGGCATATAATGAAACTACAGCAACAAGCTTGAATATATAGTCAGAATCAAAACGATAGCGGGTCAATACTAGCGCAATAAAATACGCAAAAATTAAATCTCGAAAGTTCTCATACCTAAAATTGAACAACTGTTCTATACGACCTTGGAAAACTACACTCAAGGTCATGGTGACAAACATCATAAAAAATAAAATAACCAGGTACCACACGGGTTGATTCAACGTTACTTTTTCAGTTTTTGAAAAAAAAAGATACATCCCCCAAAAAACCAGCAAAAAGAAAATCAACTTCAGATCTTGATAAAGAGTTGCGGCAGAAATAAAGAAAAAAACAAGAACAAAAAACAAGAAATTTTGAGCATTCATAAGCATTTTTAAACGTTCAACCATTGCTGAGCAATCCTTTCAACCTTGTAAGAGGCTATACTCTGAGATGCATTTAAACCCAACTTCTCACGAAATTCCGGGCTATCAATTAAGTATTGAATAGAATTCGAAAGCTCATCAATATCTTTAGCTTCAACTAATAAACCATCTTTCTTATGCTCGATAATTTCGTCTGGGCCATTAGGACACTTAAATGACACAACCGGAAGGCCCACGGCCATAGCTTCCATTAAAACAAGAGGCCAACCTTCCAACCTTGAAGACAACACATATATATTGGCTTGCTTTAGTATGGCAAAAGGATTCATTTGTTGTCCCAACAAATCAACCTGTTCAGACACTCCTAATTCTTCAATTTTTTGTTCTAATTCTACTCGCTGCTGACCTTCTCCTATGATAGATAAATGAATATCCTTCGAATTTAGTTTTGAAAATGCACCAATCAGCATATCAAACCCTTTGTGAGGATGAAGCCGACCAACTGATATGATATTGATTTTTGACTCAGGCAAATGAACCGATGTGGGTTGGTTCATTAGTTTAGAAATCATCTTCATATCTACAGGATTAGGTACAAATATGACTTTTTCCTGCGGCAAGCCTAAATTAATTAAACCTTGACGCACTCCTTCTGATACAGCGATTACCCGATCTACTCTTCCATAGTGGTTTTTAATTCGATTTTTAACTTTTTTAGAGAATTTTTGAACGGGATTATGCACACTTAAGACAACTTTATCAGACACACCCGCTAACCTAGAAGCAACGGCCAAGGGGTAGTTTGCATCCTCTGAAAAACCGTAAATTCTGTCAAATTTATTTTTTTTTAGTATTACATAAAGATGTAATATTTGGCTTATAACCGACCCTCGAAAAAAAATACCTTTTTTTAAAAAATGTCCGCCTAATTCATATTCCGGATCTGATCTTCTAAATGTTATAACACTCACATCATGACTTTTTTCCCATTCCTGAGAAACGAGGCTTAGCACTCTAGAAACACCAGCTCTGACAATGCCGTTTGCCACAATCAAAATCTTCATCAAATTAATCTCTCTTTTTTTAAATCTTCCACCAAAGCATCATCGAATTGAATAAGCTTTAGTTTTTTCATGCAATCTATACAGCTTTCATCAAGGAGCATCTCTTGATATACCTCTTCTAACTTACCTTTTTCATAAGCACTATTCCAATAAAGTGCTTGAGGACCAAAATTATGTTTTTTGTAATTATTGTCAGCTGTATATTTCAGGGATCTGTTAATATTTTCTACTTTTGTTTTAAAGCGTTCAAAGCTTCTTAATGCATAATGAAAGATTCGAAGATTATCATTCCAACCAGAGAATTTTCGTTTTTTTAGTTTATCACCAATATGTCTCGCACCGTGATTTCCTCCACCTACATTTATGACACCATGTGCATTGACCATAACTTTGTGTAAAACAGGAGCAAACAAGAAATTATTACGACCCTTATCATAATCAGAGAACATATCAAAATGGATAGTGTTTAAGGTGTGCCAAGGTGACTCAATCCATCTTTCATGAGAATTTAGAACAGGTAACACGTTATAGCGATTCACTCGTAGCACCGAATTCTTTCTATCTAAACCACTACGTAAATCCCCACTTTTTGAAAACCAAAACTCATCAGCATCATTTTCTATCACCCAATCATAACCTGATTTTCTTGCTAAGTTGGTAAGTTTAGTCATATTCGCAGATTGGTTATGGTCAGGTGTTTTATCATCTAAGATCGTTAAATCAAACTCAGATTGCAATTGTGCAAGGAGCTCTCGAGTTCCATCTTTCGACCCATTATCGACAATAAAAAAAGCTTCACACCCTTTTGAAGCATGGTAACGAATATTCATTTCAATAATATCAACTTCATCTTTTACCTGCATCGCCATACAGAGCTTGATCGGCGACGTACTTGTTTGATTCTTTAGGTATTGAAACAAACCAAGTGTATAACCACGAAACTCTTCATTAAAACTCAATGCTGTCTCCTCTCTCTTTACGCGTAATTTTATTGAATAGGGTATTTAAAAAAACCTTTTTACTTTTAAAAACATATTGGTCCCTAACGACTAGATCCACTCCAAGGGTTTTAAGCCTTATCAGAAAATTCAAGTCACTAAAACGGGTTATATTTACAACCAAGGCTCGCTGTTCTAAAGACTCTAAAAACAGCCGTTCAAGATTACGTTTTTTTATATACACCCTTAAACGGTAACCTTTATTTCTCCATATACATCTAGCCATTAAATCCAATCGAAATATTGATACAAAAATAAAACTTCTATCGAGCATTTTTGGAGGCATACAATTCAAATAATCTACTCCATTTAATCCAGTTTTCATAAAACTACGTTGAGTTTTATCTGAATCAATCGCCAAAACAATTGCTTCAACATCTCTTTCTTTAAAATAATTTTTAAAATGCCTTTCATTAATTGAAGCTAACCGAAGGTGCTTATTAAAACCATATCCCTCTACGTACTTATTGAACAAACCCAATTTAATCATATCTTGTTTGACTAAATTCAAAACCGTACACGAATCATTAATAGCTCGACTAATCGGTGTTGAGTAACAATAACTATTGCGAATGACATACTTATAAAAAGGTTGTGAAACAGTCATATATAAATGTGCAATTTTTGCAACATGATAATAATGAAGCAAATCCTCACTTCTAGTAAGATTTATCTTTTGATTTATATGATTGAGAGAAGTTTTTAAAACAGAAGTTTTGAAGAGTTTAAAACACATGTTCCACATAGTAGAGCAGAAAATATCTAAACCATAACTAACTTGACTAATCTGTTTTTTTTCTGGAAGGCTTATTTTTCCGTTTGGTCTAATTTCTTCATATCCAAACTCTATTATGTCAGGCGCTTGATCTTGTCTGATAACTATATTAAAAAGTTCATTTATCGTATGAACATCTAAATAATCATCACCGTCTAAAAAGATGGTAAAGTCACCAGAAGCAGCTTCAATCCCCGTGAGTCTTGCCTGTAAAGTGCCTTGATTTAAGGGGTGTGTATAAATTTTAATCCGGCAGTCTTGCTTTGCAAAACGCTCAATAATTTCTAGTGACTCATCGACTGAACCATCGTCGACAACAATAATTTCAATATTCTTATATACTTGGTTACTACAGCTATACAGAGTCGTTTCAATATACGAAGCAACATTAAATACAGGGATAATAATACTGCACTTAAAATCAGGAATAGAAGAATCCACGATCATTTTAAATATTGCTCGACAAAACTTAACATATATTTATCTTCTTTAGATACTAAAATTAAATTTTCATAAACAACCCCATTTTTAAATGGATATAACAAAGCTTTCCTTGGAAATAATTCCCTTTGAATTTTGCACCTCAAACCACCTAAAAATTTGTTTTTATAAAATTCCCTATCATAATTAGATCCTAGAACATAAAAAATATAATTTTCTTCCAAGTAACAAAAAGCAGAGGTATTCAGAATTCTTTCAATCGTATCAATTTCATTCCACTCAATTACAATAATAGGCTTAAATTTTTTGATTGAATCAATAAGCCCTTGCAAAACTTTATACTCATGCCCCTCAACATCAATCTTTATGAGGTCAATTTTTTTAAAGTCCTGTTTGATAACAAAATCATCGCCTTTTTCTAACTTGACATCTAATAAATTGCCTTCAACACGGTTTTCTAAACTGCTGCCACCAACATTACCTTTAGATTCATAGGTGATTTTTTCTTTTGAAAAACAATCTGACAAAGCAAAGTTATAAACACTTGCACGCTCAGAAAGTCCGTTTTTTTCAATATTATATTTTAAGATGTCATGTATTGGTTTAACTGGTTCAAAAGCATGAACTCTTGCCCCTGCTGAACAAAATGAAAGTGTATGATTACCTATATTTGCTCCAACATCCAGTACTAGGGGGTCCCGTTTATTTAAGAGAATTTGCTTCACAAAATCTAAAACATACTTTTCATAAACTCCATGTTTTTCAATTTGCCTAGTTATAAAGTCTTTGGAAAACGCTTTAATTATGAAATCATCACTCGTTTTTAAAATTTTTATTTCACTCATCTTTTCACCTAATAAATTTATTCGATTTGGAAAAAATAACATCATTTAAATGGATGTCTTTAATAATTCCATATTGTTCAAACACCTGTATCTGATTTTCCTTTAAAACAAATCGTTCAAATTCTTCCTTTAACATGCCTTGCTCATAAAGCTTAACCCATCTGCGATAATGATCCCCCATTCTCGCTTTCGGGTATTTCAGTAATGTTTGTCTATGTTTAATATTCGCTTCAAACTGTTTCCAAGAGCGAATGGGGTAGTGAAATACTCGAATATTATGTTCATTTCGGGCCGTAAAAGTCTTGGCTATATGCTTAGCTCGGTGATTCCCGCCGCTGATTTTAATAAACCCATAAGGATTGACGATTACTTTCGGACTAATATTGGCAAAGAACATCGCCGTATGAGCCCCTTCAAGCTCTGCTTGTTTGTCATAACAAATAGGGTACTCAACACAATACCGAGCTTTAGAAAAATGGTAATCATCTTTCAGAACATCTTCAGTCAGCAACACATTACTTCTCTTAACGGTTACCACCGAATCTGAATGAGAAAGATGCTCTTTCAATGACGTACCTTCTTTAGGAATCCAAAACTCATCTGCATCATTGCTTATCACCCAACTGGCGCCCATTTTATCTCTTGCCAGATACATAAGCCGTTTCATCCACTTGGCTTGTTGATACACACCGGTTTCATCAATAACCATCAAGTCAAACTCTGTTTTCAGCTGCTCTAATTTCTCTCGCGTCCCATCGGTTGAACCGTTATCCATTACCACAAAACCATCAACGCCTAAAACGGCATGCGTTCGAATATTTGATTCAATGATGTCTATTTCATTACGACAAAGAATCGTCATAATTAAACGGTCTTGATCACTTTTAGATTTGAATAATCGTGGCAAATATAGCAAGCCTTTCAAATGAATTCTCCTCGTCCTTTAGTTACGCTTAATTTGGTTTTAACTTGAATTCCCATTCGTTCCAACAATGGAATAAAGCGTTTTTGAAAATTATCTTCACTCGACATTAACGCGGTGACTTCAAGATCTGGACGCAACCATTTGCATGTCAGCATAGCCGTCCCGACGTCTCCTATGATATGACAGTGAGAGCCGAGAACCGGCAAGACAAACTCAGAGGCTAATGGAGCGGGCACAATCTTTTCAACCCCTAGTTTCTGAAGGGCTAAAGGATCATTATCACCGACTCGTGGATGATATTTGACGGCTACTTTTTTCCCAGAGGCGATCACCTCTAAAATATTTTTTTTCAACCTGGCTTCATAACCTGACATTTTTTCGATGTTATTAGGGTGCGGAATAAACCACAATATATCGAAATCAGCATATGGCTTAAGCGGTTCTTTGAAGGCCTTCATAACTTCCTGGCTAAGCGCCTGCATTTCCATGGTTTGAAAAAAACCAGCCTCTAACGCTTGAACGTCTTTATGACACGTAATGGCTGCCACCGCCTGCCCAGGGGAAAACAACCAGGCCTGGTCAATTTTTGAAGATGCGCCAACGGTTTCCGGCTCTTCCCACCAGGTTCCGTAAAAAAGCTTTTTAAGCCAAGCACTCACTTTGTCTTTAAAAAAAACAGATGGGCGTCCAGCATAAGAATAAAGTCCATCATCTAAGTAGATGCCTTTAACAGGATGATTTTTGCTTTTTAAACAGTGCATAATAAATTGAAATTCAAGTCGTCGATCACTGCCAACGGCCACTTGATCTGGGCAAAAAGTCTTAAGGCAATCCACCATTTTTTTAAAGTTTAACGTTCTTTCGTGTTTTTTTGCCCAGCCACTTGCTGAGCCGGAAAAAACTTTTACGGATTTAAAAGGCGAATCAGACCACGCTTCTAGTGCTGCCACATAAATATTATTATCAATCTTTTTTTGATCGATTAGCCATATTTCAGACGATTGCTCATCACAAAAGTGACTAGCATGAGCGGCTGAAATCAAAATATTCAACGGCGTTGATGGCAAATATAAAGTATTAGTCATCCTCTAAACCTATAGCTGACATTCTGTGCCCTGATAGCATGGCAGAAAGCTTAGCCGTGACATCTATCCAATGTTCATTATCAGGTGACTTCATGGCATCTCCTCTGACAGCATAATCATTTTTTAGATAACAAAGATATTGATTTATCAGATTCTCATCAAGGTGCCATTGTTCTAATGAGTTAAAAACGTTTTCTAAGTCGTGTAATGAATGAGCCAACTTAACAATGCCTTCAACACCATAAATGGCTTGTCCCAAAACAATTACTTTCTTACGAGCCATTAAAGCTTCCATCCCGACCGTCGAGTTAACCGTTAATACCGTTTCTGAATGTTCTACTAAGCACGTCGTTGGTAAATCGAAAACAAAGCGAATTCGTCCTTCTGTTTGTTCTGACAGGGCAAACAAGTCATCGTATTTTTCTGGGCAGGCAGGATGAGGCTTTATGACAAAAAACTTATCTGGAAAATCATTAGACAACAGGGTTATCTTTTCATAAAGATCTCTCATATCTTTTATCCAGGGAGAATGAAGATAAATATTACTGTCTTCAATGACTTGAAATGGAATAAAAATATAAGACGACGGCAAAGACGACGGTTTATCGGTTAAAGGCATTGTTAGAACTGGAAGCTGCTCAGAACAAGTGTACTTGTGATAAAAATCTAATTCTCTTGGCGCGGCACTATAATAATCGACGCCGACAGGATCTACTGCAGAATAACCTGGAAGCGGCCCTGTTTCAAAAAAAACCACGTCACGCTTTAAATCTTTGGCCGCGACGATCCAAATGGCCTGACGAAACTTTTTTCCATTCCAAACACCCAACGCAACATTGCGTTGCTTTAAAAAGCGGTACGCAACACGGTATGTCCAATTGGCTTGTAAATAGGATGAAAATCGAAACCAACCCCAAAAGAAACCGGGAAGCCCTTTCTTAGCTGTTCTTTTGCGCTTTTCGAGCAGTTTAACTTGCTCTAATAAGACTTCTGAATTCGGTGAACAAAATATGCTTGGCAATATAATTCGTTTGTACCAAAGCAACTCAAGCGGCAATGTTACATTTCGAACCAACGCATTAAAGTATTTTCTTTGCTGTTTACTGCTTGCGAGTAAAACAAGTGTTTTATAAGTCATCGTTTTTAATTTTCTTTTCAAACATATCTAAAACCTGATAGCGCTTCTTTAATTTTCCGCGCTTCTTAGCATTAACCGTTGAAAGATCTTTTCGTAAATAAGGAACTGGCAATTGTGTCCAACAAGCATCAACCACTTCACCTTCAAGACTTGTCCATAGATCGTCATAATTAAAATTATCTAATTTATACTGGGTCTTCGCTTCCCCTTGAAACACATGTGCATGATGATTGACACCATAAACTTGGTCAATACCCCATTTATCCATTAAGGTTACCAAAGCAAAACAAATAAATCTCTGTGGAGGGATTCCTTGTGTTTTTTGAGTAAACATTCTAGCCAAGCCTAAGCTATCCTTAGCGCCTTGTACTCCACCAATAAAACACTGTGAACCCGACAACAAAAAATTAATAAAATAAAGCGGTTGATTATTCACTCGTAGCTCAATAGTACTCAGTCCCTCACGACGATTACGATGAATAAAAACCAAATGACCAGAAATCTCCATTTCTTCTGCCAAAGTTTCTCTGACAAATTCAACCCCAGCTGGTTGTAATAGCTCTTTCATTTGATGAGCGGTCAAATGTTGGCCCAAAACCCTATAGTGCTCTACAATTTCATCAATAATCTGATGATTGTTAATATCGGCTATGCGCGTTCTTGAGTCTTTATGCATAAAAACATAAAGACGTTTAAAAAGGTAATACAAATACCCATGCGTTTCGAGAACATCCCGCAGTCCAATTTGATCAAATTTTTGATCAAGTGCTTTTACCCACCGATAATTTTTTAACAACCAAAAAGGAGACTTTAATCGATGCTTTTTGCCATCCAAACTGCAGTTCCAATAAGACTTTACCGCTCTTAAATACGTCAAATTTTAGTAACCTTTCCTTTTAACAAACTTAAAACATTTTCTGTTGTCAAACCCACTAAAGAGCTTTCATATTGCTGAGCATTCTTAAACTTTTTAATATATTGCTTGCTTAAAGCTGACTCTAGATACATCACATGCTCACCTTTAGCGCCAACCAAGCTTGAGTCTGTTACCCTGTACAACACAACCATAGGCACATCAAGTGCAGCAGCAACATGAGACAACCCGGTATCAACAGAAACAACAAAATCTGAAAACTTCAATATTCGAGCCATAGTAGTCAAACCGAGTGACACATCTGGCACCCAGGCCTGGTCATTTTTAACCGAGTTCGCAATACGTTTGGCACGCTCTAATTCTTCTTGATTTCCCCAGGGCAGAACCACTTTACGTCCTTTATCAACCACCTTTTGAAGTAATTCAACCCAATATTCCTCTGGCCACAACTTTGTATCCCATGTTGTTCCATGTAGAAATACGCTATACACGTCATCATCGAAGTGCTGAGTAAGCTCTGTTGGCTTAGACCAATCAGCAGTATTCAATTCATAGCGGATAGGAGAATTTAAAGAATAATCATAATTTAGTGCTTTCGAAAAAAGCTGCCTGAGCCGCTCAATGGCATGTTGTTTATTAGGAACATGCACTTTTTGCTGATAGCCCAAGCTAGCCAAAGGCTCACGTGCACTTTTCCAATCAAACCCCACCTTTGTGCCTGTTTGAATGTTTCGTACAACCCACAGGCTTTTTAATAACCCTTGCGCATCAATCACGAAATCGTAATGATGCTGATTTACTTGCTGAAAAAATGCCTGTACGGCTTGTCGTGTTTGTTTTTTCCAAAAAGTTCGACGCCATTTACGCAACTCAATTGAAAACACATTATTTACCACGGGATGCCACTCAGGAATTTCAGCAAAAGACTTTTCAACTATCCAGTCTACTTGCAGCCCTGGAATAGAACGCATTGCATCACTTAAGGCAGGAAAGGTGTGGAACACATCTCCCATCGAAGACATTTTGACAACTAAAACCCGCATGCCTATTTTGAGAAGTCCAACATTCTTGGATTATCACTTAACCAGCGTAAGTATTTCTGCACACCTTCTGCAACCGTATGAAAAGGCTTATCATATCCCGCTTCTCTTAGGCGCGTATTATCGGCTTGCGTAAAACTTTGGTAAGCGCCTTTCAATCGATCTGGGAAAGGAATGTATTCAATTTCGCCCTGCCCGTGAAAATCAATCACGGCTTCTGCAATATTTTTAAATGGCTCCGCTGCTGCAGGTCCTAAATTAAAAATACCTGACTGCTCAGGATTCTCCATAAACCAGAGATTCACATTTACGACATCTTCAATAAAAACGAAATCGCGTGTTTGCATGCCGGCTTCATACCCATCATAAGCACCAAACAATTTTAATTTTTCACCCGCCAACACTTGGTTGTGCAGCTTAAAGGCTACACTGGCCATATCGCCTTTATGCTGCTCACGAGGCCCATACACATTAAAATAACGAAACCCTGCAACCTGACTTTCGGCTAGCGGTAAAATGCATCTGACATATTGATCAAATTGAAATTTAGAGTAGCCATACACATTTAAAGGCTTTTCATACTGGCGTTCTTCAATAAAGGTCGGGCCATCACCATAAACAGCGGCTGATGAAGCGTACAAGAAAGGAATTTTTCGATTTAAACAATAATTCAACAGATCTTTAGAATACTCATAATTGTTATCCATCATGTACTTACCATCCCACTCTGTCGTTGCAGAGCAGGCACCTTCATGGAAAACACATTCAATATCAGGCAAGCCTTCTTCAGCAAAAATACGGGACTGAAAGTCTTCCTTATCCAGATAATCCGCAATATCGCAGTCGGCAATATTAATAAACTTTTTACCATTCTTAAGGTTATCAACGACTAAGATATCCGTTCGTCCTTGAGCATTTAACGCTTTAACAATATTAGAGCCAATAAAGCCCGCGCCACCCGTTACAACAATCATGAGACCTTCCTTTCAAATCGAAACAGGAGAATTCTATCATTAACCCCCACTCTTGTTGTTAAAAAAGGTAGAATACGCGCTAAAAAGACTGAAGTGTATATGGAAAACTTACAAACAAAATGGGGCCGCCTTAAAGCACACTTAGAGGCATGGTTTATTGACCACGAAATACTACGGTTGTTTTATCGAAACTTTCATGCTTTATCAAACAACGCTTATCGTAGCAACCACCCTTCTGCCGCATTCATACAAAAACTACATCAAAAAAATGGCATTAAAACTGTCATTAGCTTAAGACGTGCCGACAAAACAGGACAATACCAATTAGAAAAAGAAGCTTGTGATCGTTTAGGGATTAAATTGATCAACCACCCTATGTCTTCTAGAAGTTTTCCAGATGCGGATAAAATCCTTCAAGCCAAGAAAATTCTTGAGGACGCAGAATACCCAATTCTTATTCACTGTAAATCCGGAGCTGACCGCGCTGGAATGATGAGTGTTTTTTACAAGCATTTCATCCTTAACCAACCAATAAAAGAAGCCCTCTCTGAACTCAGCATGAAATATGGACATTTTCGCTGGGCAGACACCGGCAAACTGGATATATTCTTTGAAAGCTTCCTAACCTTTGAAAAAAACCATCCGAATGTTTCTTTTATTGAATGGGTTCAAACCCATTACGATAAACCAAAACTGAATAAAGAATTCCATGCTGCTGGTTGGGCTAACATTATTGTTAACCGTATCTTAAGAAGAGAGTAATATGTTTGATCGCCACACCCTCTCGCTTTACAAAAGGTTACTTAAATATATCAGTGGCTATAAGTCGGCCATTTTCATTACACTGATAACCATCGCAATCATTGCTGCTACAGAACCACTTAGTGCAATCATTCTTGGGAACCTGGTCGATGAGAGCTTAATTGAAAAAGATCCGAACTCTTTCCTACTTCTACCGCTTCAATTAGCGGCCGTCTTCATCGTCAAAGGCGTTGCTGAATATTTCAGTAAAGTCATGAGTACCTGGATTGCCCAAAAAGCGATCTTTAATATCCGTTCAGAACTCTATGACAAAATGTTGTATTTACCGCAAGCAGAGCATAATCAAACCTCTACAGGCACACTCATGTCCAAGGTGACGTATGATGTCACCCAAACAGGTAACGCCCTTTCTGAAGCATGGATTGTCATCGCCAGAGACAGCCTAACCATTCTAGCCCTACTGGTAACCTTAATTTACTACTCTTGGCAGTTAACCCTAGTCATGTTGATAATCGGTCCCATTGTGGCCTTTTTCATTGATAGAGCTGGCAAATTAATGCGTACATCCAGTACAGATATGCAAGACAACATGGGAGAAATGACGCACCGTTTAGAGGAAGGGTTAAAGGGCTACCAAGACATTAAGATTTATGGCTCTGAAAAATACGAGCTTGACCGCTTCAAAGCCTCAGCCGAATCTTTACGTCAAAACACAATGAAAGTGATCAAAGTGTCCGCTTTGAATGTTCCGTTGGTTCAGGTTATTGCCGCCATTGCCTTATCTATCGTGGTGTATATCGCGGTACAAATGGTCAATGCCGACACCATGACCGCTGGAAATTTAATTACTTATGTCACCGCCATGGGCTTAATCTTTGAACCCATCCGAAGAATCACTAACATTAATGCCACCATTCAAAGAGGAATGGCCGCCGCTAAAAGCATCTTTGCTATATTAGACACCCCAAGTGAAGCCAATACCGGAAAAATCGAGTTATCGAACGTCGACGGTCAAATTAATTTCAACAACGTCTCGTTCTCTTATCCTGGTTCTGAAAAAACCGTTTTAAACCACTTTACCTTAAGCATTCCGGCTCGTAAAACCACCGCATTAGTCGGTCAATCGGGTAGTGGAAAAACAACCTTAGCGAATTTAATCACTCGCTTTCATCAAGTCAACCATGGCACGATTACAATTGATGGCATTGCTCTTGATGAGATAGAGCTGAACAATCTTCGAGCCAACATTGCATTTGTCAGCCAAAACGTGGTGCTGTTTAACGATACGATCGCTGCCAACATAGCCTATGGGCATGAAGAGTATGACGAACAAGCCATTATGAACGCGGCAAAGGCCGCCCATGCTTGGGAGTTTATAGAAAAGCTACCCGAAGGGTTAAACACCATCATTGGTGACAATGGAACGCTTCTTTCAGGTGGTCAGCGCCAACGATTAGCGATTGCGAGAGCTTTTTTAAAAAATGCGCCTATTTTGATTATGGATGAAGCTACTTCGGCACTGGACAATCAAAGTGAAAAACTGATTCAGGAAGCGATGGATTCCCTTAGAAAAAACCGAACCGTAATCATCATTGCACACCGCTTGAGCACGATTGAAAATGCCGATAAAATCGTCGTATTAGAAGAAGGGTCGCTGAAAGAACAAGGGACTCACGCTGAACTAATGGCGTTAAACTCTATTTACAGCCAATTGTACAAACAAGGCAATCTTAGTGAGCAGGCTTAAGTCAACACAAACATTTAAAATCCAATTTCTTTGCCCTAAGTATTGGGGCATATGGTTGGGTTTCTTACTTCTCAGATTAATCAGCTTTTTACCTCGTCGGTTAAAATTTTTTACTGGAAAAAAAATTGGACAGTTGCTTTATTACATTGCGCCTTCACGAAAATCACTGGCTCGAAAAAATTTACAATTAAGCTTTCCAGAGAAGAATAAAAATCAGATCGAAAACATTCTAAAAGAGCATTTTGAATCATTAGGAATCAGTTTGATTGAAACCACAATCAATCTCTGGGGAAGCCACCGACATCCCCAAAAAAAACCAATAAAAATGCCCTTTTTCACCTTTCATGGTTTGGAAAACCTACAACAGTACCCAAGCCAAGGTTTATTACTGGTTGTTCCGCACTTTACAACCATTGAGACCACGGGGTTAATGCTGTCTCACATCATGCCATTTCGTCCAATTTATCGCAAACACGACAACCCCTTAATGGAATATCTGATCACAAAAAGTCGTACTTTGGTTCTCGATTCAGGGCAATCGGTTGCACCTCTAGCCAATTCAGACACTCGTGCCATGATTAGGGCCCTTAAAGATCATGAAAACATCATGATCCTGCCTGACCAGCGTTACCGCGCTAAAGGGAACATTAAAGTGCCTTTCTTTGGTGTTGATGCGCCTAGCAACCCTGGTATTTGTAAATTGGCAAAACTCGGGAATGCTAAAGTACTCCCGGTTTTTACAAAACGGAACGGACAGCATTATGAAATGACCATCCTCCCAGGCCTGGACAATTTTCCATCTGGAGATGATTACTCAGACATTTTAAGGTTACACCAACTTTATGAAGCCGAAATAAAAACAAACCCAGCACAATACCTTTGGACACATAATCGCTGGAACCTTAAAAAAGGACGTGATTTTTAATTTTAAGGTGCGCAAAAATTCGCAACCCTTGTGATTTTAGCGACTTGCTGCCCATATTTATCAGTGGAAAAATGCTATAATCCCTCATATTTTTAAATTTAAGTAAGCAACGGAAAAGATAATGGCTAAGGAACTTCGTGATAAACAACTTCGATCTCGTGTAAAACTACTGGGTTCATTACTCGGTGAAGTCATTGAAACACAAGTTGGTAAAACGACTCTGGATGCAGTCGAAAAGCTAAGAAAAGGTTATATCCAACTGCACGAAAAAGAAAACCCCGAGTTACGCAAAGAACTCAAAGCCTTTATTGAAGCACAAACGCCAGACAACCTTATCTTAATTATTAGAGCCTTCAACCTGTACTTCAGTCTGGTCAACCTTGCGGAAGAAGAACATCAATTCCATGAAAGACAGAGCCAGTTAAAATCAGACGGTCCATTGTGGATGGGATCTGTTCTGAATACCATCAGCGAATTCAAACAAGAAGGCTTACTCGCTTCTGAAGTGGAAACTTTGATTAATAAATTGTGCTACGTCCCTGTTTTCACAGCACATCCAACCGAATCAAAACGCCGTGCTGTGATGGAAAATTTACGTCGAATTTTCTTAACTTTGGGCGAATTAAATGAAGCCGAAGCTTACAACAACCCTTACGCACAAGAAGAAGTCATTAAAAAACTGCAATATCAAATTCAAGTTCTTTGGAAAACCGACGAAGTTCGTCGAATGAAACCAACGGTTGAAGATGAAATCCGAAATGGTATCTACTACTTCCGTCAATCTCTATTCAAAGCGGTACCGACGGTTTATCGTTATATGGAACGTGCTTTGGCTCGCCATTATCCGGAAGACAATATCCAAACACCAAACTTCTTAAATTTTGGATCATGGATCGGGGGAGATCGTGACGGAAACCCGTTTGTCACACATGATACAACAATCAATGCCCTGCTCATGCAAAGCCGTGCGGCTATTTATGAGTACCAAAAACGAGTATATGAGCTCAGTTCACATTTAACGCAATCACGATATATTTCAGATATAAAGCAGGAAGTCATTAACCGCGCAACGATTATTGATGCCGACTTACAGGAACGTGTTTTCCATAAACGTTCTGAACGTTTCCGTGATGAACCTTATCGACGCTTTTTATACCTAATCCATGGTCGCTTACAAGAAAACCTAAACTATATCGAAGCACAGTTGAATGCAGAAACCGCTGAGAAACCAAAATTCGGTTATAACAGCGAGCAAGAGTTCTTAGACGATCTAGAACTTATCTATGATTCACTTTGTAGTCACGGCGACAAAGAAGTGGCCGATGCGAACTTAAAAGACCTTATCCGTCTGGTTCAAACATTTGGCTTCTACCTAATGCGTTTAGATATTCGTCAAGAATCAACGGTTCATACTGATGCTGTGGCTGACCTTCTCTCTCATTTAGGGATTGACTATTTGAGTCTATCGGAAGCTGAAAGATTAGATTTGTTGGCGCAGCAGGTTTCCTCCCCTACTGTGATTGACACTCAGCATCTTGACTTGAAAGAAATGACACTTGAAGTATTAGAAGTGTTCAACGTCATGCGTAGAATGCGCGAAGAAATCAGTGAAAAAGCATTTAACAATTACGTGATTTCAATGACGCATGAAGCCAGCCATGTAATGGAAGTACTCTTCCTTGCACACCAAGCAGGGCTCGCTGGGTACAATGCTGGAGAACCTTATTGTAAAATTCGAGTATCCCCTCTATTTGAAACCATTCAGGATTTAGAACACATTGTTCCAGTAACTTCAGCATTATTTGATAACCCGACCTATCATGCTTTACTTAAAGCCTCTGGTAATCAGCAAGAAATCATGCTGGGCTACTCAGATTCTGCCAAAGATGGTGGAAACTTGTCGTCTGCCTGGACGTTATACCAAGCTCAGCAACAAATCATGAAGCTTGCGGATGAATATAAAATTGACTGTCGTCTATTCCACGGTCGAGGTGGAACTGTTGGTCGTGGTGGCGGCCCAACACACAGTGCTATTTTGTCTCAACCGACAGGAACGGTTCGAGGGGAAATTAAATTTACTGAGCAAGGCGAAGTTTTATCTTACAAGTACAGTAATGCTGAAACAGCAATGTATGAACTTTCAATGGGGATTACCGGCCTGATGAAAGCCAGTAAATGCCTGGTCAAACCTGCACAAGAAGATAATCCTCAGCATCTTGAAGCCATGCAAAAACTGGCAAAAGAAGGTGAGCATGCATTCCGTGAACTGACAGATCATACTGAAGGCTTCTTTAAATTTTTCTATGAAGCGACACCTGTCAATGAAATCGGTCTACTGAACATTGGTTCCAGACCTTCTCATCGTAAGAAAGGCAATTTATCGAAAGCCTCCATCCGAGCGATTCCATGGATCTTTGGTTGGGCGCAAGCACGTCTTACCTTCCCTGCTTGGTATGGTACCGGTTCAGCACTGCACAATTGGATGAAAACTCAAAACCCAGAACAGCTCAAAGAAATGTACGAAAACTGGCCTTTCTTTAAAGGGTTATTAAGTAACATCCAAATGGCTCTATTCAAGACAGATCTGATTATTGGTAAAGACTATAGCGAACTGGGTCAGGATCAAAAGCAAGCTCAACATATTTATAATATGATTGCTGAAGAGCATGTTCGTTCTGTTGAAACTTGCCTAAAAATCAGCGGCAATGAATACCTGATGGCTGATACACCGCAAGTAGCGCTGTCTTTAGGAAGAAGAACACCTTACTTAGAACCTTTGAACCATATCCAAGTTGCGGTTTTAAAGCGTTATAAAGATGAAACGCTTTCTGATGAAGAGCGTGAAGAATGGCTAACGCCTCTACTAAACAGCATTAATGCGATTGCGGCGGGAATGCGAAACACGGGTTAAACCACCCTAAATTCATTAATTGCGCATGGTCTTAACGAAAACTCGTTAACATGATGCGCTTTTAAACACTTTTCATAAAAATAAGTTATAATCTGCAACTCGCAGATTTATTCACTGAAAAGGTTCATAGCATGCAAATTACCTTGCTGAAATCTAAACTCCACCGTGTAACCACGACGCACTCTGAACTGGATTATGAAGGTTCTTGCGCCATTGATGGTCACCTTTTGGAGGTTGCAGGCATTCGTGAATACGAACAAATTCAAATTTACAATGTCAATAATGGTAATCGTTTTACGACTTATGCCATTCGTGCTGAAGAAAATACTGGGATTATCTCAGTAAACGGTGCAGCAGCCCATAAGGCAGCACCAGGTGACTTGCTGATTATCGCAACCTATGCAAGCATGGACGAAAAAGAGGCTGAGGACTTCAAGCCGATTATGGTGTATTTTGATGAAAACAATCAAATTACCCATACTCGTAACACGATACCGCAACAAATGCAGCAAATGGCTTAAAACAGCTTTATCTCATCATGAAAAAAGCCCAATAATTTGGGCTTTTTTCTTTTCTGAGCAACGCTAAATCTTACTCTATTTCAATTTTTTGCCTTTTAAAGTGCTCATGTGAATGTGGAATCAAAACAATCTCCACACGTCGATTTAAAGCATAAGCAGCATCATTTTCTCGTTCATCCACCGGATGCGTATCTGCTACACCAATCACTTCTGCCTGGTCAGGTGTAATGATTTCATCATCAATGAGTTGTTGAATCACGGCAGCCGCCCTCGCACTAGATAACTCCCAGTTAGACCTAAAACGATCACTGCTGATTGGTCGCTTATCCGTATGACCGATCGCCTTCACTAAAATGGTGTTATCGATTAGATTTTTTAACTTTCGTAGTTGCAACGAAAAACCAGGCTTCAAGTCGGCCTCTCCGGTTGGAAATGAAATCCGCTCTGGAAAAGAGACTTTAACCTGTTGACGGTCTTCATCAATAGATACCTCGATATTGCTTTCCCGTTGAGACTTTTCATACGTTTTCGCAATACTTTCATACAAAGGTTTGAGCTTTTCAGGCGTCAGGTCCGGTTTTGATGACGGCGTTGGAATAGGGTTAATTTGCTCTGTTTTTTTAAAATAGTCCAACTGGACTTGATTCATGCCCGCCCCATGCCCCAAAGTATTTGTCAGGGACTCGACAATCCCTTCATATTTCTTGGCATCCAGCGTTGACATGGCAAACAGCAAAACAAATACCGCCATCAACAACGACATCAAATCTGCAAATGTCGCTAACCAAGTAGGACAATCATCAGATTTCTTAGTCATCAAGCGGTTACCTCTTCTACAGAAGGTTTGTTTTCGAGGTAAGGGGATAACAGTTCACGCATCATACCAGGATTACGCCCTTCACTAATCGCCATCAACCCTTCAATAATCATAAGCTGACGAACGGACTCTTCCTGCACCCAAGTATTAATTTTATCCGCCATCGGCAAAGCAAATAAATTGGCTATCATCGCACCATAAAGAGTTGTCAGCATGGCCACTGCCATGGCAGGACCAATCGAACTCGGGTCTGACAAATTAGACAACATTTGAATGAGCCCAACCAAAGTACCAATCATTCCGAAAGCAGGCGCCGCCCCTCCTATCGAAGAAAATACGCCTGCACTAGTTGTAGCGCGCTCGACAAACAGTTTATTTTCTTCCATCAAAGACTGTTTAATCACATCTTGCGAATAGCCATCCACCAGCATTCGCACGCCGTGACGATAAAAATCATGATTGACTTCCTGTTTATCTAACACCAAAAAACCATCTTTACGCGATAGCCTTAATAAATCTTCAGTTAAGTCCACCAATTCATTTTTATCTTTAATGTCATTCGAAGGAAGGAGAATATGAAAAGACATCCCGATTGCATGAAGTGTTTCTTTAAAAGAGTAGCGGATCATTGTTGCCGCAATCGTACCGCCTAAAACAATCATCAACCCTGGGATATTGACGAAAATAAGAATAGAAGACCCCATCGACATAGCTGAAATGACGATGGCAATCCCAAGAAATAGTCCAATAAATGTTGAAAAGCTCATGACGTAAAATTCATACCCGTCTCAATAACAGCCAGGCCTGGCCGTTTTCGTTTTATTTAGGCTTTAGAATACCTGAGATGAACTGGATAGCCAACCTAAATCACAGATTCACTAAAATGTTGTCCAATAATCGTGTCTGCCCCAATTTAGCTGCAGCAACAATAATCAATTCTCGGTCATTATCCTGTGCTTTTTCTAAAGATGTCGCGTTTAAAATCTCTACATAATCAACAAAATCAAATCCGTCAGACATGATTTGCTGACTTGCAACTTGGCACAAAGCTTCATAATTTCGATTACCTGATTGAACCGCCATTTCAACTGCTTGCAACGCCACATAAAGTTTAGGCGCGACGCGCCTTTGAACATCCGTTAGATACTGGTTTCTTGAACTCAAGGCTAAGCCAGTCTCATCGCGAATGATAGGCGCTCGAACCAACGAAACAGGGATGGCTAAATCATCTACCATTTGTTGCAACACGGCAAACTGCTGGAAGTCTTTTTGACCAAAAACAGCAATATCGGGTTGAACGATATTAAAGAGTTTTGCGACAACGGTCGTTACACCATTAAAATGACCAGGACGTTTTTCGCCTTCTAAAATGCCGGTCATTTTTTCCGGTGCGATCACTCGCGTCTGAGAGTGTCCATTAGGATACATTTCATCAACTGAGGGGCAAAAAATTGCATCCGCTTGTTGCTGTTGAAGCAACACCTTATCCGCATCAAAGGTTCTTGGGTAGCGATCGAAATCTTCATTAGGGCCAAACTGAAGCGGGTTCACAAAGATACTGACAATGACCTTATCGCTTTTTTGCCGAGCTTCTTCCACCAAACTTAAGTGCCCAGCATGTAGGTTGCCCATTGTCGGTACAAACCCAATGCTTAATCCTGCTTGCCGCCATCTTTGGACAGTCTCACGCAACGCATCAACCGACTCAAAAATATCCATAGCTTATCCTACGCAATGTTCAGAAGCTGGAAACTGGCCACTCTTCACATCTGAAACATACTGATATAAAGCAGTTTGGATAGAACCTACTTCAGACAAAAAATTCTTTGAAAATTTTGGCGCTTTGCCAATCGTCAAACCTAATACATCGTGCAACACAAGTACCTGCCCATCTGTTTCATGCCCTGCACCGATCCCAATAACAGGGATCGATAGGCTATCTGTAATTTGTTTCGCTAACAGTGCAGGCACACATTCCAGCACCAACATATCTGCACCGGCGTTTTCTAACATCTTTGCTTCTTCCAGTAACCTTGCAGCCGATTCTGCCTCTTTTCCTGCGACTTGATACCCTTTTTTCTGAACAGATTGAGGCAACAATCCCAAATGCCCACAAACAGGCACGCCTAAATTGGCAAGAGATTTAACCATCTCAACCACTCTTTGCCCACCTTCAAGCTTTACCATATTGGCTTGGCCTTCCTTCATCAACCGAGCAGCCGCTCCTAATACACTCGATAGATCCATATCAGACATAAAAGGAATATCGGCAATGCACCAGGCCTGGTGGTTTTTGCGCTGTACCATTTGTGTATGGTAAACCATATCGTTCAAGGTAACCGGTAAGGTGTTTTGATGCCCTTGCACCACCATGCCTAATGAGTCACCTACCAGGATAACTTCAACGCCTGCCTCAACAGCCCAGTATGCCTGGCTGGCTTCATATGCGGTCAAACAGACAATTTTTTCACCCGCTTGTTTCATTTTATGCAGTTTTGTTAACGTCATCATTTCTCTCGACTCTTCTCTGCTGTTTGGTCACTCATTATAAACCCTTCCGGCAATTCTGAAATTAAATCCTTAATTTTAGAGTGATTAGGCAAGGTTAAATCAGGAGAGATTTCAGCCAAAGGTAAGAGCACGAAATCTCTTTCAGTCATAAAGGGATGGGGAATGACCAAACGCTGTGTATTTAGAGTTTCATTTCCATATAACAAAATATCCAAATCAATTAAACGTTCCCCCCAGTGGCGTTTTTTTACTTTGCCTTGAGATTGCTCCAGAGCCTGTAATTTGTCCAGTAATGCAATAGGCGAAAGTCGTGTTTTTAATAAAGCAACGGCATTCACAAAATCAGGCTGATCCTGCGGGCCTTGAGGCCGAGAAAAATATAATTTGGAATGCGTCACCCATTGACTTTCGGGCAACGTTTTTAAGGATTCTAATGCCTTTAAAACTTGCTCTTCAGGATTAGAAAGATTACTTCCTAGTCCAATATACACATTTTGCCAGGCAGTCATATAAAGAAACTAATCGTTAGTCGTTGAATTGGATTCTGAAGCCTTATTTGGATTTTGGTGGCTACGTTTACGATAAGGGTTTCGGTTTCGTCTCGGACGGCGACGACGTGACTGTTTCTTTTTAATATCGTTAGCAAACGCAACTTGCTGAACACTGTCAAGCGTTTGATACTCAGTCCACCAGTCAAACACTTCTTTGACCGAATCATCACCTGCTGCCACTCGAACGCCCATGAAGTCATAAGCAGCTCTAAAACGAGGATGCTCAAAAAGTTTTTGAGGACGATTTCCCTGACGGTTCAACAAACGGAACTGTAAACTCCAAATATCTTTAACCTGGGCTGTAAACCGTTTAGGAATTGATGTGGAATAAATTTGCTGCTCGATGACATCATTTGCAGCCGCAAACATTGCATCTTGGCGTGAGAAATCTTCCGCTAAATGTTGCTCCATGCGTTGCAACATCGGTTCCCAAAGCATCGCTGCAAATAAGAACGAAGGGTTGACCCCTTTATTGGATTGTATTCTGGCGTCGGTACTTTTTAACGCTTCAATCACCAGCATTCTTGGAAAACCTTCCGACTCCATCGATAAAAGGTGATGCGTCTGTGGGAACAAAAATGTAAACAGACCGAAGTGTCTCAGTTTTTCAAACACCTCAATCGCAACGCCGCTGTGAAATAATTTCAGCACTTCTTCAAACATACGGGCATGGGATACATCTTTCAACAGGTGCGCTAACTCATAAATCGGCGCTTTGGTATTCGGTTCAATTTCAAAACCTAGCTTGGCTGCAAAACGAATGGCACGAATCATTCGAACCGGGTCTTCACGATAACGCATTTCTGGGTCACCGATTAGACGTAGCTGCCCTTTTTCAATATCTTCCATTCCACCTGTATAATCCAATACCGAAAAATCTCGAATATTGTAATACAAACTGTTAATGGTAAAGTCACGACGCCAAACATCTTCTTCAATACTGCCATAGACATTGTCACGAACCAATCGCCCCGTGTCATCAACTGCACGCGTATGATTCACTTGCTTACGATTTTTACCGGCAGTTTTTTTGCCATCCCCATCACCGCGAAAAGTGGCCACTTCAATGACATTCCGTCCAAAATAGACATGCGCCAACCGAAAACGACGTCCAATCAAACGACAACGACTTTTAAACACCCCTTTAATCTGCTCGGGCTCGGCATTGGTGACCACATCAAAATCTTTAGGCTCTAGGCCCAATAAGATATCTCTAACCCCCCCGCCGACTAAATAGGCATCATAACCCGCTCTTTTCAAACCATACAAAACATCCAAGGCTTCTTTATCAATTTGACGACGGGAAATACCGTGCTGTTTACGTTCAACAACTTTTAATACTGGAGGTTCTGAAAAATGTTTAGACGCGTTATTAGAATCCGAAGAGAAAAAAGATTTAACTTTATTAAAAAATCGTTGCATATATTAAGAAGGGTTCGTATGGTTAAAGCAAACATTTTAACGACTTTTCACCAGACTGCAATCAGAAGCGAACATTAAGGCCTAATATGTATGATATTTCGGCAAATATTGAACTCAATTTTCTTCCGAATTAAGAAAACCGTCTAAAACTTCCATAAAAACAAACGTCTTTATGCTGCCTCAGCTTTATAACTTCCTTCTATACACCTTAATAAATTTTACTTATTAATTAATTTAAACTTTATATTATCACTTTCTTATAAGATAAGTTAAATTACTTAACCGTTTTTTACATCAAACTTATAACAATAGGAAACCATAATGAAAAAAACAATCCTGCACTCTGCAACGGCTTTAGCTCTAATCTTCTCAATGAATAGCATGGCCTCCCCTGCCCCTTCGGATCCTAAAAAACAAACTCCGCAAGGATTGTATGCAGATTCGAAAGAAACTTATGCCATGATGAAAAAGGATCCTAGTATCATTTTGGTGGATGTACGAACACCCGCTGAATGGCAGTTTGTCGGTTACACGCCAATGGCACAAATCATGATCCCTTCTGTCAATTTCGATTTTACGAAAATGGATGACAAAAAAGCGCGCTTCGCAGACAAAGTAAATGACAACTTTGTTGCCGAATTTGAAGCCAAGTTGTTTGATTTGGGCGCCGATAAAAACACCACCTATGTTTTAATGTGTCGCTCAGGCTCAAGCCGTGCCCAGCCGGCTGCTAAAATGCTTTATCAATATGGCTACAAAAACGTTTACATCATGACCGATGGATTTGAAGGCGGTAAACTAAAAAGTGGCGAGCACAAAGGCTATCGTTTAAAAGCGGGTTGGAAATATAACAATCTACCTTGGAGCTGGAAAATTGACCCAAGCAAAGTTTACACATCGATGTAATTCGGTTTAGACATACAAATTCGAATCACTCAAGCCGCTTGTCAATTCCATAGACAGCGGCATCCCCCCTCTTATTCCTGTCGCTTTTTGCCTTGAAACATGCGAAAATATCTGGCTTAAAATCAATTTAAACCGTGCGTTTTACTACGCCTGACACTCTTTAAATCTTTTTAACTTACGGAAAACAGCAATGAGCAAACCGACTTTATTCAGTGGCATTCAACCCTCTGGCGACCTAATGATTGGAAACTATATTGGATCAATCAAAAACTGGGTGAATATGCAGGATGATTACGACTGTCTATTTTCGTTGGTGAACATGCATGCCATTACGGTTGAGCAATCTCCTCAAGAGCTGGCGAAACGCAGTTTGGATTTTGTCGCCCTTTACCTGGCCAGTGGCATCGACCCCAATAAAAGCACGGTTTTTATTCAATCGCATGTACCGGCACATTCCGAACTGGCGTGGATTTTAAACTGTTCGACTTATATGGGCGAACTGAACCGTATGACTCAGTTTAAGGACAAGTCGCAAAAACATGCTCAGAATATCAATGTCGGGTTATTTGACTATCCTGTTTTAATGGCCGCGGACATTTTGTTATACCAAACCGAAATGGTTCCGGTTGGCGCTGATCAAAAACAGCATTTGGAGCTGGCTCGTGACATCGCAACGCGCTACAACAACCGCTTTGATCGTGAAATCTTCAAAGTGCCTGAGCCATTCATTCCACCGGCAACTTCCGGGGGGCGAATCATGAGCTTACAAGATCCGACCTCAAAAATGTCAAAATCGGATGAAAACAAAAACAACTTTATTGCGTTATTAGATGATCCCAAAACCATCATCAAGAAGTTTAAGAAAGCTCAAACCGACTCAGGTTCAGAAATTTCTTATGATGTGGAAAATAAGCCGGGGGTTTCCAATCTGCTGACGATCTACTCTGTCATCAGTGGTCAATCGATTGAAGAAGTGGTTCGTCACTTTGAAGGCAAAATGTATGGTCACCTCAAGGTAGAGCTAGGAGAATTGGTTGTGGAATACCTCAAACCGATTCAAGATAAATTCTATGAAATTCGCACAGATGAAACGGAATTAAAAGCCATTTTAAAGAAAGGTGCGGATCAAGCACAAGAACAGGCGGAAAAGACGCTTAGAGACGTTCAAGAATCTATTGGCTTTGTTTTACCTTAACCCTGTTTGAGATTAAAAATGGCCAGGCCTGGCCATTTTTAAACCACTTCTCTCTTCTCTTTTCTGCTTTAATCCAAGTACTTTTACACCGTCTTTAAAAAACTTACACTTTGTAGGCTTGATTGTTCTCCCTCAAACCGTCTAAAATGTTACACATTAGTAACGCATTATCAATTATAATCCAATTCCAACAATCGAAATACGCGGAATGAACTGTTATATCGATACCGTTAGGAACGAATACTCCTTCAACCACAACACTCAATTAATGGAAGGTACACAAATGAAAGGCTTTCTAGCATCTCCCTTTTTAAAGACTAGCAAACTGCTTTTAACTCTTGGAATCATTTCCAGCTTAACCGCCTGCGACATGCTTGGACTTGGAGAAGACAAACCTCAACAAGCTTCGCATAAACGAGTACCGCAAGTAGGCGTTTTAGCGGTTGAAGAAACCACTGTACCTAAAACCTTTTCTATTACCGGTCGTGCGGAAGCTTATGCCGTTGCAGAAATTCGTCCTCAGGTAGAAGGCATCATCACTGAGCGTCTATTCAAAGAAGGCTCTTTAGTTCAAAAAGGCGATGTACTTTACCAATTGGACGATGCCAGTTACCAAGCCTTATATGAAAATGCCAAAGCTGCCATTGCACGATCAAAAGCTTTGTTAACCAATGCTCAAATCAAAGTCAGCCGTAATGAGCGCTTGGTTAAAATCAATGCCGTCAGTGAACAAGTACTAGATGATGCCAAAGCTTCTTTAAGAGAAGCCAAAGCCAACTTGGAAGCCAATGAAGCTGCTTTAAAGACGGCTGCCATCAACCTTGAGCGCACGCAAATCAAAGCCCCTATTAGTGGTCGAATTGGTCGTTCTACCGTCACTAAAGGGGCTTTGGTCACAACCAACCAGGCTGGCTCTTTGGCAACCATTCAACAACTTGATCCAATTTACGTCGACTTTTCCGTCCCCTCAAATTACGCCATCATTTTAAGAAAAGCCATGGCAAAAAATAACGGACAAGACTTAGCACAACATGAAGCTAAAATCGTTTTTGATGACGGAACCGAATATGAACACACTGGAAAAATTCGCCTTTCTGAATTTGAAGTCAACCGTTCAACGGATGCCATTATTTTAAGAACCGAATTTCCCAACCCTAATGCGGTACTCCTTCCGGGAATGTTCTTACATGGTAAAGTCATCACAGGTTATCAGAGCGGAGTTTTCCTCATCCCTACCTTAGCGTTGCAACGTGATGCTGTCGGCAATGCCTTCGTTATGACCCTAAACTCAGAAGGCGTTGTCGGTGTTAAACCTGTTAAGTCGCAAGGGCTTTATGAAGATAAGTGGATTATTACAGAAGGCCTCAAAGCAGGTGATCAGGTCATCACCAAAGGGCTGCAGTATATTCGTCCAGGCGTGAAAGCCAATATTATTGGCGCGCCGAAACCGAAACAAGATACCGCTTCAAATGCTAAGGAAGGACAATAACCATGTCAGAAGAGACTTCACATAAACGTCGTCAATCTTTTGCGACCTTTTTTATCAACCGGCCTGTTTTTGCTTGGGTAATCGCATTTTTGGTAATGATTGCAGGTGCCATTTCGGTCGTCAGCTTACCGATTGCACAATTCCCTGCCATTGCACCACCTTCCATTACCATCACTGCGACCTACCCAGGGGCATCGGCAAAAACCATTGAGGACACTGTCACTCAAATTATCGAAACCAAGATGAAGGGATTAGATGGATTAATGTATATGTCGTCAACCAGTGAATCCACTGGTCAGGCTAACATCACACTGAGCTTCAAAACCGGGACTGATCCCGACATTGCTCAAATGCAGATACAAAACAAACTGCAAACGGCCATGTCTTCTCTACCTGAAGCCGTTCAAAAACAAGGGATACAGGTCGTTAAATCCGTTAAAAACTTCTTAATGGTCATTGGGTTTATTTCTCCGGACAAAAGCTTAAATGCAATTGATTTAGGAGATTATATTGCAACCCATGTCATCGACCAGATTAGCCGAGTTGACGGTGTCGGCGACGTAGTGCAATTCAGCTCCGAATATGCCATGCGCATTTGGGTCGACCCGTACAAACTTGCCAAATACAATTTAGTGCCTGCCGATGTGGTCAATGCAATTAAAGCCAATAACGCTGTAGTAACCGCGGGTCAATTAGGTGCCGTTCCAGCTGTTGAAAATCAACCCATCAATGTCACGGTCAACTTGCAAAGCCGTTTAAAAACGACCGATGAATTCAAAAATGTCGTGATTAAAACCGCTCAAGATGGCGCCACCATTAAAGTATCAGATGTTGCGCGCGTTGAAATCGGTGCCGATACTTACACCAAACTGGCACGATACAAAGGCGCTCCCGCTGCAGGGTTTGCCGTTAAGCTAGCTTCCAATGCCAACGCACTGGAAACCGGCGATCGGGTTATTAAACGCATGGAAGAGCTTTCTCAGTTTTTCCCCGCAGGTATGGACTATGTGAACGCTTATGACACGACACCCTTTATCAAGCTTTCAATTGAAGGGGTAATTCAAACCTTGGTGGAAGCGATTATCCTCGTCGTCCTCATCATGTACCTATTCTTAGGAAACTTGCGTGCCACCTTAATCCCAACCATTACCGTTCCGGTTGTATTACTGGGTACATTTGGTGTTTTATCTTACTTTGGCTATTCCATCAATACCTTAACCATGTTTGCAATGGTACTGGCTATCGGGCTACTGGTCGATGACGCCATCGTGGTGGTCGAAAATGTCGAGCGGGTCATGCATGAAGAAAACCTGCCCGCAAAAGAGGCTACGCGCCGTTCCATGAATCAGATTTCCGGGGCGCTGATTGGGATTGGACTCGTGCTCAGTGCGGTCTTTTTGCCAATGGCCTTCTTCCCAGGGTCGGCCGGTGTGATTTACCAGCAATTTGCGGTGACCATTGTATCCGCGATGGTATTGTCGGTAATGGCGGCTTTTATTTTGACCCCCGCGCTCTGTGCGACGATTTTAAAACCGGTGGACAAAGAAGCAGAGTCAAAAGGCTTTTTTGGCTGGTTCAATCGTAACTTTGACCGGGCATCCAACGGATACGGAAAAAGTGTTCGACGTATCATCAAACACCGATTCGCTTTCTTTGGGCTCTACATTGCCATTGTGGCAGCGGTCGGTTTCTTGTATCACAAAACCCCAGCAGGCTTCTTGCCTAACGAAGACCAAGGCTTTATGTTCAGCCAGGTTATGATGCCTTCAGGTGCCACACGTGAAGACACTCTAAAAGTCGTTAAAAAACTGGAAAACCACTTCCTAAACACGGAAAAAGACAATATCGAAGGACTCTTTACCGTGTTGGGCTTCAACTTTTCAGGAACGGGTCAAAACACAGCGATCGCGTTTGTTCGCCTGAAGGACTGGTCGGAAAGAACAGATCCAAGCCAAAGTGTACAGGCGATTATCGGCCGAGCGATGGGCGCTTTCAGCCAAATCAAGGAAGCAATGGTGTTCGCTTTTGGACCGCCAGCGGTTTTGGAGTTAGGGAATGCCAGCGGTTTTGACCTGTATGTTAAAGACAACATCGGTATGGGACGTGAACAACTCTATAACGCGCGAAACCAACTCTTGGGCATGGCAAGCCAAAACCCTAACTTGGTTGCTGTTCGCCCCAATGGCCAAGAACCCGCTCCGGTACTAGGCATTACAGTCGATAAACAAAAAGCGGAAGCGCTTGGACTTTCTATTGCCGACATTAATCAATCTCTCTCCATTGCTTGGGGAAGTGCTTATGTCGACGATTTCATCAAGCAAGGCAAAGTGAAAAAAATCTATGTTCAATCAGAAGCTGACTTCCGTTCAACACCAGAAAACTTCAATGACTGGTATGTTCGAAATCAGGAAGGTGAAATGATTCCAGCCTCTTCCTTTATCAGCACTTACTGGACAAAGGAATCTCCCAAACTGGAACGCTACAATGGGCAGCCGGCGTTGGAAGTGTTAGGCATGTCTCCGCCTTCTGTCAGCTCCGGTCAAGCCATGGAAACCGTTGAAGCTTTAAGTAAGCAACTGCCAAAAGGGGCCAGCATCGAATGGACAGGATTATCTTATGAAGAAAAAGCGGCTGGCGATAAAGCCTCCTTGCTGTATATCCTATCGATCATGGTAGTCTTTTTGGCTTTGGCGGCCTTGTATGAAAGCTGGAGCCTGCCGATTTCGGTCATGCTGATTGTACCGCTGGGTATTCTTGGAACTTTGGTCGCGGCTTTCCTAACAGGGAAACCCAGTGACATTTATTTTCAGGTTGGCCTGCTCACCATTGTCGGCTTAGCGACCAAAAATGCCATCCTAATCGTCGAGTTTTCCAAAGAACTGGTGGAAGATGGGATGGACATTGTTGAGGCAAGTATTCGCGCCGCACGCATGCGTTTACGCCCTATCCTAATGACGTCTTTAGCCTTTGGGTTTGGGGTGCTACCCCTTGCGCTCAGCTCCGGCGCTGGCTCCGGCGCTCACAACGCTATTGGAACCGGTGTATTAGGTGGAATGATCAGTGCCACCGCACTGGGCATCTTCTTTGTGCCGATGTTCTTTGTGATTGTCGAACAATGGTTTATTAAAAAGATGAAATCCTAGATCCCATAGCGTCACAAAAAGATCAAACATATAAGCTCTAGAAATGACCAGGCCTGGTCATCTTTCTAGGGCTTTTTTTATATGCTGTTCACCTGTCTTAAATCCTTTCTTAACAATCCCAATGAATACTGAGTGGTAACAAAGCGCCGACAACATCATGCAACGTTAAGGCAATACCTTGTCATGCTCCCTTTTCTATCTATCCACTTTTATAACAGACCAACCTATCCCAACAACCTATAGGCATAAAAAAACCTCGCACAGAAAGTCATCTGGCGAGGTTTTTTATTAATCACGCTGACTCAATCAAGCAACGTGAAAGGGAACCTTACTTCCCAAGTGAAACGTGATAATGCGGATCTTCCGATACATTCACTTCCACCAAGTCTTTTGCATCTTTCAACAAGGCCTGACATTCTGGGCTCAAGTGTTTTAAGACCACTTTTTTACCTTCGGCTTTATACTTTTGTGTCAGATTATTAATGGCTTCCACACCGGTATGGTCGTAAACACGTGAACGCTGGAAGTCAATCTGAACACATTCCGGATCGTGTTTCGGACTAAACATTTCAATAAAGTTCTGAGACGAAGCGAAAAATAAAGGACCGTTAACCCGATAAACTTTACCTTTCTTACCGTCAATTTCCATTTCTTCGGTTTCAACCATGACTTTCTGAGCATGTTGCCAGGCGAACACAAGTGCTGAAACAATCACCCCAGCAATTACGGCAATTGCCAAGTCGAAAATAACCGTCAACACCGTTACCAGAACCATCACAAAGGCATCCATTTTAGACATACCTCGCATGATGTTCCAACTTGACCAGTTAAAGGTTGCAATGACCACAAAAAACATCAAACCAACCAAAGCACCAATTGGAACCATTTCAATCCAGGTAGAGGCAATCAAGACAATCACCAGTAGACCCAGCGCGGCTGAAATACCAGACAACCGCCCTGTTCCCCCCGAATTCACGTTGATCATCGATTGGCCAATCAGAGCACAGCCGCCCATTGTACCAAACGCACCAGCAGTACAGTTTGCTGCGCCTAATGCAACACACTCACGATTACCTTGACCACGTGTTTCCGTAATGTCATCAATTAAAGTCATGGTCAGTAATGATTCCACTGACCCGATGACTGTTAAGATAAGCGCATAAGGCAAAATAATCCAAAGTGTCTCCAAGCTGAAAAACCCTTCTGGCAAGGCTGTCAGCCAACTCAAGCCTTGGAAACCACCTTCATTGCCGTCACCAAACACTAATGATTCCAATGTGCCCGAAACAGAAGCTCTATCGCCAACAGTGACCGCATTCATATCAAAAAAGATCACAGCCAAAGTCACTAAAACAATCGCTGCTAACGCTGAAGGCACCGCTTTTGTCAAACGAGGTAACAAATAAATAATCGCCATAGTTGCGATGATAATACCAATCATAATCATCAACGCATCACCGCTCAACCAAGCCCCAGTTGAATCTGTGAACTGAGTGAATTGCGCCATCAAAATAACCAACGCCAACCCGTTAACAAATCCGAGCATGACGGGACTGGGCACCATTCGAATAAACCGCCCCCATTTCATCCAACCAATAAATATTTGAAAGACTCCCATCATAATAACCGCGGCAAATAGATACGAAGCGCCATGCTCCATCACCAAATGCATCATAACCACGGCCAATGAACCGGCAGCTGCAGAAATCATCCCTGGACGCCCCCCGAAGACGGCGGTAATAAATCCGACAATAATCGCGGCATAAAGCCCAACTAAGGGGTGAACACCGGCTACAAAAGCAAATGCTACGGCTTCTGGAACAAGGGCTAATGAAACGGTGATACCGGATAAAGTATCCGCTTTATATTTACGCCAATCGAAAGCGTTGGGAGAGGCTTGATTCATTTGAAATCCTTTAATATTTAAGACCGCGCAAATTTTAACAGAAAAACACGTAAAATTAAGGTTTAATCAATACAATGAAAATACGAAAAATTAAATAACTCTATAAAATAAAAGGAAAAATATGTGGATTCATCATATCGGAGAAATCATGATTGCCGTGCTTGGCTTACTTATTTTGGCACACTTCGGATTGCATTTTTATTTTAAATACGTCAAACGTAAAAAAGAAAAAAATAAAGAGGGATCAAAAAAAGAGTCTTCTTGAAAAACCAATCAAAAAGAGAGAAACCCGTTAAAAATGACCAGGCCTGGTCATTTTTAACAAGGTAAAGTCATTCAGACATCAATCGATATAAGAACAGCAATAATCCGTAACTGTTTTTACTTTGATACCAAATTTTGAATTCGCTGGCACATTGAAAGATTCTCCAGCAGACACCGCTTGCCATGCTGTTTCACCGGGAAGCAATACTTCAACATCACCCGCTAACATTTCCATAATTTCTGCTGCTTCCGTACCAAATTCATATTCACCCGGTAACAATAAGCCTAAGGTTTTTTTCGAACCATCCGCAAATAAAACCGTACGGCTGCTGACTTTTCCATCATAGTATACGTTCGCTGCTTTAACGACCGTTACATTTTCAAATTGAGACATCATTTTTCCTTCATCAAACCGATTAAAAACGCGCGCCATTATAACGGAAAGCTTTTCCAAAAATACGTTTAAAATCTATTTAGCATTAATGAGAGGCGAAATAAATCTCTCTTAAAAAGAGTAACAAGCCGGCAATGAGAGATCCCATTGCAACAATGAATAATACAGCGATGGCCAAAGACCCATTAAATGCGAAAAAAGCACTTAAAAACATGATCATAATCACCAAAGCGACAAACAGCCCGGTCATCGTACAGGCTAAAATGGCTTGATTTAACAGGTGTCGACGCTTTTCCAAAGCTTGCCTTTCCAACCTGATTTCGCTTGAACGCTTATCGATAGGATTATCGGCTTTTTCTGTCATCAGAAGGGCATTCAGCCGTTCGGACTTTTCAACGATGCGAGACAGTCGGCTAACCAGTACGCCCAGCAAACTACCTACACCGGCAAGTAAGAAAACCGGCGCGACCGAAAGCTGAATCAAATGAGACACCGTGTTGACCGAACTGACTTCAGAGGAAAAGAGTTCCAGCATCGCCGATTCCTTCTATTTAATGATCGTTTAAGTACTATATGACTTACTCTGATGAATAATAAAATATATTGACGATTTCCATATACTTCAAATTTAAGAACAAAAAGACATATTTAACAAACTTAATTTACACCGCTCCGACTAATCTTCAGATGTCATTTGTCCACGTTTATATCGAACTTTAACAAGCTCTTCATTTTCATGAAAAATTTTTGCGAGCTTTTGGTAATTAACTTCCATACATCTTTGATATAGATAAAGAAATTCATCAGGTGGTGAACTAGCCGTAATTACATTTCCATAATGTTTTATTTTTTTAGTTTTAATTGAATTTTTAGAAATATCAGGAAATTTTTGGAGAAAGCTTGTCATTTCAATTATTAAATCATCCACCATTACTATCATCTTTTCTGTTAAGTCAATGGTCTCTTTAAGAAGATCCCATGGTATTAATTGATAGAGCTCTGTACGATTTATGTCTGTCCCATTCTGCGATGCAGCAATAATTTTCACTACCTTTTCATATGACTCACTCCGTTTGTCTAAAACTGTTTGAAGTTCATTATAATTCCCAATCATTGAAAAGATTCTTGCAATGTTTTGCCAATCAGAAAATTCTGATACTTCTTGCTCATTTTTTGCAATAAAAATAATTGATTCCGTTTTATAGTCTATTGAATTTTTGACACCAACCATTCTTGGTATGGAAAGCAATCTATATAGCGGATCAGTACTTACTGATTGATCAATATTAATAGTTTGGGCATAATTATTCTTCCAAGCAAGCAAGTTAGCCTGTGCTTGCAAAACAGTAAGCATTAAAGAGTTTACACTGTCTAATTTTTCTTTCTCTATCTGAACCCTTTCTTGGTGCTTTATAGTCCAAAACGCGATTCCTGCACCAAGCAAAGCTGAAAAAAGTCCTGTTAAAATTGGCCATAAATAATCTTTCAAAAAACTTGATTCTTGCTTTAGACCTTCGATGGCTTCAATTAATAACCTCCAATCTTCAGACATTGATAACCCTTTAAGTATAGTTATGAATAAAATTCAGAAAATTTCAATTAACCGCGCGTATGATCTGCGCCAATGAATTCAATCTGATACCCATCGGGATCTTCAGCAAAGGCGATGATAGTTGTGCCGGCATTCATGGGACCAGCTTCTCTAATAATCTTTCCGCCTGCTTTTTTCACTGCTTCCGCAGCCTTATAAACGTCATCTACTTCAATGGCAATATGCCCATAACCGTCGCCCAAATCGTAAGAGCTGACATCCCAGTTATAGGTTAATTCCAGTACCGTATGATCTTCCTCGCTGCCATAGCCTAAAAAAGCCAAGGTAAACTCCCCTTTTGGGTACTCTTTTTGACGCAATAACTTCATTCCAAGAACGTTGGTATAAAAATCAATCGATTTCTGTAAGTCACCCACGCGTAACATGGTATGTAAAAAACGCATATACTCTCCTATTAAGTTTGATGAGATCAATCACCATAGGGTTAAAATTTAAACCTTAACGTTATCTAACGCTTGTTCAATGTCTGCCAGAATGTCATCGATATGCTCAATACCAACAGACAGTCTGACCAAATCTTCTGAAACGCCCGCTTTTTCAAGCTCTTCCGCACTTAATTGTCGATGGGTCGTTGTCGCAGGATGACAGGCTAATGACTTCGCATCACCGATATTGACCAAACGTAAAATCATTTGTAACGCATCAATGAACTGACCGCCGGCTTCACGTCCACCTTTTATGCCAAAACTTAAAATGCCCGAAGCCAACCCTTTTGTCGTTTTTTGGCAAATACTATGGTATTTGTCATTCGGTAACGCCGCATAATTGACCCAGGATACTTTAGGATGTTGTTGTAAGTACTCTGCCACTTTTAATGCATTTTCGCAATGACGTTCCATTCGCAACCCAAGTGTTTCCAAACCTTGCATCAACAAAAATGCACTGTGAGGTGCCAATGCGGCGCCCGTATTACGCAAAGGCACGACACGACAGCGTGCAATGAAAGCCGCCGCGCCAATATCACGCGTATACACCACGCCGTGATAAGACGGATCAGGCTCGTTCAACATTGGAAAACGCTCTTTATTCTCCACCCAATCAAACTTTCCTGAATCGATCACAATGCCGCCAATGGTGGTACCGTGTCCACCAATAAATTTCGTCAAGGAATGGATCACAATATCTGCCCCCAACTCAAAAGGACGACACAAAAAAGGGGTTGCGACGGTATTATCGACCATCAAGGGGACACCGTGTTTATGACCAATCTCGGCCAACTTTGCGACATCGACCACATTACCGGCAGGATTCCCAATCGACTCACAAAAAATCGCTCGGGTATTTTCATCAATGGCGGCTTCAAATGCGTCAAAATCGTCTGCAGGAATCATTCGAACCTCAATTCCTTGTCGCGGCAAGGTGTGCGCAAACAGGTTATAGGTCCCGCCGTATAATTGACTCGTACTGACAATGTTATCGCCAGCTTGGGCAATCGTTTGAATGGCATAAGTAATGGCAGACATTCCCGATGCAACCGCTAATGCGGCTACGCCACCCTCCATTTCCGCCATCCGTTTTTCTAAAACATCGTTGGTCGGATTCATAATGCGACTATAAATATTACCGGGTACTTTCAAATCAAATAAGTCTGCACCGTGCTGAGTGTTATCAAACGTGTAAGAGGTGGTTTGGTAAATCGGCACTGCCGCTGCCTTGGTTGTCGCCTCAGATTCATAACCATGATGTAACGCAATTGATTCAAGTTTCATCCATATCCTTCCTGTGTTTTATTATTTTTGAGTCGTGAATAAGAATCCTAGAATGCTTTTTAATAGCTGTCAAATGAAAGCTTTTAACCTGTTCTTGAAATCTTTTCATTTTGATCAGATTCAATCCATTTCTGCGCAATAAGCATTGCAAACACAATGGCAACAGCACTGATACCAAAAGCTAAATAAGCGCCACCATCATGCCAGGCATATCCTGCAATCAACATCCCTAAAGCACCACCAACACCATGACTGGCTGAAGCATACACTGCCTGACCTCTGCTTTGGTTATCGCCTCGAAAATGATGATCAATCAAATAAATGGCGGCCGCATGAAACAATCCATAACTGGCGGCATGCAGTGTTTGTGCGAACACCAGTAAAATCAATGACTCGGGTACCAAAGGAATCATAACCCAGCGTAATAAAGTCAGAATCAAACTGAACATCAATAAGAATTTGACGGAGTAACGTTGAAAAAGCGGCACCATCCAAAAAAATACCGCAATTTCAGCAATGACCCCTACAGCCCACAGCCAAGCTATCAGCGTTTTACTGTACCCATAATCCGACAAAAAGATACTGTAAAAACTGTAATAGGTGCCATGCGAAAATTGAATTAAGATACTCACAACCAACAAACTGGCGACCCAGGGTTGTTGCACAACTTTAAAAAAAGAAGCGCTTGATTCTTTTTTGAACGACCGCCCTTGTTCTTTCACCCAAAAAGTCGCCAACCAGATAATCAGTGCTAACAGAGATAACAACCAAGGAAAGGTTTGAATGGCAAAGACATCGATTTGCCATCCCACCCACAATACCGCAACGATAAAGCCAACTGACCCCCACAGACGCACCAGACCATACCGCTCTTTAACACCGTACAAGTTTTTGAAAGTATAGGACTCAAACAAAGGTAAGGCAGCATGGAAGAAAAAGCTGAACCCAAAGACAGTAAGCAGCAAACCGATAAAAGAGTGGTAATACACTAATCCAAAAGAAAACAACAACGTCAGGAAGGCGGTCCATCTAAGCCAGCGAATGGTTTCGCCCGTTCGATCTGCCCACCACCCTAAAACATTCGGAGCCACGATTTTGGTGCCAATAAACACCGCCATCAGTTGGCCGATCTGAATGGCATTAAACCCTAACGATTGATAATACAAACCAATATAGGGAATTAAGGCGCCAAACAGCATGAAATAGAAAAAATAAAAACTGGAAAGTTTTGGGTAGGCAGCTCGGTAATGCTGATCAGGCATGAAAAACCTCAAAAAGGTTAAAAATAACAGCAATCATAAAATCACCCCTTTCTTGAACCCAATCGCGCGTTCAAAGAAAGGGGAATACACCACGCTTAGGTTTCAGGGTGTGCCAAGTCCATGACTGGAGGAATCACATCCCCGTTTTGAGCACGATTACGCATAAAATGATCCATCAAAACTAACGCCACTTTTGCTTCCGCAATCGGGGTGGCACGAATACCCACACAAGGGTCGTGGCGCCCTTTCGTGACCATTTCAATGGCCTCCCCTTCAGTATTAATGCTTCGACCAGGCGTCATAATACTAGAGGTTGGTTTCAAAGCAATGTGTGCCACAATATCCTGTCCGGTAGAAATGCCGCCTAAAATACCGCCGGCATGATTGGAAACGAACCCCTCCGGTGTCATTTCATCTCGATGTTCCGTCCCACGTTGTGCCGCCACGGCAAACCCGTCACCAATCTCGACCCCTTTTACCGCATTGATACTCATCAGCGCATGGGCTAAATCGGCATCTAGCCGATCAAACACCGGCTCACCCAGACCCACAGGTACATTTTTCGCAATAATAGAGATCTTAGCCCCAACAGAATCTTTCTGCTTTAGCAGGTTATCCATGTACTGGCGAATTTCTTCTTGCTTGTTTTTATCCGGACAAAAATATTCATTATCGTTATCAAATGGCCAGGAAACATGGTCGACCGTAATCGGACCCAACTGAGACAGGTAGCCTTTAATTTCAATTCCAAGGCGTTCTTTCAGGTATTTTTTCGCCACGGCACCTGCTGCAACCCGCATGGCCGTTTCGCGCGCAGAAGAGCGCCCGCCGCCACGATAGTCTCGGATACCGTATTTTTGGGTATAGGTATAATCGGCATGCGCCGGACGAAACGTTTCCGCTACTTTTGAATAGTCTTTTGAACGTTGATCAGTATTGTGAATCATTAAACCAATCGGCGTACCGGTGGTTTTGCCTTCAAACACACCGGACAAAATCTGTACTTTATCGTCTTCACGACGGGCAGTCGCATGCTTTGAGGTACCCGGCTTGCGACGATCCAATTCAATCTGAATGTCTTCTTCCGACAGTTCCATCCCCGGCGGGCAGCCATCTATGATGGCGCCTAATGCAATGCCATGACTTTCGCCAAACGTGGTGACACGAAAATTTTGTCCTAATGTATTACCCGACATAACGTATTTCTCAAATCGCTTTAATATTATAATCTGTGCATTATACTAGACCAGCCCAAGCGCACTCAAAATTATCTCTTTCAATTTACGTAAAAAACGGCTTTTATTTATGAAATGGCAGCATCCCTCACCATTTATTTTAGAACATACCGTCTCAGAAGAAGATTTGGATTTTCTTCGACACGTGAATAATAAAAAATATTTAAATTGGCTTGAGTGGGTTTCTTGGCAACACAGCCTGTCTGTTGGCATTGACCAGGCATTACAGCAGAAAGTTGGCAAAATCATGGTGGTTAAGCAGCATGAATTGAATTACCACGCGGGTTGTTTTTTAGACGATGAGCTGCTTATTGGCACTTGGGTTGGAGAGCAAATCGGTTGTTGTCAGCGTAAGCGTTTTTATCAAATTTTTAGAAAATCAGATCAACGCTTGGTGTTCTCAGGTCACACACTATGGGCGTGCATGGACTTAAAAACCTATCGCGCCAGCGTCATTCCTGACGAGTTTATCCAACCCTATCTTAAACATTGACGGCTTATTGGTCGGACAGCGTGACAATCAGTCCTTTATTAGAAAACCAATACCCGCGCCCCATGCCGCTATTCGCCATCGTACCGGGAATATTGTGTTGCCCTCTTAGTACAGTTCCAACCGGCACGGCTTCACCTTGATGAAAGCATTTTGGCGTTTCCAAGCTGTATTCATAGCGTCGATGGTTCTTATTTAGGACTGCTTTGCCTTTAATAATGCACCCTTTCGCTTTGCCACTGATGACTTTCAATTTTACTGGCAAAGGATTTTGCTGCGTGGCTTCACCATACAGGCCATTTAAGAAAATCGCTTCAGTATCGGAGGCTTGGGCAGACAAAATACCTCCAAACAGACTGAATACAACGCCATAACCAAGCTCTTTAATACGCATAGCAAATCCCCTTTTGTAATACGCTTGCCTTGCTGCTGAACACCAACGTCAAAGCAGTTGTCTAAAACAGACAAAGTCTATCCTACTGTGTTTCACTCATAAAATAACAATAGAATATTATGAGATGCTAATAAACTTAAGTAATACCTCTCACATTTATTTATGGAGAAGGGATGGTGTATTGTGCGTGAATGCGTTCAATTTGATGCAATGTTTCGTCATCCAGTGTCACATTGATGGAGTCAATATTTTCCTTTAGTTGTGCCATCGTGGTTGCGCCGATGATGTTGGCTGACAAAAACGGACGGCTGTTCACAAATGCTAAGGCCAACAGGGTTGGCGTCAACCCGTTACCATGCGCCAATGCAGCATACAACTCCGTCGCTTTCACGGCATTATTATTGGAGTAGCGATCATAGCCCGGAAATAAATTCAAACGGGCATTTTCAGCCGCCGTTCCGTTTAAGTATTTACCACTTAGCACCCCAAACCCTAACGGTGAATAGGCTAATAACCCCACGTCTTCACGGTGTGATACTTCTGCTAACCCGACTTCATAGCTTCGATTTAACAAACTGTATGGGTTTTGAACCGTAACGATTTTTTCCAACCCTAAACGTTCTGCCGTTTCGATGAATTTCATCGTGCCCCAAGGCGTTTCGTTCGACAAACCGATATGACGAATTTTGCCTTGCTTCACAAAATCACTCAGAACTTCCAATGTTTCTTCAATCGGGGTAAAAACATCTTCGTCGGCAGGTGTATAACCCAGATCGCCAAAGAAATTAGTCTGTCTTTCCGGCCAATGCAATTGATACAAATCAAGGTAATCCGTTTGAAGGCGCTTTAGAGACCCTTCCAAAGCCGCCGTAATATGCGCCCGATTGAATTTTGTTTTACCGTCACGAATATGAAGGGAAAGATCTGAAGGTCCGGCAATTTTCGAAGCCAACACGATCTCATTACGTTTTCCGGTTTTGGTCAACCAATGCCCAATGATTTCTTCAGTCTTTCCATAAGTTTCCGCACGAGGAGGCACCGCATAAAGCTCGGCCGTATCCCAGAAATTCACTCCCTGTGACAGCGCATAATCCATTTGCTCAAACGCTTCTGCCTGGGTATTTTGTTCGCCCCATGTCATCGTGCCTAAACAAATACGGCTGACTTGGATATCAGAGTGTCCTAACGTGTTATAAATCATGCAAACTCCTTGATGAAAATTCCATTATTAGATAAAAACCACAAAAAAACGGCCAGGCCTGGCTATTTTGGCAACGTATTTGATGTAATCGCTTGTTTAAGCTGGGCAAGGGCTTGAGTCAATGTCTCTTCTGGAACGGCTAAATTCATTCGCATAAATCCTTTGCCGGCTTTGCCGAAACTTTCACCGTCATTCAACCCCAGCTTCGCATTGTAAACCAGCCAGTCTTTCAACGCCTCTTGGGACTCAAAAATGGCTGAAAAGTCCAGCCAAACCAAATAAGAAGCCTCCGGTATCATTACTTTTACCTGAGGTAAAAAACGATGAAAAAAGGTTTTCACGCGCTCAATATTTTCTAAAAAATACTGTAATAACTGATCACGATATTGACGGCCCTCGTCTGAATAAGCCGCTTGCGTTGCTAGATAACCAAACAAGTTCAAATCTTGAATGGCATTGGCTTGGCAAATTTTCAAGTAAGCCGCTTTTAACTCCGGATTGGCGATAATGGCATAGCCGATCTGCAACCCACCCAAATTAAAGGTTTTACCGGGAGAGCTCAACGTAACGGTGTTGTTTTGACTTTCTTCTGTTATAGATGCCATCGGAATATGCTGATGCTCTGGATACGTCATATCCGCATGAATTTCATCCGACACCACAACCACGTCATGTTTTAAACAAATCGCTGCGAGTTTTTCCAGTTCCGATTTTAACCAAACCCGTCCAGAAGGGTTCTGAGGGTTACAAAACAAAAATAATTTCACTTGGTGATCGATGATTTTTTGTTCAAAAACGTCAAAATCAATTTCATAACGATCGTTTTGCAATATCAATGGCGCTTCGACACACTGACGACTTTCAATTGCCGAAGCCGTCAAAAAAGGGGGATAAACCGGAGGCTGAACCAAAATGGCATCGCCGGGATTCGTAAACGCAGAAACGGCCATAAAAAACCCATTCGCAACATTATGGGTAAACACAATATCAGAGGAATCAACCTCATAATAATACTGCGCTTGCCAATCTACAATTGATTGATACAGTGAATCTGGCATATGGTTATACCCTAGAATGGGATGCTCCAGACGCTTCTTCAACACCTCTAATATGAAAGAGGGGGTAGGCAAATCCTGATCTGCCACCCACATGGGCAACACATCGTCCGTACCAAACAGTTTTTGGCGCAACTCATACTTTTCCGCATCCGTACCCAACCGGGAGATAGAATTGATAAATTCCACTTTCATTTAAGATTTCTTTTTCCAAAACGTCACTTCAGACAATGTGTGCTGGTACTTACGTTGTGTTTCTCGAATAACAAAGGGCAATTCTAGCGGCGTTTTCATTAACTCGAATTCCGCATCCAATATCTTATGCAACCCTTCTAAGGTGGTGACATTTTCACCACTGTCAGGGTCTTTATATCCCCCAATCCAATGCTCTTTGGCAGTAAATTCCTCCAACCAAGTATAAGGCGATGCCAACATCAGAATCCCGCCGGCATTCAACCGCTCATGAATCATTTTCAAGAAACGGTTCGGTTCATACAAACGATCAATCAAATTGACCGCCACAACCATATCATACCCGCTTAAATGAGGTTTCAAGTTAGCCGCATCCTGTTGTAAGAACTCACAACGCGACGTAACGGCCGCTAACCCTAAGTCCGCCAATGTTTGTTCTTTAAAATCAACAATCTCACCTTCCACGGGCAAAGTGTAAAGTACCGACCCGGTCTCTTTTAATTGATTCGCCACTTGAATGAAACGAGCCGAAAAGTCCAACCCCGTCACCTGTGCAAAATAATGCGCTAACTCAAAACTGGCTCGCCCAACTGAGCACCCCACTTCCAAAACACTTAAATCATCACGCCCGGCAAAATCACTATCCGACTGAATCATTTGAATTGCTAATTCAGCATAGGCTTGAGCAAAATTAGCAACACCAAAGTGCTCTTCTCCATAGTGAAATTCACAATATTGCGATACCAACGCATCGGTCTCATAGGTGGAAAAATGGGTTTGCACTTTCTCTGCCGACTCGATATAACGAAACCCAGCATGCTGGAAAAAATGACGACGAAATGCATAACGTGAATGTCCGTTGATTTCATTGCCGGTCGAGATCCAGCTGCCGCCTTTAAACAAATTGTGCTGATTATCAAATGTGGGCGTCGTGAAATCATCGTATAGGGGATGCACCTTAAAGCTTTCATAAGGATAAATCGGGGTTTGCGTCCATTGCCAGACATTCCCGATTACGTCAAAAAAATCGCCCGTTTCAAATTGGTTAACAGGTATCGATGAGGCATATTGCTGTAAATTGATGTTCGCCTCTGACTGATAAGAAAGCGCATCAGTGTGATCACGCAACCGTAAATATTCATCTTCGCTGGGAAGCCGAATCGGGCGCCCCGTTTCATGACCTTTCCAGTTACAAAAAGCGTGCGCTTCCAGATAATTGACCTCAACCGGCCAATCCCAAGGCATTGGAATTTCTTCGGTCATACAGCGTAGCCACCAATCTTCCCCTTTCTTAACCCAAAAGGTTGGATGCTTATCAGGCGTAAATTGTCGCCAACGATTCCCCTCTTCATCCCAATATTCTGGATTGTCATAGCCGCCGGCTTCCAAAAAGGCCAAAAACTCCTGGTTGGAAACCAAAAAGGCGGCCGCTTTAAATGTACTTACTTCCGCTTGGTGCATGCCGTACTCATTATCCCAGCCATAAGTCTCTGCTGGATCCTGATGATTAATCTGCACTTCTCCAGCCGGCACTTCAAACAAAATATTTTCCGGAGCATCATCACTGTCCGGACAAACTGGAAATAGTGGGTGAGGCTTCACAAAGTGAATCGGCAACTGCCGAATCAGCACCGATGAGGTTTCTAAATGAATACGCTCATGTTCAATCCCCATCATGATGGGCCACATTGGGCTTTCCCAATCAATCGGCAGACTGAAGTCAATCGTATCAATCAAGTGATTCACGGCATCCCGCACCTGATTTCGATACTCGCGAACAGCTTCCACGCTTGGCCAGTCGTAATGTGTTTCGTCCAAATCATCCCAAGACATTTCATCCACCCCGATGGCGCACATCGACTCAATTTCAGGATTGATACGATTAGGTAGCAATTTGGCTAACAACAATTTATTTACAAAAAAAGTGGCCGTATGACCGAAATAAAAAATTAAAGGATGACGAAGTTCACAGGGTCTTTCATAAAAAGCATCCTCGGCTGTGAGGGTTTCAAACAAGGTTTCATACGCATTATAAGTCGCATTAAAATACGCTTTGATTTCAGTCCGTTTGCTACTGACCTCTCACTTATTTAAAACAATCGGTTTTGAAATTAATTCTTCTTTGCTTAACATGAAAGCTCCACAGCTACTTTTTCATTAAAATCTTTAAAAGACTACATTGACAACAAAACACCGGTCTCGGGTAAATCTTCAAAGGAAGGGTGACACGTCGTCAATCGACTGGAATGAATGCCTCCTTGCTCAACCAACCAGTCTTTAACCTGGTTTTGACGCGTTTGAGCTAAAGAATAAAGCGTGTCTTGCAATGCTTGATCTTTCAGTCCCTTCTGAATCCAATAGTTTCGATCTTGCTGGTTGTAGAAACCACACACTTTTAAAGTAATCTTTTTTTTATCTTCCAATAACGTCACAATTTTTTGTAAATATTGTGCCATGCCCGGTTTAATTTTATTCTGCCCAACTTCATAAGAAATCGGTTGTAACGTCACGGTATTAGCTTGCTTAAAAGCATACTCTGCCGCCAGATAAATCGCACCATAGGGTTGAAGCGTCATGGCTAACATCGTTTTTGAACCACTTTGCAAAGCGTTAAGTACGGCTTTTTGTATCACTTGATCTAAGCGAAAACTTGGATCAGACAAGTCGCCTTCAATAGGAATATCCAGTTCTATTTTTCCTTCATTATCGCGCAATAGGTTCAATGCCAGACTCGCTGTCCCACCTGTTAATGATCCGTCTGCTTGAATATCTTGGCTGTTGGATGCGTCGGTAGAAGTACTTTCTTCTGTACTGTTCTCTAGCTCAAACCCTTTCAAGGCCAGATGGTTTTTAGATTTGAGCATGTCCTCTTGGATTTGAATATCCGATTCCAGAGTCAGCGCTCCACTTTGAATTCGATAACCCAAAGCATCTTTAATCAAAGGCGAAAAGGCATACAAATCCAATTCATCCACGTTAAACCTTACATCCATATTCGTTTTTTGAGTAAAAGGATGAAGACTCCCTTCTAGGCCAATTTTAGTATATTTCCCAACCGTCGCTTCCAGTTTGACAGGTGTCTTTAATAACGGTTTTTCAGAATTTAAAGAGCCCAATTCAACCCGCTTTAAATGAATATTCTGTTTCATTTTTGAATCCAGCCCGTGCGTTTCAAAAACGATGTGATTCTTCTGTCCGGTGACGGAAAATTGCTCTAATTTTATGGCTGCATTTTTTGTTTCACTGGATACAGGTTCAACCGGGTTCTGTGTCGATTCAGATTTCATTTTGCTGGATGGGGATTCACTGGTTTCACCCAAAGATTTAATCAGCGCCTGCACTTCTTCCAATTCATGCTGCGCATTTAATGTTAAATGGGCATCGACATTGTGAACGGTCACTTTTCCTAATTCGGTTTTACTATTACCATCCATCATCAAATCTGACAGTTGTATTCCCGCCACCTGTAGAAATGGCGCAGCGGAATCAACTTTCTGACCGACCGCAATATCATCCAATGACAACTGTTTGAATTGAATGGTTTTTGGAGACTGAAACTGCACATTTGATTTCATTTGCGCTAATTGTAGAACCCTTTTGTTCAATGTTGCATTGCGAACAATCAGTTTCGAGCTCCCTAACTGCCCCGACATGTCCATAGGCTTTTCTGCATTTGGCTCTATATTTACACCGCCTTGCCATTGAAGCAAATCGTTACTGACTCGCAGATCGTCCAAAGCCACGGATGTTTTTTCTAACGCCAATTGCGTTCCTTGCAACATAATCTTGGATTTTTTCTGCGATGGGGTCGCTGTTGTTTCTTGATAGGTGAGAGGCCCTTTCCAGAACAACGTCTTAATCTTGGTATCCAAATGATCTTGCTTAAATCCAGACTCGGATACCATTAATTGATTACGACTTTCAACTTGTAGCTTCTTTGACTGCTGTTCTATATTGACTTGCCCTAACCACTTCAAATCCTCCAGGTGAATGAGTTGCTGTGGTTGCGTCAGAGCAAACTGATTCAATTGCCATTCGCCATTCGCCTGCAGTGTGTAACCGTCATTTTTATCAATGCTAAAAGTCAGCTGACCGTTCCAGTCAACCGCATTGGATTGGATTTGAAAATCTTGCTGTTGCAAGGTTAGATTACGTACACCAATTTGACCACTTTGCTGAATATCAACTGCACCATAGTGGTTTTTTACCTTAACCTCCAGTTCACCGGAAGCTAATCCCGAAAACATTTCCCATGTTTTTGGCAAATACCCTTGGTAAGAGTGCAAATCAAAATCTGAAATTTGGATTTGACCTTTAATGACCTGAGTATCGGAGAATATCTTGGTATCTAAATTCCCCGTTAACAGTCCTTTATCATCCTGAATACGAAAACCCAGCTGTGAATACAGTTCTGGTTTCCAATTAGCTGTTCTGGACACGGAGACGTCTTCAAACTGAATAACCTTATTCAATTCGGGTGTCTTAAGGTTTAAAGTCGCATTTTTTAAAACCAGGTTTTGAAACCCCAACCCCCAAAAGAAAGGCTTTTTTGCCGCTTCTTCAGGCGTCGTCACGGATTGTTTGGTGTTTAAAGGAAAGCTTATGCCTCCCACTCGAATGTACTCATTCGGCTGATATGTCAGAAACAATGTTGTGTCGAACAACTCTAAGGTTTGCAGATTAATATGCCTTTGCAGCAAGTCCAACCACCCCAAATTAACTTTTAAATGCCCCAGATTGAGCTGCTGTTGCTGGTTCGTTGACACGGAAAGGTTAAACAGTTCCAAGCGACCACTGAAAGGGTTAATAATCACTTTTTCGACCTGAGCCGATTCCGCTCCTTGCTGAACCAGTGCATATTCAATGGTTTTTTTAAGCATTAAGGGTAAAAAGAATAAGAAAACAGCCAGAACAAGAGCCGTAATAATAAAAGATTTATAACGTGTTTTAAGGGATTTCCAGCGTAACAGAATGGCTTTCATGCGTCTTTCAGCTCTCAGATAATGATATTAATTCATTGTAACAGAAAGATTTTAAATGCCATAGATGACAAAACCACCTCCAAAAACGGTCAGGCCTGGCCGTTTTTGGAGGTTCGAGACAACGCCTTATAAAACGGAATCCCGTTAACCGATTAGTAAAATTCGTAAACCGTGTTGGCTCGATTACGATCCGGCCAAGACTTCAAAAGGGTTCTGGCATTCTTAGGCTGCACAGGACGTGCATTGGAACCTAAATACTCATGCATTTTTTCAAGTTGCATCACAGAAGCTTGAATCGGCTGTTTGAAAACCATCCAGTAAACCCCTTCTGAGCAAGGCGGCGTGGTTAAAGAGCCACTGTATTTATAAAACTTTTTATCTGCTGGAAAAAATTTTGCCGGATGAATCTTGACCGATTCATGAATTTCTTGCTTCTTTAATGTTTGAGGTAAGAACGACATCAATTTCGCTAAGGTTTCGTTTTCTTCCCCTTCTTGGAATAAAATCGCAATCACGGCAAGATTTCCATCGCCATCTTTATGCACGAGGTGCATTTCCATCGGATAATTAAAGCCATCTCTCTGGTGCTCTGAAGGCGTATGGAAATGATATTGCAACAATTCATATCGATGACCATTGATTTTAATATAACTGCCTAATGGAATATTGACTTGCAGCGTATGTCCATTATTCACCAGTTTTAACGCCGTTTCACGATAATACACATCAAACCCTGGCAAACTGGTGGTTCCAATCGCTTCTTTAGGCTTTAAATTAATCGGTGACTGGTTCTTGCCAGTTTTACAAGTGGCAAATTCAGGCGCAAGCTCACCCCAATATTTCGGCCCTTCTTCACCAAAGTATCCCCAATGTGGTGGTTTTTTCGGTTTTGGTTTGGATTTCTTTTGGCTTTCTTTCTGCTTTTCAGCGACTTTAGTAGCCGCTTCTTTTTCAGGCTCGGCAGGCTGAGTCGTGGTCGATTTCTGCGCTTGTTTTTTTGCTTCAGCACCTAAATCAATCAATGGTGCAGCCACATTGTTGGCTGAATAAAGAGGCAAAGCGACCAGCAAAATAACAATAAAGCTAAACCGTTTCTTCATTTGTCTTCCTTAAAATTAGCATTTTTTTGACAGCAAGTTCCTAATGAAACTTTTTAAAGCAAATAATTAACCAATTTGCGCTATTGACCATGAGTTTAAGAAAACTTACACCCTTTCTAAGGATTTACACGTTGATTTAAAAGCGCTTGAAAAGCATCTAATTCAGATTTTTGAATCGCAAAAACCCCTTCCCCACCATGCTCGAACTCAAACCAATAAAAAGGCAATTCCGGATACGCTTGCTCCAAATAAAATTGAGAGACGCCCACTTCCACAATCAATGTCCCTTCTTCGGTCAAATGCGCTGAGGCTTCGGCAAGAATACGACGAACCAAGTCCAAACCATCTTGTCCAGCTTCCAATCCCAAACGCGGTTCTTGGTGAAATTCTTCAGGTAAAGCATCCATTTCAATCGCATCGACATAAGGAGGATTTGAAACAATCAAATCATACTTTCGACCATTCAAGGCTGAAAATAAATCAGATTCAATCGCACTGGCCACTTCTTCCAAATGGTACATTTCAATATTCTGTTGCGCCACTTCCAATGCTTCTGGAGAGATGTCCACTAAATCAACTGTTGCATTTGGGCAAGCTTGTAAACTGGCCAAACCAATACAACCACTTCCAGTGCATAAATCCAAAATACGATGAACTGATTCAGGCTCAACCCATGGTCGATATTCTTGGGCGATTAACTCAGCAATCGGAGAACGCGGTACCAATGTCGCTTCGGAGACTTTAAATTTAAGACCGGCAAACCAGGCCTCCCCCGTTAAGTAAGGCGTAGGTTTTCGACTTTCAATCCGTTGACGAAAAAGATCGGTGACTTCCCGTTTTTCGGTAATCGTTAAACGGGACAATAGATACGTTTCAGGGATATCCCATGGCAACCTCAAAGCATAAAACACCAACACTCGGGCATCGTCAAACGCATTGTCTGTCCCATGACCAAAAGAGAGTCCCGCTTTTTGAAACAATGTGCCTCCCCATCTGACAAAGTCACTCACCGTTTCCAAGTGTTCATATTGATAATTAAAATTAGTCATGCGGTTCTCTCTTTTTTAGACATCTCAAAAGGTCAATTTAGTTTGGTTTTTTCGCGTGTTTTGGGCGGAACGCTTTAACAAAATCATCATCCGTTTCCAAATACGCCCCTTCAATCAAATCAATGCAATAAGGCACGGCCGGAAAGACAGCCTCTAAACACTCACTGATGGCAGAAGGTTTTCCTGGTAAATTGATAATTAGGCTGGCGCCACGAGTCCCTGCGATTTGTCGAGATAAAATCGCGGTCGGTACATACTGGAGGGAAACCGCTCGCATTTGTTCCGCAAACCCGTCCAAGATTTTATCGCACACCGCAGCAGTCGCTTCAGGCGTTACGTCTCGTTTGGCAGGGCCTGTACCACCGGTCGTTAAAATCAAATCACAATTTTCTTCATCCGCTAGCTCTTTCAGCGTTTTTTCAATTAAACCCTGCTCATCCTCTATCACTCTTGCAACCGGCGTCCATTCAGAAGTCAGTGCTTTTCCAATCCATTCTTGCATAGCCGGACCACCCAGGTCTTCATATTCTCCACGGCTTGCTCGGTCGGAAACGGTGACAAATCCTATTTTGATTTCTTTCATGATTCTTTTTTACCTTCTTTTCTACTATTTTTTCTTAATTGTGCATATCATACTGCATAACCAGAAAACAAAGAACCAAAGCTGTTTTTTTACCTCGCTGAAATTTCCTACAAAATTTTCAAAAATTATCCCGATTTCCCTTGAATTTACAGCTTTTCCCCCCATAAAAAACCCATTGAAATAAAGAAGACTGTTTACATGACACACGACAATGACTCAACCGATTTAGAAACCGTAGAAATTCAAGAGCTTGAAGCAGAAATGGACGATTCTATGCATGAAGAAGAAATCGAATTTAATGAATTTGTAGACAACACTTCCGAGTTTGAAGAGACTGAGTTAAATCAGCAAAGTGAAGCAATCGACGGAGAGCACATTGCCAATGACCAATCTGACATGGATTCCACCATGACGCAATTGGTTACTGCCAATAGCTCCAAACCAGACTCGTTATATCTATTACCGGTTAAGGAGCGTCCTTTCTTTCCGGGTCAGACATTGCCGATCATTCTGGATAAAAATTCTTGGTCTAAAACCATCCAAAAAGTAATTGATGACAAAATTCACTATATCGGAATCATTTACGTCGAAGCAGAAGATCACCATAAAGCCAAACCGAAAGATTTTGCCAAGACTGGAACGTTGATTCGTATCCACGAACCTAAAATCAAAGACGATTATATTCAGCTGATTGCGGAAGGGGTTTGTCGTTTTCAAATAACCGACTGGCTCAGTAGCTCTGCGCCTTTTCGCGCTCGGGTCAATTATCCAAACGATATTCGCAATGGCAGCCCGAAAGAGTTTAAGGCATATGGTCTAGCGATTATGAACGCTTTTAAAGAATTGCTTCCGCTCAACCCACTATACAGCGAAGAGTTGAAGTACTTCTTAAATCGATACAGTGCATCTGACTCTCAGCACTTAGCTGACTTCGCAGCCAGTTTGACAGCTGCCAGCAATGAAAAACTCCAAGACTTGTTAGATACATTAGATTTAAGTGAGCGCTTGGAAAAAGTACTCTCTTTATTCAAACATGAGATTGAAGTGACCAAACTTCAATTTAATATCCGTGAGCGCGTGGAAGAAAACCTGAGTCAACAACAAAGAGAATTCTTCTTGCACCAGCAATTAAAAGAGATTCAGAAAGAACTGGGCATGGTCAAAGATGACCGTACTGCGGATGCCGATTTGTTCAAGGAGCGCTTAGACAAGCTTGAGCTGTCAGAAGAAGCAACCAAAAAAGCCGAAGAAGAGCTCGGTAAAATTAATATGCTGGATCCTCAATCACCTGAATATGGCGTGGCTCGCAACTGGTTAGACTGGTTGACACAGCTTCCTTGGGGGAAATACAGCGACGATAAACTTGACCTTGGTCGTGCCCGTAAAATCCTTAACAAAGGCCATGATGGTCTGGATGATGTTAAAGACCGTATTCTGGAATTTTTAGCAGTAGGTGCGTTAAAAGGCGAAATTTCAGGTTCGATTATCTGCTTGGTCGGTCCTCCGGGAGTAGGGAAAACGTCTATTGGGCGCTCCATCGCCGATACACTGGGACGTAAATTTTATCGTTTTTCCGTGGGAGGCATGCGAGATGAAGCTGAAATCAAAGGGCATCGTCGTACTTATATTGGGGCAATGCCCGGTAAGTTTGTACAGGCTTTGAAAGATTGTGAAACCGCCAACCCGGTCATTATGCTCGATGAAATCGATAAAATAGGGTCTTCTTACCAAGGCGACCCTGCTTCAGCGCTATTGGAAGTACTGGACCCTGAACAAAACTCAGAATTTATGGATCATTATATGGATATTCGTTTCGATTTATCCAAAACCCTATTTGTTTGTACGGCGAATACGCTAGACAGTATTCCAGGGCCATTATTGGATCGAATGGAAGTGATTCGTTTATCCGGTTACATCACCGAAGAAAAAATCCAGATTGCCAAACATCATTTATGGCCGTCTTTGCTGGAGGATGCAGGGCTGAATAAAAAACAGATCCAGATCACACCAGCAACCATACGTCATGTCATTGAAGGCTATGCACGTGAAGCTGGTGTTCGAAACCTGAAAAAACAATTAGCCAAATTGATTCGTAAACAGGCGATTAAATTCGTCAATGGTGAAATGGAACAAACCACTTTGCACGTCAATGATTTGGAAGAAATGCTAGGACAACCGCGCTTCACCCCTGAAAAAACCAGCCAACAAATGGGAACAGTGACCGGCTTGGCATGGACCTCAATGGGGGGCGCAACCCTAACGATAGAAGCCAGCCGAGTTCATACGTTGAATAGAGGGTTTAAATTATCTGGTCAATTAGGTGATGTGATGCAGGAATCGGCCAGCATTGCTTACAGTTATATCGCATCTAATCTGGATAAGTATAAAGCGGACCCGGAGTTTTTCGATAAAGCATTTGTGCACTTACACGTTCCCGATGGTGCTACGCCGAAAGATGGTCCCAGTGCAGGTGTCACTATGGCAACCGCGTTGCTCTCACTGGCACGTAATGAAGCGATTAAAAAACCACTGGCGATGACGGGTGAGCTGAGCTTAACCGGACAAGTTCTGCCTGTCGGAGGCATTCGTGAAAAGGTCATCGCTGCTCGACGTGTTGGCATCAAGGAGTTGATTTTACCGGATGAAAACCGTAAAGATTATGATGAACTGCCGGACTACTTAAAAGAAGGCATGACGTTGCACTTTGCAAAACATTTTGATGATGTAGCGAAGCTGACTTTTCATATCCGAAGTAAATCCAGTGCTTTAAAACAATATTTAAGTAAGACTGTCGATACACCGGCTGAGGAAAAGAAAACACAAGAAACAACTTCTTAAGTTAATGCCCCACCATTCCTATAAAAAACCACCAGGCCTGGTGGTTTTTTTATGCCCAAAACAATAAATAGGAACAAAAAGAATTTGAACTAACCTAAGTTATTACCTTGTATCATTACAGTAAAAATAGTTTTCACGTCAGGATAGTTATATGAGCAATAAGGTCATCTATAAAATCACTTACCCAAACGGTAAAATCTATATAGGTAAGGACTTAACAAATACTCTCACTTATTTTGGAAGTGTTGATACTAATTTAGTATCTAAAGATTTTTCTACAGAGCAACAAAAAGATTTTAGCATCAGGAAAGAAATTATCTTTGAATCAGAAAACACAAAAGAAATAAATCGAAAGGAAGTTGAACTTATCAGAGAGTACCAATCAAATAATCCCGAAGTTGGATATAACCAACGACCTAAATTCAAACCAAAAATATAATAATGCGGAATGCAGTTTACCTATTCTTAACTATCATTAGTCGTGTAAATATTACAAAATTTATATCCTAAAAGTTACATGAATTGGATTAAGAAATCGCATATATACACAATAAATATTTAAGAGTTTAAATAAAAAAGCCCGCTCAATGGCGGGCTTTTTTATTCATAGCTAATCTTTAACAATTAAGCCATTTCACCTGGGTAGTCTTCGATACCTGGGTTGTTTTTAACACCTTTCAGCTTAGGATGGTTTACTTTCTTAAGCTTCATGTCGTTTTTGTGGTTACGTAGGTAGTCTGCTGCAACATCCCACATTAAGCGGCCATCACCAACAGATTCAACTTGCGCCCAACCAGCAACACTATAAGTTTTGTTTGCTTCTAGTGGCGTACCGTCATCTAAACGCATGTCAGAGATACGGTTACCTAAAGTTGCATTTGGCTCACATGTGTAATCCATACCACCTAGACGAACCATGTCCCCACCAGACTGTAGGTACGGGTCTTTTTGGAATAGGTTTTCACAGATACCTTCTAGGATATCTTTCATTTGAGCACCCGTCACTTCAGACTTATAAGTTTCACCATAAGTCATTGACGTTTCATCCATAACACGTTCCATAGTGATCATTTCACCCGCTAGAACAGATGTCCCCCAACGTACACCAGCAGACATCGCGATTTGTGCGTCATGCTCTTCACGTAGAGAGTTTACAATGATTTGGTCCCATGTACCCATGAAGTTACCACGACGATACAGAGTATCTTCTGCAACCGCTAGTTCTTCATTTAGGATATCGCCATACGTTTTACCTAGACGATCTTTGTTATACGCACGAGATGGGTCACGAGATTCAACGATCGACTTGTCATATACTTTTGTATATAGGTGATCAATGAAAGTTTGAACCGTTTCATCGGCTGGTAAGATGTTAGAGAAAACAGGTAACAAGTTGTAGTTCACACCACGTAGCTTACCGTTTTGAATGTCTAAATCCATGCAACCAACAAACTTACCGTTAGAACCAGCATTTGTTACGTGACAAACACCGCCTTCTGGTGTTTTAACAGGTGTTGTTTTCGGAATACCATCATGTGTATGACCACCGAAGATTGCATCGATACCGTTGATACGTGAAGCCATCTTCAAATCAACGTCCATCCCGTTATGAGAGATCATTACAATCGCTGCTACTTTTTTCGTTTCACGAATTTCGTTAACCGTTTCTTGTAGTGCATCTTCACGCAAACCGAATGACCAATCTGGGAAGTTAGATTGTGGGTTAGCATTCGCAGTACGAGGGAACGCTTGACCTACAACAGCAATACGCTCACCGTTGATGATTTTGATTGTGTAAGGCTTAAATGCACGCCCTTCATCTTCATCATACAGACCGGTACCGTTATGACGATCAACCATATCACGGTATGCATCACCAAATAGTGAATCTTCTTTAACACGGATGTTTTGCGCTAAGAATTCACCTTTGAAGTTATTTAAGTTTGTTAAAACTTCGTTTTCTTTATAAGTGAACTCCCAGTGACCTGTCATCACATCCACCCCGATTAGGTTTGATGCTTCAACCATGTCCGCACCACGTGTCCAAAGAGCTGTCCCTGAACCGTGCCAAAGGTCACCACCATCCATTAATAAAGTGTTCTCACGCCCACCTGCTGATTCACGCAACTTGTCTAGCAATGTTTTAAGGTGAGCAAACCCACCAACTTTACCATATTGCTCAGAAGCATCTTGGAAGTTTAGGTAAGTGAAAGCATGCGCTAAAGGCGTGTTTTCTTTGATGTTTAATTCTTTTAATAGTTTGTGCCCTACAACATGTGGCAATTTACCAAATGCAGGTCCTGTTCCTAAGTTAACATTAGGCTCACGGAAGTAGATAGGCTTTAACTGAGCGTGTGTGTCTGTAATATGTAATAAACGAACTTTCCCTTTCATTGGCAAGTTATACATATCCATTGATGCTGGTGCACCTTTATAATCTGGGCTTGTAGACATAGCGCTGGCTGTACCAGGTAGCATACCGGCTGCTGCAGCCATAGACATTACATGAAGAAATTCACGACGATTTAAAGACATAGTGCCCTACTCCGTTTGAAATTTAAAAAAGCCGTTTCAAGCCTCTGACTTGAAACAAGGTCGAAAAATAAAGTTGTATAACATTAAAGAAAGGCCTATAAAAAGTCAAATAAACTAAAGTTATCACAAAAATAATTTTATTTATACATTATAAAAATCACTTATAGTGAAATCGACTCAGCTTTGACTTTAGACAAACCTTTCACATGACATTCAATAAGTTAGAAATCACCCCACCCATTTACGTGCATTACGGAACAAACGCATCCAAGGGGCATCTTCTAACCAGTCATCTGGGTGCCATGAGTTCTGAACAGTTCTAAATACGCGTTCTGGATGCGGCATCATGATGGTGACACGACCATCGGTTGTGGTTAATCCTGTCATACCCGCTTCAGATCCATTTGGGTTAAAGGGATAGGCTTCAGTAGGATTCCCTGCAGAATCCACATATCGCACGCCAACCAAACCATCGACCTCTTGCGCTGAGCGCTGACCAAAGTCCATACGACCTTCTCCATGTGCAACAGCAACGGGAATACGCGTCCCAGCCATTCCTTTTAGCAAAATAGAAGGGGATTCTTGAATCTCCACCAAAGAAAAACGAGCTTCAAATTGTTCAGACTCATTTCGAACAAACTTCGGCCAGCTGTCCGCACCCGGAATGATCTCTTTTAGATTTGATAGCATCTGGCAGCCGTTACAGACCCCCAGCGTAAACGTATCTTCTCGCTTAAAGAATCCTTCAAAGGTTTGGCGAGCCGTCTCGTTGAATAGAATCGAATTTGCCCAACCGCGTCCGGCACCCAATACATCCCCATAAGAGAAACCACCACAGGCGACTAAGCCTCGATAATCTTCAAATGACACTTCTCCAGAAAGCACATCCGACATATGAACATCAATGGCTTCAAAGCCGGCACGATCAAATGCCGCCGCCATTTCTTGCTGACCATTGACGCCCTGTTCGCGTAAAATCGCAACTTTCGGACGGTTAGTTCGAGAGAACTCTGCCGTAATATCCTCATTCTGGTCGAATGTCACAACAGGCTGAATACGCGTATTGGCATCTTGCTGAATAGCATCAAATTCCTGTTTAGCACAAGCTTCGTTATCTCTCAACGCTTGCATGCGATAGCTGGTCTCTGACCACCAGGCCTGGTAAGTTTTACGAGAACCTTTCAACAACGTTTTGCCATGCGCCGTGATTTCAATTTGATCGGAATCAGAAGGCGTTCCGACCCAATGAGCAGCATCCGATAAATTATATGAGTTGAGCAGCGCTTCAACAGCAGTCTTATCATCGGCCTTCACTTGAACCACGACCCCTACTTCCTCGGAACACAAGGCGGAAATCGCTTCCTCACCTAATGCACTCGTATCCAAGTTCAACCCGCAATGCCCTGCAAATGCCATTTCCAATAGCGTCACAAGGAAGCCACCATCTGCACGATCATGGTAAGCTTGGATCAAATCATCGGCCATTAAAGTCTGTACGAAGTTGAAGAGGTTCAGTAAGTCTTCGGCCGAATCTAAATCGGCCGACACATCACCTACTTGGTTATAAACCTGCGCTAAACAGCTTCCACCCAGTCGGTTTTGCCCACGACTTAAATCAATCGCTAACAGCTCGGTTTCACCCAAATCGGTTCTCAGCTGAGGTGTGACAGTCTTACGAACATCCTGAACCGGTGCAAACGTGGTGATATTCAAAGAAACCGGAGAAGTCACTGATTTTGATTCATCACCGTCTTGCCAAACCGTCTTCATCGACATAGAGTCTTTTCCAACCGGAACCGCAATACCTAAGGCAGGGCAAAGTTCCAATCCAACGGTTTCAACAGCATCATACAAAGCTGAATCTTCACCAGGGTGTCCGGCTGCTGCCATCCAGTTTGCCGAAATCTTAATATCACTCATCTTTTCAATTTTGGCACAAGCAATATTGGTAATGGCTTCTGCAATGGATAAACGCGCAGAAGCTTTCGGATTAATCAAAGCCACAGGAGGACGCTCGCCTGTTGCCATCGCCTCTCCCGTATACCCTTGATAATCAGAACAGGTAACCCCAGCATTCGCGACTGGAACTTGCCATGGGCCGACCATTTGATCTCGTGTGACCATCCCAGTGATGCTACGATCTCCGATGGTAATCAAAAAGCTTTTGTTCGCAACCGTCGGCAACTTCAACAAGCGCTCAGTTACATCATTAAAATCAAGAACCGCTGGCTCAAACCCCGGCTGAGGAATCAAACGAGATTCAACGGTACGATGCATTTTAGGCGGTTTCCCTAACAAGACATTCAATGGCATATCGACCGGGTTATTATCAAACACCGTATCATTCACCACTAATTTTTGTTCTTCGGTTGCTTCACCGACAATGGCGTATAAACATCTTTCACGCTGACAAATGGCTTCAAATTGTTCAATTTGATCCGGATAAATCGCAATAACATACCGCTCTTGTGATTCATTACACCAGATTTCCATTGGAGACATACCTGGCTCATCATTCGGTATATCGCGCAACTGGAATTTTCCACCCCGTCCAGCATCATTCACTAATTCAGGGAAAGCATTCGATAGTCCACCAGCCCCAACATCATGAATAGAGGCAATAGGAGACTGATCGCCTAAATAAGTACAACGGTCGATCACTTCTTGAGCACGACGCTCCATTTCAGGGTTTTCACGCTGAACCGAAGCAAAGTCTAATGTCTCTGAGCCTGCACCACTGTCTACCGATGACGCTGCACCACCACCTAGACCAATTAGCATGGCAGGGCCACCTAATACGACAAGCTTCGCACCGACCGGAATGTCGTTCTTTTGAATATGTTGCTCACGAATACTGCCTAGCCCACCTGCCAGCATAATAGGCTTGTGATACCCACGGATTTCTTCTCCATCATGCGTAATCAATGCATTTTCATAAGTACGGAAATATCCATTGATGGCCGGACGACCAAATTCGTTATTAAATCCTGCAGCCCCAAGAGGGCCTTCAATCATAATTTCAAGCGGACTGACAATTCGTGTTGGTTTTCCATAAACCGATTCCCAAGGTTGCTTGAAATCAGGAATATTTAGATTGGAAACCGTAAAGCCCGTTAAACCGGCTTTTGGTTTAGACCCTCGTCCAGTCGCACCTTCATCTCGAATTTCACCACCGGATCCTGTTGCGGCACCTGACCAAGGCGAAATCGCGGTTGGGTGATTATGCGTTTCTACTTTAATTTGGAAGTGAACATTTTCATCACTGTATTGATACTGACGAGATTCAGGGTTCGGAAAAAAACGAGTCGCTTTATACCCTTCCACCACCGCGGCATTGTCACTATAAGCCGATAATACGCCTTGCGGATTCTTTTGATACGTGTTTCGAATCATACCAAATAACGAGTTCGGTTTATCCGCGCCATCGATGGTCCAATCGGCATTAAAAATTTTATGACGACAATGCTCGGAATTGGCTTGCGCGAACATCATCAGCTCAGCATCCACCGGGTTTCGCTCCAACCCTTTAAAAGCCGAGACTAAATAATCGATTTCATCATCTGATAAAGCCAACCCCATTGCAGAGTTCGCTTGTTGAAGTGCTTCAGCACCACTATTTAACACATCAACCGTTTCATATGCTTTAGGTGACTGATGCGAGAACAGGCCTTTCAAATTTTCTAAGGAATGGAAAACCTGCTCAACCATACGATCAAACAACAAGGCTTCCATCGCAGCGCGATCTTCTGATGTTACCCCTTCCAGAAAATACACAATACCACGTTCAACTCGATGGATAGTCTCAATACCACATGTGTGAGTAATATCAGTTGCCTTAGAAGCCCAAGGAGAAATCGTACCCAAACGCGGCGTTACAACACAAGCCGTCTCGTTGAATTCAGACGACAGATCCTTTTCTGTATCGTTTAACAACACACCTAACTTTGTTAAGTCAGAAGCGCTCAGTTCAGAGGCATCATCATTCAAATCAACTGCGTAAATGAATTGTGATTTTAAGCTTGAAATAGACCCTACTTTCGAGAGTTTATTTAAAAGTTGGTTTAAACGATACTCAGAATGAGCCGAATTTCCCCAGATAATTTGCATAGTCTTTCCTTATACAAAAAACCCTCGGTATGTAACCAAGGGTGAATAGTAAATGATTTGAAATGAATGAGTTTTACGGCTTCAGCAAGCCTAAGGACTCAAAAATATAACGGCGTTTCTCAGGCGTTAAAGGTTCAGATGACTCAGCCGTATCCACCTTTAACAAACTTCCGCTGGAACGATCTGGCGTTTGCTCATTAAGCGTTTCAACAGTGAACTTGATGCGCTTTGGAATATATTTTTCAGCATCATCGTCACTACGCCAAAAGGCTAATTTTGACCCTAAACTATTTTCTTTACGCACCGATGCCGGAACAACCACCCAAACTTCCTTAGTAACTGGTTTGATATGCTCATAGAACCAGCCAGAACGATACAACATGGCTTTTAAATAAGACCAAGTTTCCGCAGCAGAAGCATCCACTTTTAAACCATTCGTGGAATCCTCTTGTTCCGAATGCACTTGGTTTTGGGTCATTTGGATGGCTTTTAAGGACTCTCCTTGAGAGGCACCAAAGAAAATCATGGCCTGATATGTTGCTTCCGCCTCAATCAAGGGGTTGTAAGGCTTCACCTTCCAGCCTGAATCTACAACAACTGCAGCATCTTCAGAGTCCGCCACACTTGGATCGGCTACCATATAGTGGTGGAAATAAACACGGGTAACGTCTTGACCCGCATCATACTCCACTTGAGCAATCAAACGATCATAAAGACCATCTGCCAATTCTGGACGCCAACTGTTCAACAGTTTCGTCAAAGGCCCTTGATCATCCAAGGGAACAAGCTCTTTACGGGGAACGAACTCTGTACGGATAAACCCGGTATCTTTGCGGGCTTCTTTAACAGGCATCCCCAACGACACTAAGAAGGATTGAACCCCTTGCCAAACCTTTTCACTCGACATTCCTTTGATTTCAAGCCAACGTCCAGATAAGTTTGATTTAACCGCTAAATGGTCAGCACGGTACGTTGGGATATAGCGATATTCTTCTTCTAACTTACCTGTGTTTGAGATGGCAATATCAAATTCATCTTGCTTTTTAGAAGGTAAAAATAGATTAGGTGGAACCGCAAGGTCTTTTGACAGGCTTTTTTCAGTCTCCCGATAAGAAGTATCGGCATCATAGTCCAATACACTATCAGCATTTTTTTGACTTGAAGGCGTTGAAGAGCAGCCGGTTACAAGCAATGAGAAACTGATAGCGGCCGCCATAATAGACACGCTGCGAGGATTAAGAGAGGGGTTCTGAGTTAGCAGAAACATAAAGTTATAACGCTCCTGCAGTTTGTAAAGCTTGACGCACCAAAGCATGATACTTTTCAGACAACGGTGTTAAAGGCAAACGAATTGCCCCACCCATCAATCCCATTTCTGCCATCGCCCACTTCACAGGAATCGGGTTAGCTTCCACAAATAAATTTTTATGCAGCTCGGTTAACGGTGCATCCATCATTCTCGCTTTTTCTGCATTACCTGCCAGAGCTTCATCATACACTTCTGACACTAATGCCGGCATCACATTCGCGGTAACCGAGATGCCTCCATGTCCACCTTCTAAAATGAAGTCAACCGCTGTCGCATCATCTCCGGTGTATAAGTCAAAGTCTTCATCAACCAGCTCTTTAATCTGACCAACACGACTGACGTCTCCGGTGGCTTCTTTCACACCGATGATGTTGTTGATAGTGGATAATCGCCCAATGGTCTCAGGCAACAAATCACAAGCTGTTCGACCTGGCACATTATAAAGAATCTGAGGGATATCAACCGTCTGAGCAATCTTCTTATAATGAAGATACAACCCTTCTTGGGTTGGTTTGTTGTAGTAAGGCGTTACTAATAAACAGGCATCCGCCCCCACTTCTTTTGCATATTGTGTCAATTCAATCGCTTCTGTCGTTGAATTAGCACCCGTTCCTGCTATTACCGGGATGCGACCTGCTGTTTTTTCCACCACAAAACGTACCACGTCACGATGTTCTTGGAAATCCAACGTAGCTGATTCACCTGTTGTTCCCATCGCAACGATGGCTTTAGTCTTGGATTTGATATGAAACTCGATTAATCTTTCAAGTGCATCAAAATCCACAGATTCGTCCCCCATCATGGGTGTGACCAAGGCCACCATACTCCCTCTAAACACGATGATTTTCTCCAACAAAATGAATGTAAAATAAAAGAGTAATATTACCTTTTCACCCCTTTTTCTTCAAGCGATTATTTCGCTTATTCACAGTTTCGACAGGATAATTTCTTTTTCATAAATTTTTCATTGAACAATTAATTTAAACCTTGCATACTGATTAAAAAAAGGAGTACAAATGACCACAACACCTTCTCTACAAATCGGGCAAAAAGTCCCTTCATTCTCACTCGAAACCACAAACAACCAAACCGTTTCCGAAAAAGACCTAACAGGCCATTACACTGTCATTTACTTTTACCCCAAAGACAACACCCCGGGGTGCACCACAGAAGGCCAAGACTTCACCCAGGCTTATCCGAACTTCGAAGCAGAGAATACTGTCATTTATGGCGTCTCAAAAGACTCCATCAAAAAACATGAAAACTTTAAAAGCAAATTCGATTTCCCATTTGAGCTAATTTCAGACCCTGACGAAACCTTATGCAATATTTTCGATGTCATCAAACTTAAAAAAAATTATGGTCGTGAATACATGGGAATTGAGCGCAGCACTTTTCTAATCAACCCAGAAGGAGAACTGATTCAGGAATGGCGAAAAGTCAAAGTTCCTAACCATGTAAAAGAAGTTTTGGAAGCCGTACAAAATGTAAAGAATTAACCTGATTCTGGCGCAAGCCGCATTAACATAGGATGCTATTAAATGACCGACAGCCCAAAAAGATTATTCATTCTTGATACCAACGTTTTAATGCACGACCCGATGGCACTTTTCAATTTTGAAGAGCATGACGTATTCATTTCCATGACGGTACTCGAAGAGCTTGATGCCGGCAAAAAAGGGATGTCTGAAGTCTCCCGTAATGTACGTGAAACCAACCGTTTGATCGATCAGATCATTAGCAACGCCAGCTTTGAACAAATTAAGTTAGGATTGGATTTGGAGCGCATTCATCCGAATAAAGAACGCGAAAACCTGCATTTAGGCAAACTATTTTTCGAAACTGAACCAATGGTGGCTCAACTCCCTGAAACCTTGCCAAGCCACAAAGCAGACAACCACATCCTTCAAACCGGCTTAGCCCTAAAACTACAATACCCCAGTCGCAACGTCACTTTGGTGACAAAAGACATCAACATGCGCATCAAATCCTCTACAGTCGGTCTCCATTCTGAAGACTATTACAATGACCGCGTATTGGAAGATGCGGACTTATTGTTCAGCGGCTGGGAGATCTTGCCTGAACATTTTTTTGAAGAGAACTTCAGCAAAATGAAATCCTGGCAGGAAGACAACAAAACCTTCTATGAACTGGAGTTAGATGAAACGCATCATTGGTATCCAAACCAGTGTTTACTCAGTGCAAACGAATCTGGCTTCAGCGCCATTGTTCGCAAAGTGGAACATAACATTGCCACCTTGGAATACATGCACAACTTTGAGCAATCAAAACGCAGTGTTTGGGGTATTACCGCACGTAATCAAGAACAAAACTTGGCTTTAAACTTCTTAATGGACCCTAACATTGACTTTGTTTCATTATTGGGAACGGCTGGAACAGGGAAAACCTTGTTAGCTTTGGCCGCAGCACTCGAACAAACCCTTGATGAAGGTATCTACAACGAAATCATCATGACTCGCGCTACCATCCCCATTGGGGATGACATCGGGTTCCTACCCGGCACGGAAGAAGAAAAAATGACGCCGTGGATGGGCGCATTGATGGATAATTTGGAAGTGTTAACGCATTCAGATGGACATGTTACAGACTGGGAAAAAGAATCGACCCAGGAACTGCTCAACAAGCGTATTAAAATCAAATCTCTTAACTTTATGCGCGGGCGTACCTTCCAAAATAAATTCATCATTATTGACGAATCACAAAACCTGACACCGAAACAAATGAAAACATTAATAACACGTTCTGGTGAAGGAACTAAAATCGTCTGCCTGGGGAATATCGGGCAAATTGACTCCCCTTACTTAACCGAAACCACAACAGGGCTCACCTACATTGTAGATCGATTCAAAAACTGGCCTCACAGTGCGCACATCACTCTTAGACAAGGAGAACGCTCCCGTTTAGCAGAGTTTGCCTCCGACTCTTTATAACTTCCTTTGACAATGGCTCTTCGTCACACTGCATTCAGACACAGAGCCATTGCTTATTCATGCCATAACGCCATAAACAAAAAAGCCCTAAAAACAACCAGGCCTGGTTGTTTTTAGGGCTTTTATCTTTCTAGCCACTTCCAAGTTATTTAGAAGTGTACTTCTCCATATCTTCTTCGCTCGGCAATCTAAACCCTTGCTCAACGGCTTTTTCTTTGCAGTAATCCACTGCAAAATCAAGCAACTCGCCAACGGCACGGTGACGGAACTTGTGCTTCTGTCGTACATGCGAAAATGGTCGATTCAGCGGAGGATCAAGTGGCAACGCCTTCAGCGTTCCAAGCTTCAATTCTTTAGAAATCGTGGTTCTCGAGACAATGGCCAAACCAACATCTGATTCAACAGCCATCTTGACGGCTTCTGGGCTTCCCAACTCCATCACAACATTCAAATCAGAGTAGCTCAAACCTTGCTCACGAATGTAATTATCAATCACGGAGCGTGAACCAGACCCTTCTTCTCGGGAGATATAGCGATACTTACGCATATCTTCGATTGAAATCTTGTCACGATTAGAAAGTGGGTGACCGTGTGGCACAATCAGAACCATCTCATCTAGACGACACACTTCCACTTCCAGGTTTTTGTTATAAACCGGCGCTTCAACCACCCCAAGGTCAATCATATTGTTTTCGACCATGGCAACAATCGCATCGGTGTTACCAACTTGAAGACGAATATTTACATCTTCAAACTGCTTCTTGAATGCGCCCAGTAGACTTGGCAGCATATACTCGGCAATCGTGGTGCTGGCTCCAATCAACAAGCTGCCGGTGACTTCCCCGGTCAACTCCCTGACCTCACTATTCATCTTCTCATAGTGATCCAGTATTTTTTCCGCATAATCGTAAACAATCTTTCCCGCATCAGTCAGGGTAATCTTATTATGCGTTCGGTCAAATAGCCGAGTGTTAAAAAACTCTTCTAACTGCTTAACCTGAAAAGTCACCGCAGGTTGCGTCATGTGAAGCGTTTCAGCTGCTTTAGTAAAACTTAATACTTTTGCTACTGTGTAAAATACTTGAAGCCGTCTATCAGCCATTATGAAAATGCCTTTTCGTCTATAAAACTATCGTGAATAGACTATAGTTCTATCTTAAAAAAATGTCAAAATTAATTTTATGGCTACCCCCCAATAAAGCTTATATCGACAAACACTTAAGCACTTTTCTTTATGAATTTATTAGGTTTTTTTATTATCTTCTTTTTTTAAAGTCGTACGTCTTAGTTCTGATAAAACAGCTTCATTCTCTTGCCGCATTTTTTGCAGAATTTCTTCTTTTTCCATACGAACTTTTTTATCCAAAAGTCCCAAGCTGCTATCAAATCTTTCCGCATGAAATGCTTGCATTCTTTTTTCCAAATCATCAACCTTGGATGACATTTCAGACAATATCTCTGCTAGTCGTTTTTCATTCAGCTCCGCCTGAACATCCAAGTGATCCTGCATTTTTTTGACATGGTTCAAGATGTCTTTTTCTCTTTCTTTTTGCTCTGATCCAATCAAAAAAGCTGAGATATTTGCCATAACCAATGAAAACAGTGCAACCCCAATAATAATTAAAGCGCCGCCAAACAGCCGACCTTCCCCTGTCAGCGGAACCACATCACCATACCCCACAGTGGTAATCGTCACTAGGGCATACCAAACACCATCAGTGAAGTCGACACCCTCAATTACCGAGAAAATAGCACCTGCAAGGATAATGAAAAAGAAAGCACCGGCCAGAACCAATCCAAAGCTGTTTTGTTTCAGCAAGTTGACCACATCGCCAAACACATCCAGCACCACTCTTAAAAAGAGAAGAAGTCTGAGTCCTCGCAGAATCGCGGCCCATTCACTTCCATAACTGAACCACGGAAACACAATAATAATGATTAAAACATTTAACCAATTATGTTTGAGGTAGCGCTTTCGATTATCCACCAACCATAAATTAATCACTAACTCAGTTGTGAACACCAGCCAAACCAATACGGAGACCCAGAAGCCATCCTGAATGGTATCGGAATAATCCAACACCAATTGCACGACAACAATCAATAACGCTAAAAAAACCGCGTAGGAAAGATACCCCCCTACCTTAATCGCACGGGTATTTTCAAAAGGCGACACCCCTTCAACACCCAAAAATGCTTTGATATTCACACTTCGAAAGTTAAAACTCATACTTGTGCTAACTCCGGCAACACACCCCGACCTTTTAGCGCTTGCCCCATCAACCAGTTTTTAATCGGAACAGCTTGATCAGCTAATGGCAAAACCCGTTTACGAATTTCATTTTTAAATGTATTTTCTTGTTTAAACAACCAATCAAACCCTTCCATTGAGCGCTGCACAATCGCATTATCGCCTCGACGCCAACGTTCATAACGCCGCAAAACACTTAAACGACTCCAATCTTTATCAGATTCTTGACGTGCCTGAGACAAGGTTTCGACCAAGGCAGCGGCATCCAACAAACCGAGATTCACCCCCTGCCCCGCTTGCGGGTGAATGGTATGCGCTGCGTCGCCTACCAATGCAAAATGCGGCTTCACATAATGTCCCGCATGACGCCGAACCAATGGAAAAGCAGTACGATCAGCTACTTCTATCACATTTCCTAACTTATAAGCCGATGCTTCGGCAATGGCTTCAGCAAAAGCGTTATCAGACAACGACAGTGCCCATTGCATTTTTTCTGTCGGTAAATACCAAGCAATCGAACTCCAGCTGTCTTGCATGGCCAAATAGGCAAAAGGCCCATCGGGTTGATAACGTTGCCAACACGTATCTTGGTTAGGCAACTCTGTTTTCACACAGCCCACCACGGCACACTGATTATAATCATGCTCTTCAATAGCGATACCAACCATATCTCGGGTTTTCGAAAATGCGCCATCAGCCCCTACAACCAACTTGGCTTTTATTTCAATAGAAGCGTCTAACTCTAAGCTCGCATGATCTAAGGACAATACCAATCCGGTTAAAGCATGTCCCACGGCAACGTGTACATTTTCATGGGAAATAATCTCTTCCCATAACGCAGCTTGAATCACCTGATTCTCAACCACATACCCTAAGTTAGGTTCATTGATTTCTTTAGACGCGAAATGCACTTGAGCATCCGATATAGACTCCCAAACATGCATGTCTGTAAAAGCATGATAACGACGATTTTGAATTCCCGTCCAGGCTCCCAGATTTTTTAAAATATGTTCGGAAGCCCGTGTTAAAGCACTGACTCGTGTTTGCATTGGTGCGTTTTCATCCCAATTTAAGTCAGGCGCTTGGCGTTCCAGCATCAACACTTCAAACCCACTTTTTGCAAGCCCTAGCGCCACTGTGGCACCGACCATTCCGCCACCGACAACCACAACATCCCAAACGCTGGACTCTAAAGTGGATTTTGAATGTGTGTTTTCAATCATTTCATGCCCATCGTCATTTTAGTAAACCGCTTTCTGAAAGATGGAATGGCATTCATCGCCATCAAACCCAAGCCTCGCATATGACCTATGGCAGGAGATTCCGTCTGAAATAACTGAATCAACCCATCAGTCAACCCCATGATTTTTTCATGATGCTCTTTACGCTCTTCGGCATAGCTCGATAACAACGTCCATTCACCTAAATCAGTCATCTCTTGCGACTCCTCCAAGAAGGCCTGAATGTCACTGATACCCAAGTTTAATCCTTGAGCGGCAACCGGATGCTGTGTATGCGAAGCATTCCCCATCAATACTGCACGAGGCTTGATAAAGGTTGGAACATACGTTTCCGTCAACGGATAAAACACTCGCTCACTGACTGAGACAAAGCCCCCCAAGCGTTCCCCCATTCTTTGAGAAAAGGTCTGCATAAAAGCTTTATCATCCAATGCTCTTACCTGTTCGATTTCATCGGCGGGCACCACCCAGACAGCTTTACTTTCATGACCGTGCATCGGTAACAATGCGACGGGGCCTTGCTCGGTAAAACGTTCAAACGCCCAACCATTAGGGTGCTGCTCCGTTTCGATTTTAGCAATCACACCAAACGCTTGATAATCTTTAACCTCGATGGGAAGATCTAATACCTGTCGAACCGTTGACTGAGTGCCATCCGCCCCCACCACTAAGCTGACCTCAAAGTTTCGCTGACCACTAGGAGTATCCAGACAAACTTGCTGAAAAGAGTCTTTTTGCTGAAAATCAGCCAGGCCTGACCGGGAAAATAAAGCCACCTCTTTTAAGTCGGTCGCCAGTTGCCATAATACATTCCCTAAATCAGAGGCAGTGACACTGTACCCCAAAGCAGGTACCTTCATTTCAGCCGCATGCAGGTGTGTTAACCCCAGATACCCTTTTTGCGAGACATGAACATGCTCAATCGGTGTAGCATATGACTTGAGCTCTTGCCAAATGCCTAACGACTCTAAAAAACAGACACTGCCATACGTTAACGCCAACACCCGCCCATCAAAGGACCCTTTTTCGCCTTGATCAAACGCATTTTTTTCAGCCAACACAACCGATTTTCCGGCACGTGCAAGCCCGATCGCCAAAATCAACCCAACCGGGCCACCGCCTGAAATAAAGACGTCTTTCTTCTCAATTGTCATGTAAAGCCCGCTTAATCACGATTTTGTGCCATCCATTGTTCAATTTCCGCCACGGTTCTTGGTAGCCCTGTCGTTAGCACATCATGCCCGGTTTCTGTCACCACCACATCATCTTCAATCCGGATTCCAATACCACGGTATTGAGCGTCTACATCTACGCAATCACTTGAAATATAGATTCCCGGTTCAACGGTGACGACCATTCCGGCCTGCAAAGTTCGCCATTCACCTTGGTGCTTATAAAGCCCCACATCATGCACATCCATTCCCAACCAATGTCCGGTGCCATGCATAAAGAAACGTTTATACGCTTCTTCTTCAACGAGTTGATCCACGTCCCCTCGCAAAATACCTAAACGAACCAACCCTTCAGTTAAAACCTTTGCGGAAGCTTGATGCATCACATCATAACGAAGGCCTGGCTGAATGACTTCAATGGCTGCTTTTTGAGCAGCCAGTACAATTTCATACAAAGCCGCTTGAGATTCTGAAAACTGACCATTTGCAGGAAAAGTTGACGTAATGTCCCCTGCATAACCGGCAAATTCAGCGCCGGCATCAACCAAGACAAGCGTTCCGTCTTGAATCAACGCGGTATTTTCGGTGTAATGCAGCACACACGCATTCTCTCCCCCCGCCACAATGGTGTTAAAAGCCACACGCGGGGAACCGTTTTGCTTAAAGGCATTCTCTAAATCGGACTGTACTTGATATTCATATTTCTCCGGCGCCACCGATCGCATCGCAGCTAAATGCCCTTTGACGGTTATTTGGGCAGCTTGACGCATCCAGTCGATTTCTTCTGCCGATTTAATCACCCGCATTTCATGCAAGATTGCATCTAAATCCTGTAACTGAGTTGGAGCTTGAATGCCTTTTCGAGCTTTGGCTTTTTGCGCTTGAATCCAACTTGAAGCCAGCTCTGACCATTCCGACAACTGTGCGAAGGTAAAAAAGAGGCTGCTCATTCCCTCCATTAACTCTGGCACTTGCTCTTCAAAATCATCAATAGACCAGGCCTGGTCAATATTTAATGTTTCGGGCGCTTTATCCACACCTAAACGTCGACCCTGCCAGATCTCCTGTTCTTCATCTTTCGGTCGTAAAAACAACATACTCTGTTGTGTCACATCAGAAGAATTTGTGCGTTTGATTAACATCAAAACCGCATCGGGTTCGGCAAATCCCGTCAGGTAATAAAAATCCGACTCGGCACGAAATTCATATTCAACATCTCGATTCCGAATTTTTTCTTCTCCGGAAGCAATAAAAGCGACACTGTTGTCAGGTAATTTTTCCAACAAGGCCTTTCTACGGGCTTGAAATAAAGTCATTGAAATCATAATTAATGCAATGTATCCGTGGGCGCATCCTGCATCATGATAGGAGAGCCTTCAACAGGGTTCAGCTCTTCATTAATCGTTAAAACACCAATTTTGACAAACTCAACAAGCTGCATAAAATCTGACTCGTCCTGATCACTGACATCGTCAAGTCCATCTACTTCAATGCGAGCAATATCACCGAAATCGCGGAATAATTCTGCCACCTCGCCCTTGAGTTTTTGCTCTGATTGACCTCCTAAGCCCATGCCATATAAAAATCCTTCACACCATTGACCCAACATAGCAGCGCGTGCAGGCAAAGGATCATTTTCATCTGGCAGACAAAGAATCAATTCAAACCCTGATCCATTCAAAGTTTTATCGGTCTCTAAATACAGCTCGTGCAATGCGATCAGAAAACTTTCTTTCACCGACTTCACATTCGCTTCTTCCAGAATTTTTTTAATCCAAGCGCTTTCTTTTAAATTCGCATCACCACACATCAAGCCGACCAGCATCCCTTGCAAAAACGAAGGCGATTCCAATTCGGGGTACGCTTGCAAAGCGTCATTTATTTGATCAAATTCCATTCAAGACGAATCCATTTTATTTTATTTATTAAAATTCCAAATTCTTTTCAAACTCTCCTCCAAACCTAAAGGAGAAGCTAATTTGCTAGAATTCATGCATTTATGAGCAAATAATACCATGAGCGTTTTGCTTAACCAAATGGACAAGGTCTTTTTAAATTTTTTCTAGGATGACAAACCCAAACGAAATGCGTAATATATAACTTAGATTAAGTTGTGTATCGACTTTGACTGGTTGATTTTGTCACAATGCTTACTGGCTTTTTATTTAACCCCTTTTACGTGAGAATTCCATGCTAACGTTATCTTTAATGAACCACACTTTTGAAGTACCGTGCGAGCCTGAGGACCGTGAACGCTTGATTGAAGCGGCCACCATGTTGGAAGATAAGCTAGACCAAGTCACGACTTTAAAGGGAGAAAGCAAAGTTCTAATGGTGGCGTTAAACTTATGTTACGACCACCTGCAAATGAAACAAGAAACCACACAATATTGCTTACGACTAGACGAACAAATTGAAGATGCCATCACGCAGGTTGCCAACACTTCAAAAGAAAACTGATAACTTCTTCCTTTAATTTAATATCGCTAAATCAAGCACTCCCCTGAGTTTTGCCTTTGTTTATAGAATGTTTTAATTTGTAACCGGTTTCTAATCAAAACAACTGATAAGAAAAACCGCTTTGACCCTATTAATAACTCTATAAATTGTTATAATAATGACTCATACGGACTAGGTTCAAATCCCCTGCCGATAGCTATGATCTCGGGGCCAGAAACTTTAGATGGTGAGAATCTCGCTTATGTCCGAGAATCCTAAGTCTTTAGTCGAGGCTGCCACCTGAACTTAACGGTTCAGGGATTAATGGCCTAGTTCGTATTCCCATTTCTTATTTGAGACATCAGGGTCTCATCGATTTTAGTGACCAACGAGATTCATCCCGCATGAACTTAAGAAATACGTGTCGAGAAAGACGCAACCAGCTGAGCCCTGAGCAACAATTTCATCACGCTAGACAAGCTTCCCATTTATTATTGCGATCCAATTGGCTACAACGCCCCAAACGCATTGCTGTTTATTTTTCACAAGATGGTGAACTCAATACCGACTCACTCATTGACGCACTGTGGCAACGAAATCATCAGGTTTTTTTACCCGTGCTGAAAACCTTACGAGGGCGTCATATGGCATTTGCTGAATATACCCCTGAGAGCGTCTTGGCACCAAATCGTTTTGGTATTTTAGAGCCACAAATCCAGAACCAATATCACTTAACCGGTCAACAACTCGACCTGGTTTTAATGCCGCTGACCTGCTTTGACTTACAAGGACATCGAACAGGGATGGGGGGAGGATTTTATGATCGGACGTTTCAGTTTAAACGCTGGCAAACCCATCGTCATAATCGACCAAAACTGATTGGATGGGCACACGAGTGTCAGAAAGTGGAACACATCCAACCCGAGCCTTGGGACATTCCTTTAGAAGGACTGGTCACTGAAAAGAATCTCTACACGTTTTGAATGAAAAATGACCAGGCCTGGTCATTTTTAGAACCGGATGAATTGTGTTTAAAACCTATTCAATCGGTTTTAAAAATAATTGATACCCAATATTGTCTTGTTCTGAGAAATAACGATAACCTAAGTTATCCAAATACGCTTCAAATGCGGGCTTTTGTTCCGGAGGAACCTGCACCCCGACCAACACGCGACCATAAGCAGCGCCATGGTTTCGATAATGGAATAAACTGATGTTCCATTCTTCACTCATTTGAATTAAAAACTGCAACAATGCGCCGGGACGTTCTGGAAACTGAAAACGATACAGCAACTCATTCTCGACCCCTTTTGCATGGCCACCGACCATAAATCGCAAGTGCAATTTAGCCATTTCATCATCACTCAGGTCTTCCAACTCATAGCCGCATTGCTTTAATTGCTTAATCAACGATTCTTTTTCAGCCGTGCCGCCTTCGGTTCTCACGCCAACAAAAACCACCGCTTTTTGACGATCTGAATAACGATAATTGAATTCTGTAATTGCACGGCGATCTCCAAGTAACTCACAGAAGCGTTTAAAGCTTCCTGGTTTTTCATCAATGGTCACCGCAAAAATGGCTTCGCGTTTTTCACCGATTTCTGTCCGTTCGGAAATATAGCGCAAACCGTCAAAATTCATATTCGCACCACTGACGATCACTGCCATATTCAAGTCGGCCACGCCTTTTTCTTCCACGAACTTTTTCATTCCCGCCAATGCGAGTGCGCCTGCTGGCTCGGCAATCGCACGGGTGTCTTCAAAAATATCCTTAACCGCAGCACAAATCTCATCGGTTTTAACGGTCACCATTTCATCCACACAAGTTTGCGCAATACGAAATGGAATCTCACCGACTTGTGCTACAGCCACGCCATCTGCAAAAATACCAACCGAATTAAGTTTGACCCGCTCTTTCGCTTTAAGGGCTTCGGTCATACAAGCAGCATCTTCTGGCTCAACGCCGACAATGCGGGTTTCAGGAGACACTTGCTTAATAACCGCTGAAATACCTGCAATCAACCCTCCACCACCGACCGGAACGAAAATCACATCAAAAGGTTTGCTTTGGCGCAACATTTCCAATGCAATCGTGCCTTGACCAGCAATCACATCTACATCGTCATAAGGCGGAATATAGGTATAACCATTTTCTTCGCACAATGTTTTAGCATGCGCTGCTGCTTGATCGTAGGCGTCACCGTGCAACACGACTTCCCCACCCAAGTTTCGAACTGAATTTACCTTAATCGCCGGAGTCGTTCTTGGCATGACAATAACGGCTTTAATGCCCATTTTTGTCGCAGACAATGCGACCCCTTGTGCATGGTTTCCCGCTGAAGCCGCAATCACACCTCGCTCTTTTTCTGCATCTGTTAAATGATAAAGGCGGTTATATGCCCCCCTTAATTTAAATGAAAAAACCGGCTGTAAATCTTCACGTTTCAACCAAATATTATTACGAACCCGACGTGAAATCAGCGGAGCTTTTTCTAAAGGCGTTTGTTCAGCCACATCGTAAACAGGGGCTTTTAAAACTCGACGCAGAATTGTTTCAGGCATTCAGGATTCCTTATGGTTGAAAATCATTTAAACACATTTTAGACGGTATTGAAGCATAACAAAACCGCCACCCAACATTATTTTAAATTGACGGTTAAATTTCCTATCATCGCCACTCGTCTTTACATATTTTTATTTCAAAACATCACGAAAATTATTCCAGATCAAGACTTAAGATTTCCTCAATCCTGTAGCAAGTCTTTAGACAAATTCACCACACTCTCTTAAGACTTTAATTAAAATTTATTACATACAATACCCTCAAATAATATAAGCCCTCTAAGAATGTTAGATAAAACATCATTTGGGCCATCAACCCTAGAAAAACAACCCTTTCCCTAAGGAACTTTAGAAATGAATCAGTCACCTCTTTATATCGCTATATTAGCAGCTTTATCCACATCAACTCTTAGCTCAACGACTTATGCCGAAACGGATAAGTTGAAAAAAATAACCGTTGCCGCAACCGCAGAGGAAGCGGCACCGCAAGAAGATACTCACACGAGTGCGGAGCTGCTGGACAATGGTAATAGTGAAACTGGAGATGTGCTTCGCCAAGTCAACGGAGTTTCTGCGGCAAGAAAAGGCGGACATGGCTTAGACCCTCAAATTAGAGGACAACAATACTCTCAACTTAACATTCTTTTAGATGGTGCCAAGATTGAAGGCGGATGCCCGAATAGAATGGATCCACCGACGTCTTACTCCGAAGTATCGTCTTATGATGAAGTCGTGGTAATCCGTGGCGTCAACAGCGTTTTAAATGGTCCGGGTGGAAGCGGCGGAACCATTTTATTTAACCGTCAAAAACCCACCTATAATCCTGAAAAAAACCACCTCAGGAGAAGTCTCTGTTGGGAAATCGAATATTTTAAATTATGAAACCAACGCTGAAGTTCAAGCGGTGGGTAAAACAGGCTATGTTGTGGTTCAAGGCTCTCGTAAAGACGCCAACAATTACACGGACGGCAATGGCGATGTCGTTAAATCTAGCTATAACACAAACCAAAGTCATATTGATTTGGGTTGGACACCAAGCGACAACCATCACTTAAAATTGTCTGCCGAGAAAAGTCGAACAGAAGATGCTCTATATCCGGGTGCTGCAATGGATGCCCCAGAAACAGAAGGCACCATGTTGCGCTTGAAATATGAAGGCCGTCAACTGTCCGAAGCCATTGCCGACGTAGATATAGACTTATACCGCTCTACGGTGGATCATGTCATGAATAATTTTGATCTCAGAAACCCGCCTTCTGCCATGATGAAAAGAGAAACGCCAACCTCAACAGAATCGAATGGCGCAAAAGTTAAATTAACCAGCCATATTGGCAAAACACAGTTTGACTACGGAATGCAATTGGAAAGCGTCAATAAAGAGGCAACGCTTTGGAATCGCTCGGTGACTCCGAACACTTCCCTAAATTATATGTGGCCAGATGTGACAAACACGACCAAAAGTCTGTTTGCAGAGACCAATACCTTACTTTCACAACAAAGCAATTTAATTTTCGGGCTGCGTTATGACCAGATTGATGTTAAAGCGAATGACATCAACCAAGCACCAACCGGTGCACCTGGAAACATGCCAAGCTTGGTCTATGCAAAAACCTACAGTGATTACAACGGTGAAAGCACAGCAAATGAAGATAATTTAAGTGGGTTACTTCGATTTGAGAATACGTTCGCATCAAACTATAAATGGTATTTAGGTGCTAGCCATACGAAAAGAACAGCCGATGCGACCGAAAGATTCATGTCAAAATGGGGCATGATGAGTGGTACCCAAACCAGCTGGGTTGGAAACCCGAATATCAAACCCGAACAACATAACCAAATCGATTTAGGCCTTGGGCAAAAAACGGCGCAATTGAATTGGAATATTTCGGTATGGTATGACAAGGTCAATGATTATATCTTGAGAGATTTAGCCACTAATCAATATGACAATGGCATTAAAACAACCGCTAAAGATCAAACTGAAGTGTACGTGAATGTCGACGCTGAACTGTATGGGGCCGATCTGGAAGCAGATTATAGAATAACATCCGCGTTTACTGCAGGAGGACAATTCAGCTTGACGAAAGGTCGTAACACGACCGACAATCGTAATATTGCAATGATTTCTGCTCCAACAGGGTCACTACACGCAACCTATCGTCCAAGCAACTGGCACTTAGGGGGACGTTTTAACTTTGCACTAGAACAAACTGATATTGATAAGGCCTATACGCCTGAAGCAAACCATGGCGAAACGCCAGCTTGGAGCACGTTAGACATTTACGGAGGATATCAGTTATCTAAAACCTGGCAAATTAATGCAGGAATCGACAATTTAATGGATCACGCTTATTATGATCACTTAAGCTATGATCCTGTCGACCCAACCATTTATAAAAACAATGAGCCGGGGCGCAACTACTGGGCAAAAGTGACGGCCAAGTTTTAATTAGCAGGTTATTAATCTATAGAGGGCGCTAAGCGCCCTTTTTTTGACAAAAAGAGATCTCAAAGACTTCTTAATTTTATGAAAAAAAGTATTTTCTTAATCCTCATCACCCTCTTGGTTATTGGAGTGAGTGTCATTATATGGTTAACGCCTCCGATTCAGTTTCTGACGTCTGCAGACTCCAAAATAACAACGGCTTCTTTAAGCCAAGAACCCCAAGGGGGTGATTTCACGTTAACCTCTGCATCTGGTCCAGTTTCCTTGTCGGATTACAAAGGCAAACTGGTCTTGATTTATTTTGGTTATACGTTTTGCCCAGACATCTGCCCTACCAACCTAGGCAACTTAGCCATGGCGTATCAGCAGTTAACGCCCAAAGAACAAGATCAACTCCAAATCCTATTCATTTCGGTCGACCCTGATCGAGACACGCCAACCAGGCTGAAACAATATGCTGACTACTTTAACAGTGGTATGGTCGGTTTAACGGGTAAAAAAGCGATCATTGATGACATTACAGATCGTTATGGCGTGGTTTACGCGATTCATCGAGAAAAGCCAGATGATACAACTTATTCCGTTGATCACTCGGCATTTACTTATATAATTAATTCCCAAGGCGAACTGGTGAAGCAATTGCCTCACGCCACCAGCCCGGATATTTTTACACAGCAAATCCGTCATTTCATGACACAACATCCCTAAAACTGGAGCGATAAAAATGCGTTTTCAATTCAATGTCACCTCAACTTTTATAACAGCATGTCTTTCAATATTGAGTTTCAATGCTTTCGCCAATGATGCTTCGTCCATTGATGTAGATAATGCCTATATTCGTGAAGTGCCTCCGGGTGCCATGGCAACCGGTAGTTTTTTAACCCTTAAAAATAACAGCGACCAAGAAGTCCGCTTAGTTGGTGCGACCTCCAACGCCGCCAAAAAAGTCGAGCTTCATACGCATATCAATGATAACGGCGTTATGAAAATGCGTCAGATCAAATACATTTCAATTGACGCACACCAAGAAACCAAACTTCAACCAGGCGGACTTCATATTATGTTCATCGGCTTACAAAAAGAATTGAAAGAAGGTCAGACCATTCCAGTGACACTCAAATTCAAAGATGGCAGCCAAAAAGAATTAGCGGTTCCGGTTAAATCGGTCATGAATCCCATGGGTAATATGAACAATATGCACCACCATCACTAGCCCCTCTATCAGAGTGAGTTGCCTCAACAGGCAATCACTCATCCATACTCTTTTCAGACTTATCTCTTGAAAAAAAAACCTTTATCTCTATACTCATCAGACCAAAATTAAAAAATAAAGGCCTCAAGTTCATGATGAGTAAAAACTTCGCCCTTTTAGCACTGGCGGCAACAACCGCATTGTCTTTCTCTACAGCGTCTTATGCGGATGAAAAAAATCCACTGGACGACGTTAAAACACTCAAGCTATGTGTCGATTACAGCACTTTAACATCTGAGGCAGATAAAGCCTCTTACATGAAAGAACTTGATCGTCGTGGACAATTGAGCGTCCAAGATCATGACAATTTTGCAAAAAAACAAGTCGTTAACGGTTCGACCATGTGCGGCATGTATATGACGCTTGGAAAGCCAATGGCTGAGAAAGGAAAACAACTACGCCCAATGGTGTACAAAGTGGTTCATGTCTACCCAACCCATTACTATGTGACCCAAATGGGCATGGTGGTTGAAAAATATGAACGCAAAGAAGGCGAACTACCGCCTAAATTGATTCATGAAAAACCAAAGACTCAAGCTCCTCCAGTGATCTACCAGTCACCTGGCGGCACACCTATGCACCACCAATAAGCTTTTCAAAGTCTATTCAGGCTTTAAAACTACCCTGAATAGACTTCAAACCCAACAAGACGTCACTCAAAAAAGCTGACCGCTTCCTCGCTGCCATACTTAATCTATACTTTTTACACTAAAGTGATTAAAATATGCGCCATCATTAATAATGAATTAGAGAATAACACCATGACACAAGATGAATTAAAACAACAAGTTGCTATTGCGGCAATCGAATATGTCGTTCCTGACACTTTTATTGGGGTAGGAACAGGTTCTACAGCAAACTTTTTCATTGATGAGCTTGCTAAAATCAAGGGCAAAATCAAAGGCGCTGTCGCTAGTTCTGAAGCAACCGCAGAGCGTTTGAAAGGTCATGGCATCCCTGTAATGGAACTCAACTCTGTTGATGAGTTATCTGTTTATATTGATGGTGCCGACGAAGCGGACCCTAAATTAAATCTCATCAAAGGTGGCGGCGGCGCATTAACACGTGAAAAAATCGTGTTGGCCGTGGCGAAACAATTTGTTTGTATCGCGGACGACAGCAAGAAAGTCGATGTGCTAGGCAAATTCCCACTTCCAATTGAAGTCATCCCGATGGCACGCAGTTATGTTGCCCGTGAAGTTGTTAAACGTTTCGGTGGTGAGCCCGTCTTGCGTGAAGGGTTTACAACCGACAATGGCAATGTCATTTTAGACATCCACGGTTTGCAGATCACAGACCCAGTTGCGATGGAAACTGAATTGAACAGCATCGTCGGCGTAGTAACAAATGGATTGTTTGCAGCACGTAACGCAGACATCTTCCTATGTGGTACTGCCAACGGCGTTGAAACCATCAAAGCTTAAACCAAGCGTCCAAGGCTTCGACGTGACAATAAATCATGTTGAAGTCATGTTATTTCTGTAACCAGGGCATTGAAATGAATAAAATCGGCAGCAAGCTATTCGGCATCCTCGTTTTAGTCTTACTCGGTACTTTACTGTATCTGACTGTTTTTTCAGATGGATTGGGAAAAGCACCTGACATCACGGTTAAGACCGCGCAAGGTGAAACCATTCAACTCAATAAACCCATGAAACCGGTTTTAGTGAACTTCTGGGCCACCACGTGTCCTGGATGTATTACAGAAATGCCTCACCTGGCACAGATGAAACAAAAGTTTGGCGATAAGTTCGAACTCGTGGCTGTATCAATGAATTATGATCCTGCCGAGCAAGTTCAAAAGTTTATCGCAAAAAACCCTTACCCGTTTTCATTTGTGAAAGACTCCGATGGCAAGATAGCCGAAGCATTTGGTGGGGTTCTATTAACACCGACCAGTTTCTTAATTGCGCCAAATGGCAACATTGTTTATCAAAAAATCGGTGAAGTTGACTTTGATATCGTTACGGAACGTATCAAGAAAATGACACCTGATTTATAAAAACCGTCATTCAACGTTATTAATTTAACGGCCATTTCAATTTATTGCACAACACACATCAACAGGAAAAACCATGTCAAATTCTCATACTTTATTTGAAGCCGCTCAAGCCCATATTCCAGGCGGAGTTAATTCACCCGTTAGAGCATTTAAAGGCGTGGGCGGAGACCCTGTCTTTTTCGAATCGGCAAAAGGGGCTTATTTAACCGATGTGGATGGTAAACAATACATTGATTATGTGGCTTCGTGGGGGCCTGCTATTCTAGGGCATACGCATCCGGATGTGATTAAAGCTGTTCAAGCACAAGCTGAAAAAGGACTGTCTTTCGGTGCGCCGACGGAAATTGAAACCACAATGGCCGATATGGTTTGTGATTTGATTCCTTCAATGGATATGGTTCGAATGGTGAGCTCAGGCACGGAAGCGACAATGACAGCCATTCGTTTAGCTCGGGGCTATACTGGGCGTGATAAAATCGTTAAATTTGAAGGATGCTATCATGGACATTCTGATTCTTTATTGGTGAAAGCAGGTTCAGGCGCATTAACATTAGGGGTTCCCTCTTCTCCAGGTGTGCCGGCTTGCTTAGCAGAAGAAACGTTGACACTCACGCATAATGATTCAGATGAAGTGAAAAAAGTCTTCTCTGAAATCGGTGATCAAATTGCCTGCATCATTGTCGAACCTGTTGCCGGTAACATGAACTGCATTCCACCAGAAGCAGGTTTCCTTGAAACACTTCGTGAAGTCTGTGATGAAAATGGCACCGTTTTAATTTTTGATGAAGTCATGTGTGGCTTCCGTGTTGGCTTAACAGGCGCTCAAGGCCGTTATAACGTAACACCTGATCTAACCACTTTCGGAAAAGTCATCGGTGGCGGCATGCCAGTGGGTGCTTTTGGCGGTAAGAAAGAAGTGATGCAACATATCTCCCCTCTAGGGCCTGTTTATCAAGCAGGGACTTTATCAGGTAACCCCATCGCCATGACAGCAGGACTCAAAACACTGGAACTCATCAGTGAAAAAGGTTTTTTTGAAGCTCTGGAAGCTAAAACAACCAAGCTGGTCAACGGACTTCAACAAGCAGCAGATGACGCTGGCATTGCTTTCACAACAAACCAAGTCGGTGCGATGTTCGGTTTCTTCTTTTCAAAGGAAAAGCATATTCGACGTTTTGCACAAGTTGCGAAAGGCGATATGGATCGATTTAAAGCTTTCTATCACGGCATGCTGAATGAAGGGATCTACTTAGCCCCTTCTGCTTTTGAAGCTGGTTTTGTTTCTTCTGCTCATACTGACCAGGATATTGATAACACCATTGCCGCTGCGAAAAAAGTCATGGCCACCCTTTAAACCAACATATCCATACAGTGGCTTATCTTTTGAGCCACTGTTTTCTAATCATGAATACTTCTTTTGATAAAGGCACGCTAATTTCACTTTTCAACCAAACCTTTCTACCGTTAAGAAATACACAATTGGTCTGCTGTGAAGAAGAGCCGATTTATCGTCCTGCCGACCCAGGGAACAATCATCCCCATCATCGAATTGTTTTTGCTCATGGTTTTTTTGCTTCTGCTTTACATGAAATTGCACACTGGTGTGTCGCAGGCTCTGAAAGACGTCTATTAGAAGACTTTGGTTACTGGTATCAACCCGATGGACGCTCACCCGAACAACAAGCTGAGTTTGAAAAAGTCGAGATAAAGCCTCAAGCACTTGAATGGATCTTTTCAATGTCAGCTGGCTTTCCATTTGTGTTCAGCGCAGACAATTTAACAGGCAATGCGAGCCCCTCTAAATCCTTTCAGAAAAATGTTTTAAAACAAATAGACAGTTATCTAACCCAAGGGTTGCCAGAAGATGCTCAAATATGGTCTCAAGTTTTGCTAGACCACTATCAACCTGAATACCAACTGTCTGCAACTCTATTTAAGCTTCCAGACTGACGCTTGCTCTCTCCACCATACAAAGGACATTAATCTAATTAATTAGCGTTTTTTAAAACGGAGGACTAGAATAAAAGAAAACAGTGAAAAACACTGCATTCTCTATTTGTTCGAACGAGTCTAGTGGTAAGCAACCGCGATGAGATGATAAATACGAAATGGCTCCTAGAAAAGGAGGGACATGATGTATAACGATCACACAATGTGGGGCTTTATGGGCGGCGGTATGTGGATATTCTGGCTGATTTTCATCATCGTTGTTCTGTTACTGATTAAAGTCTTTAATACCGTTACCAATAACGCCGGCAAACCGAATGAAACCGCCTTGGAAATACTAGAGAAACGGTATGCTAAAGGTGAAATTTCAAAACAAGAGTTTGAAGAACGTAAAAAAGAGTTAGAAGTCTGAACAAAATCGCAATCATAACGGAAAATTATTGTGTTCTTAATCAAAAAACGGCCAGGCCTGGCCGTTTTTAAAAGCATATCACGTGTTCAATGCTTATTTTTTAGGCTTGCTAAAAATAGCCCAACCGAGTAATCCCATCAATAAAACAAACAAACCGATTTCAATGAAGGCCCACATAGTTTACTCGTCAATTTTGATAACTTTTCCGTTTTGACCTTCCTTGATTATATCCAACCCTTTTTGAATTTTATCATTGACCGTCTCCACATCATCATAAACCGCGACTTTCACAATCACAGCACTCAATGAAATATTTTTAATTTCCTGCTGTTTATTTTTTACGACTACCTTCTTACTGTGAATAATGGTTCGAATACGCTCAATATAATCTGGAATTTTATGAATCGGGAAAGATGGCGGTGGGAAAACAGCCAATTCATCTTCGCTAAGTCGCATCATTTCCCAGTTTTCATCCGTTTCAGTCTGAATGATTTTCACCACCAAACGGATAATACTGTCACCTAACAACCAAGAAAATGCTTCGTTATAATAATCTAGATCGGTAATATCGAACACGATAAAATGTCTTTTCGAAATCACGCCTGACATCGATTCTTTTAAAAATTCCATCAACGTCTTTTCAAAATAGGTTTTATCAGGTAACCCCGTTAAGAAGTCACGACTCATGCTCTGCTCTATTTCAATGACTTCATTTTGAACCGATTCCAGTTCTTTGACATTTTTTTGCATCCAAAGCGTGGTTTCAACCGAGTCGGTTTCAACGGTTTTAAGCTCCATAATCGCTTCCGATAAAATAATCTCGATTGCCTCTCGGGTTTCAGCCACCGTTAGACTTTCACGCATGTCACCCAGGGTATCTTTATGACCTCGAATACTTTCAACAAACTCGTGAATCTTGGCTTTTAAATCATTCGCTTTATTAATGATTTGACTGGTATTTCGATTAATGCCTAATGAGTCTCTAAAATGTTCTTTTAAAACATATACTTCATAAAGCTTTTCATAGGAGGCATCTGAAATTTCCTGACCGGTGGAAAGTAAAGACTTCACTCGTGAAATGAGAGCTTTATTTTGACCCAAATAATAAAGAAACCAAATGCTAAACGTTACTGGGGATGGTTTTATATTATGCTTCGTTAAATGCTCAATCGCTTTTCTAGCGATAACTTGGTGATTCATACTCATCCTTCTAGCGTCAAATTCATATACATAAGGTCAGCTTCTCGCCTCATTGTCAATAAAGCACATTAAACCGAAATTTTTTGCTGTAAAGCGGTTAATAGTCGCTGGTGTATGCCACCAAAACTACCATTGCTCATAATCACGACTGTATCTTCCGGTAAAAGTTCTTCCACCAATCGATCAAGCAAATCATCATAGTTATCGGCGACCTTGACGGGAACTTTAAAAAGATCCATTGGCATTGTCCAGTTCCAATCAGGGTCAATAAAGGCATAAACAGCATCGGCCTCATCAAAGGCTGCCGGTAACGTGTTCTGATGAACCCCCATTCGCATGGTGTTGGAGCGCGGTTCAAACACGGCAATCAATCGTCCCGTCGTCGACTGCGCTTTTAATTGCGACTTCATCCCCGACAAGGTCATTTGAATTGCAGTGGGGTGATGTGCAAAATCATCATAAACCACAATGTCATTGACGGTACCAACTTGTGTCATTCTTCGACGCACACCTTCAAAAGTACACAACCCTTGAATTGCTTCTTCCACCGGAACCCCGCAATGCTGAGCAGCAGCAATCGCACTCAATCCATTACGGACATTATGCAGTCCGGTCATGGACCAATGAACCTTCCCCCTGAACTGCCCCTGATAATAGACTTCATAGGCGGTACCATCATCTGATAACAGTTGATAAGTCCAATCGGCCTGTGTCGACTGGCTACCCTGCGCTTCCAGCGGTGTCCAACAGCCTTGCTGAATGACTTCATCAATATTCGTTTCATCGGATGGCTGAATAATTAAGCCATTGCCAGGCACCGTTCTAACCAAATGGTGAAACTGCCTTTGAATGGCTGCCAAGTCATCAAAAATATCGGCATGATCAAACTCTAAATTATTCAGCACACAAGTACGAGGGTGATAATGCACAAACTTAGAACGTTTATCGAAAAAGGCGGTGTCATACTCATCGGCTTCGACCACAAAAAATGGGGAGGCTCCCAATCGAGCTGATACCCCAAAGTTTTCCGGAACGCCTCCAATCAAAAAACCGGGCTGCAAACCAGCATGCTCTAAAATCCAGGCCACCATTGAAGCGGTCGTCGTTTTACCGTGTGTGCCAGCAACAGCCACCACCCAACGATCTTTTAAAATATTTTCTGCCAACCACTGAGGGCCCGAGGTATAAACCTGTTGTGCGTTCAAGGTTGCTTCAACCGCGGCATGGCCTCGGCTTAAAGTGTTGCCAATCACAACCACATCGGGCGTTTGTGAGAGAAAAGCCTCTTCATAAGTTGAAACGGGAATGCCTGCTTGTTCAAGCTGTGTGCTCATGGGAGGATAGATGGCCGTATCAGATCCGCTGACATTCACGCCCATTGATTTGGCAAGCTGCGCGATTCCCCCCATGAAAGTACCCGCAATACCTAAGATATGAATTTTCAACGACAGTCCTTTAAATCAGCACTCATAATGTGCTACTTTTGTATTCTTTTTTTCAACTAAAGCGTATCTTATTGAAGATTTCTTCAAAAGCCAATGAGTTTTGCTTGCTCAAACACAAACAAGCCCTTAAACTTCCGGCTATGGATTATAAAATAATTGACCAACAAGCCGATTTAGACGCCTTTTGCGAGCAGCTTAAGACTTGCCCATGGATTGCCCTCGATACTGAATTTGTTCGAACAGATACCTATTTTTCTATTCTCAGCTTAATTCAAATTCAAACCCACGATGGCCAAGCCGCGATTATTGACCCATTGGCAATCGAAGATTTAACGGCTTTATGGTCGATTATCAGCAACCCGAATATCCGAAAAGTCTTCCACTCAGCGCGTCAAGACATAGAAGTATTGTATCAAGTCTCTGGTCAAATGCCGACCTCAATTTATGATACCCAAATCGCCTGCTTATTCTTACAACATGGCGATTTGGCAGGCCTGGCTAGAGTGGTTAAGGCAGAGCTCAACTTTACTTTGGAAAAAGACCAGACACGAACCAACTGGCGACAACGTCCTCTCACCTGCAAACAATTGGAATATGCCATCAATGATGTCCGTTATTTGGCACCGCTCTACGAAAAGCTACAAACTGAATTGACAGAACAACAGCAAACAGCTTTAGAAGAAGACTTTCAAGCTCTTTTGAATGAAGACTTATATAAAATCGATGTCAAATCTGCTGGTAAAAAAATCAAAGCCACCAAAAAACTTTCCCGTAAAAACAAAGCCATTGCGTACAAACTGGCGGAATGGCGTGAGCAATTTGCGATTGAACACAACAAACCAAAACGCTGGGTCATGTCGGATGAGGTATTGGTTGCCATCGCAAAACGCCCACCGAAAACCCCCGAAGCACTTTACAAAGTCCCTCACATCAAAGCCTCTTCTGTAAAAAATTACGGGGCAGAATGGGTTGCGTTAATTGACGAAGTCTTTGAGTCGCCAGATGATTGGCCAAAACCGACGGTCTCTTCTGCACCCGCCACGCCACAAGATGAGGTTTTAATTTCTATTGGGTTTGCGCTCATTCAACAAATTGCCATTGACTACAACGTCAATCCAAACAATATTGCCAACAAATCCGACCTTTTAAAGATGATTCAGTCAAGTAGCTTTACGTTAGTTGGTTGGCGCGGATTATTACTGGGCAAACCCTTTACTCAGTTTTTACAGAACCAGATGCTTTTAAGCTGTAAGCAAGGAAAGTTAGTTCAAGAAACTTTCACCCCAAACGCCTATTAATATCTCTTATAATCTAGCCTATTCGTTTCAGTCACCATCAGTTGAATTTTTTCAACCCGACGCATTAAAGCCACTCAAAAGGATTATTTAAACCATGTCACACCCTAAAAATGTGATTTATGCTCAAGCAGGCGGTGTCACAGCAGTCATTAATGCAAGCGCAGCCGGCGTAATCGAAATGACCAGGCATCACCCTGAAACCTTTGGAAAAACCTACGCTGCGATCAACGGCATTGTCGGTGTGCTTGAAGAACGCATGGTCGACACATCAGAGCTTGATGAAGCCGCCCTCAATCGTTTAAAAACACAACCTGGTGCAGCTTTTCAGGCCTGCCGCTTTGACCTAGACACCATTGATGAAAACCCAGCACAGTATGAGCGCGTCTTAGAAGTCTTCCGCGCCTATGACATCGGTTACTTTTTTTATAATGGTGGGAATGGTTCTATGCTTACAGCTCAAAAGGTTGCCGATTATTGTTCCGATCATGGGCACCCTGTTACCTGTATTGGGGTCGCGAAAACCATTGACAATGATTTGGCCTTATCACACTGCAGCCCAGGCTTTGGCAGTGCGGCAAAATATATTGCCACAAGCCTACTGGAAGCCACTATGGATTTATTTTCCATGCACAACACCTCAACAAAGTTTTTTGTTTTAGAAGCGATGGGACGAAACACAGGCTGGCTCACCATTGCCGGCGGGTTGATCAAAACCGTGTTACCAGACGTTCCCCTCATTGTGTTACCTGCCGAGCGCGCATTTGATCAAAAGGCGTTTCTTGAGCGCGTCGAAACCTTAATTGAAACACAAGGATATTGCGTCTGTATTGTTTCAGAAGGTCTGACTGATGCTGATGGCAACTACATTTCCATTGAAAACATCGAACACACCCAACACAATGACTACACCCAACTGGGAGGCGTTGCCCACTCTTTATCAGGCTTAGTGGCGAATACTTTCAATTGTAAAACCCACAGCGCGGTACCGGACTACTTGCAACGCTCAGCGAGCCATATGGTCTCGGAGACTGACTGGGAAATGGCTTATCGCGCGGGGAAAGCAGCCGTTCAAGCGGCTTTAGATGGACATCATGGCGTCCTACCCACCATTGACGTCACCAGCCATTCACCGCTCGAATGGCGTTATCAGAATGTAGATTTGTATCAAGTTGCCGAGTTAGAAAAACGCGTGCCGGATGCCTTTTTAACCGATGATGGCATGGACATTACACAAGAGGCTATTGATTACCTTCAACCGCTAATCAAAGGTGAAAGGCCGGTCAAATTCTATAACGGCTTACCAGATATCGCGCCGATTCATTTTGACTTAGTCTCTCCTATGCTTTCGGCTTATAAAGCCATCAAATAAGTCACCAATAAAAAACAGCCAGGCCTGGCTGTTTTTCCCCTGTCACAACCCCCTGCTTTTTATGGGGTAAAAACGGGTTGATGCAGACAATTTCTGTTCATATTGGCATGGTATCCATTACACTATCTTCTGTAAAAATAAAACATAACGCATTAAGTGAAGGGTTCTTATGAATTTTGACAGCTTTGACATGACGACATTTTGGGAAACATTTGTGGTTGACTGGGGAACGAATCTCTTTTTAGCCATTATCACCTTCATCATAGGACGCTTTGTGTCCAAGCTAATCAGCAAAGGTACCAAAACATTGCTGAATAAGTCCCATATGGATGCCATGCTCGTCAACTTCATCCTGTCCATCCTGAATGCGTTATTGTTATTGTTTGTCATTATCGCTTCTCTAAGCCAACTGGGCGTTGATACCACTTCTCTTGTCGCACTACTTGCTGCAGCGGGACTGGCGGTTGGGCTGGCATTGAAAGATTCTTTGCAGAACTTTGCTGCAGGGGTCATGTTAATTATTTTCAAGCCATTTAAGATAGGCAACTATGTCGAAGCCGCCGGTACAGCAGGCATTGTTGAGAATATTGGTATTTTCAGTTCGCAGTTCCGCACTGGTGACAATAAAGAGGTGATCATTCCAAATGGCAAAATATACCAAGGAACGATTACCAATTATTCAGCCAAAGACACTCGACGTGTCGATATGGAATTTGGTATTGGTTACGATGATGACATTCAGCAAGCCAAAAAAATCTTACAGCAATTAATTGAAGCAGATGACCGCGTTCTAAAAGAACCTGAACCGGTTATTGCTTTGTCTGAATTGGGAGAATCCAGTCTGAACTTTATTGTCAGACCTTGGGTCAAGGCTTCCGATTACTGGGCTCTTAAATGGGATATGAATGAAAAGGTCAAACAAGCGTTTGATGACGCTGACATCAACATCCCTTACCCTCAAATGGATGTTCACATGACTCAACTTTCCAACGAATCAAATTCAAAATAAAGAAAACAACAATAGGTGTATTAATGAAAAAAAGATTTATCCTTGTCGCACTTACATCCGCTCTTACAGCTCAACAAAGTATTGCCAAGCCACAGGAACTCGGACTGAGTGGTTCTGGGGAAGCCGGTTATTCAAACACAACCGGTAACACGGATACAGAAGCGTTGTTTGCATCGCTAAAATCGAGCTACACGCAAAAAACCTATAAACTTAAAGGCCTTATCGAAGCGCAAAATAAAAAAGAAAATAATGTCCGCACCCAAGAGCGTTATGTTGGGGATTTCCAAGGCAATAAATTCTTTTCAGACTATCAAGATGCTTATGGATTTGGTCAATTTCGTGCAGAGAATGATCGTTTCGCATCCATCAATTTAAACACATACTTGTTAGTCGGTTTAGGGTATAACTTTATTCAAGAAAAAGATTTAATTCTGACAGCTGAAGCGGGTATCGGTAATCAATCAACTGACTATATCAAAGAAAGCACCGATAAAGACTTTTCACAAACGATTGGTAAACTGTACGGTAACTTTGAATATGGTTTTAACTCCAATGTTCGTTTCTTACAAGATGCCGCGGCTTATGCGGGTGAAAGACAAACCCACTATGAAACCAACACTGGGTTAAAAGTTAAGCTAAACGGTAACTTGAGCATGAAAGCAACCTTTAAGTATCGCTTTAACGACAACCCTGCTGACGGTAAGAAAAAAGAAGACACGGAAACGCTCATCACACTTGTCTACGACTTTTAAGACTCGACCTGTAGACTTTACCGTTACTAAAACCGAGGTCTCCTCGGTTTTTTTATATAAATACTCCCCTTCTTCTCTTTTCGGCACCAATCATCTTCTATCAGACCAATCTGATTAAACTAGCAAATTGAAAACATTATTTTGAGAGGAATCAAAAAAAACAAGAATGGCGATGAAAGACGGTTTAATGAAATTAACTAATGAATTTCAACAACAAAATTCTATATTATGTGCATAAGTAGTTTGAGCAAAAAAAGTGAGTCTTAATCACTCTTCCCGATAGTATTCATATTAAATAACTCATTATAATCAATAACTTGAGTCATTAAAACATCTGGAGGAATCATTAAGGATATAAAATCATCAGTCAACTCATAGCCTTGATTGATTTTGGATTGATAAAAATGAGCTTTATAGTGAAGCGCTTTATCTACCATTTCCCATATTTCCACGCCTTTTTCTCTCAATGAAAGATAATGCAATGCGTAGACACTATTAAGCAACAGCCTTGTTCCATATAACTTTTCTAGATCCTGCTTAATACTATTCCTTCTCAGAAAGGTATTGATCAACTTGACCGACATAGAAAAATTCAACTCATCCAAGGGATGTTTATATAGCTTTTCAATACATTCACTTTTAAGGCTCAACGTTTTTCTAATCTTGGCAGACCAAAAACGCATGTCGTTAATATCATTCATGGATAAGTCTCCGACCAGATCAATGAAATCTTCAATCTCATTCTGAGCCACTCTAAGTTTTCTTGATGCTTGAATTTTATTAATAATTCGAATCATATTGCTTAAACCCCATCGGGATTGTCATCTGATAAAGAATTATACTTGTGTCAGTAATAAATGGAACCATTCAGTAACTTTTCAGAATGTTCGTGTACGTTTTCGGAATACCGGGGTCAGAAAGGTTTTATATATTCAAGAATATGTAATGAATGGCGGTGAAGGAGGGATTCGAACCCTCGATAGGGGATAAACCCTATACTCCCTTAGCAGGGGAGCGCCTTCAGCCTCTCGGCCACTTCACCGTATAGTAAATCAAAGCAGACTGCCTTAATGTGCTAATGTGGCGCGTATGATACCTTGATTTAGAGAGGTTGTAAACATAGAAAGCCGATTGATTTCGTTTTTTTAAATCGAAAAACTAATCTGCGCTGACAATCTCAATCCCTGACGGCTCATCAGCCTTGTTTTCAGCTTTTTCACTTTTCAGAAGCAATTCTTCTCGCTGGATCTGAACATCTTTCGGTGCTTCTATGCCAAGCCGAACCTGACCGCTTTTAATCCCCACTACAGTCAGTTTAATATCATCACCAATCATCAACGTCTCGCCAGCTCGACGTGTTAATACCAACATGCTCAATCCTTTTTTATGTGTTTATAAATATTATAGCTTAATTTTATCACACCCCAAGTTTCATTAATCTCAATTAATTCTATTAACAGAAATAAGGTTTATTTTTTAAACCTCAGACATAAAAAAACCCGGCATAGCCGGGTTTTCATAAACGCAATAAATTTTTATTTATCTAATTCAAATGCGGCGTGAAGCGCCTGAACCGCTTCTTCTAAATAAGATTCTTCTATCACCACTGAGATTTTAATTTCTGTGGTACCAATCATTTGAATATTAATATTATGATCTGCCAATGTTTTAAACATGGTGCTGGCAATGCCGGAATGCGATTTCATGCCGACACCGACCATTGAAATTTTCACGATCGTGTCATCGCAAAGAACTTCTCTTGCACCTAATGACTCAGCTGTTTTTTCCAGAATTTTCTGGGCTGCATTCAAGTCTCCACGAGCAACCGTAAACGTAAAATCAGTGGTGCCATCAACACTTTGGTTTTGGATAATCATATCAATTTCAATATTTGCATCTGAAACTGGTCCTAGAATTTGATAAGCGACTCCTGGCTTATCGGGTACACCCAAAATCATTAGCTTTGCTTCATCTCGGCTAAATGCAATCCCTGAAATTAATGGTTTTTCCATGTCTAAATCCTCAAAATCTTCTTCTGAGATGAGAAGCGTCCCACCCCCTTCTTTCATTGATGAAAGCACTCTTAAAGGCACTTTATATTTACTGGCAAATTCAACAGAACGAATTTGCAGTACCTTGGCTCCCAAGCTAGCCAGCTCAAGCATTTCATCAAATGTCACAACATCTAATCGTTTTGCTTCAGGCACAACACGAGGATCGGTTGTATAAACGCCATCGACATCGGTATAAATCTGGCACTCATCCGCTTTTAAAGCGGCTGCTAAGGCAACGGCTGTCGTATCCGACCCTCCACGCCCCAACGTGGTAATATCACCCTCAGGCGTTACGCCTTGAAACCCAGCAACCACTACAACCTTTCCTTGGGTCAGTTGGTTTCGAATTTTATCGGAATCAATTTCTTCAATTCGTGCTTTGGAGTGAATTTCATTAGTTTTGATGGGAACCTGCCACCCGGTATAAGAGATGGCGTCATAACCTTTTTGTTGCAATGCCATACTTAACAATGCAATCGTTACTTGCTCACCTGTCGTTAACAACACATCCATCTCACGACGTGACGGTTGATCCTGTACTTCTTTTGCAAGTGCTGTTAAACGATTTGTTTCACCACTCATTGCAGACAGAGTGACGACAATCTGATGCCCTTCATCAATAAATTTTGCGACTTTATCGGCGACATTTTGGATGCGCTCGACGTTACCAACTGAGGTACCGCCATATTTTTGAACAATTAATGCCATTTATAATGATGCCTTCTTAACGAAACCATTTTAAAACCCTATTTCAAATAAATGATCAAAAAGAAGAATGACTTTAGCTAAAAAACCGCGCAACAGCTAAGCTATTGAGCGGTTTTTGACGGTCAAGCAAAACTGCTTCTGGTCTCTTTTATATGTATCAGGTTTCTTATATTAAACCAAAGGTCTCAACCTCGATAAATTAAATCATATTGTCTCTTACTAAAGAAACATACATGACCATTAAGCGACTGTTGCAACCCACTCTTTTACTGAAGCCAAAGCTTCTTTTAATTTACTCGGATCTTTGCCGCCGGCTTGTGCCATATCAGGGCGTCCGCCCCCTTTTCCACCGACTTGTTGTGCCACATGGTTCACCAACTCTCCAGCTTTCACTTTTCCAGTAATGGACTTACTGACACCCGCGACCAAAGATACCTTCTCACCATCCACGGCGGCAAGCACGATGGCAGCCGGTTCAAGCTTATCTCTTAACTTATCAAGGGTTTCACGAAGCGTATTCACGTCCGCTCCTTCTAACTCGGCAGCCAGCACGTTCACCCCATTCACTTCTGTTACGGAACTGGCCAAATCACCACCTTGAGAAGAAGCCAATTTAGATTGCAATTGCTTTAACTGCTTTTCAAGCTCTTTTTGTTCTGTCACTAATTGAACCACTTTCGATTCAACTTGTGGTTTATCGGTTTTGAGGTTGGCCGCAATGTTTAACAAACTTTTTTCCATGTCATAAATCGTTTGCCAGGCTGCTTCGCCCGTAACCGCTTCGATACGACGCACTCCGGAAGCAATCCCGCTTTCGGAAGTGATACGGAAAGGACCGATCTCACCTGTCCAATTCACATGCGTTCCACCACATAACTCGATGGAAAAGTCGCCCATATCCACTACTCGGACCACATCGCCATACTTTTCACCAAACAATGCCATCGCACCTTTGGCTTTGGCGGCTTCAATATCCATTTCTTCCATCATCACCTGAGCATTCAGCATGATGTTATGGTTCACCAACTGTTCAATTTCAAGTAATTGCTCGGCAGAAATCGGTTCAAAGTGTGAAAAATCGAACCGCAATCTTTCTGGCTGTACCAACGACCCTTTCTGTCCTACATGCGTCCCTAACACCGTTCTTAATGCAGCATGCAATAAATGCGTTGCGGAATGGTTACGCTCGGAAGCACGACGGGCTTTCACATCAATATGTGCAAGTATCGTTTGCCCTACCGAAATAGAACCTGCCGTCACCTTACCAATATGCAGAAAAGCGGCGCCTTGCTTTTGACAGTTATCCACATGAAAACTATTCATGCCTTCGGTCAGGCTGCCCTGATCACCTACCTGACCACCTGATTCGGCATAAAACGGCGTTTGATTCAAAATCACAATCGCTTCTTGACCTTCTGAAGCCTTATCCACTGAAACGTTATCAACAAAAATAGCTGCAATCTCCGCTTCAGCTTCATCCTGCTCATAACCAATAAAGTGAGTAGTTCCTGTGTAATCCACTTTATTTTTGCTCTGAGCACCAAAGTTGCTAGCCGAACGCGCTCTGGCTCTTTGCGCTTCCATTTCCTGCTCAAAGCCAGACTCGTCAACACTTAAATTACGTTCACGTGCCACGTCAGCCGTTAAGTCGAGTGGAAAGCCATAAGTATCGTACAGCTTGAATGCCGTTGAACCACTGATCACAGAACCGCTTAACTGAGCGATGTCTTCTTCCAGAATCTTCATGCCGTTTTCAAGCGTTTCCGCAAAACGTTCTTCTTCTAACTTTAAGGCACGCTCAACGTTAGCTTGTTCCTTGACTAACTCAGGATAAGCATCCCCCATTTGTTCTACCAATGTCGGCACCAACTGATAGAAGAAGATATCAGTTTGTCCTAACTTATAACCATGACGGATGGCACGACGAATGATACGACGTAACACATAGCCTCGTCCTTCATTGGAAGGCAACACACCATCCACAATCATAAAGGCACAAGAACGGATGTGGTCTGCAATGACGCGTAAAGAACTGTTACTTAAATCTTTTTCTCCAGTCAGCGCAGAGGCTTTTTTAACAATGGCTTGGAATAAATCAATGTCATAGTTATTATGCTGATTTTGCATGACCGCAGCTAAGCGTTCCAATCCCATGCCAGTATCCACAGAGGGCTTTGGTAGCGGCGTTAAAGTGCCATCTTCCGAACGATCGAATTGCATGAAAACCAGGTTCCAGATCTCGATATAGCGATCGCCATCTTCGTCTGGGGATCCAGGAGGACCACCCGCCACATCAGCACCGTGGTCATAAAAAATTTCAGAACACGGCCCACAAGGTCCGGTATCACCCATCGACCAGAAATTGTCTTTGGCACCACAACGAGAAAAGCGCTCGGCACTGACACCCATTTCTTTCAACCAGATATCTTCTGCTTCTTGGTCTTCTTCAAACACGGTAATCCAAAGTTTTTCTTCGGGCAGACCGAGTTCTTCAGTCAAAAATTTCCAGGCGTACTGAATGGCTTCACGCTTAAAGTAATCCCCAAAGCTGAAGTTACCTAACATTTCAAAGAAAGTATGGTGACGGGCGGTATACCCCACGTTTTCCAAATCATTGTGTTTTCCACCCGCACGGATACAACGTTGCACACTGGTTGCACGTTTATATTCTCGGGTTTCCTGACCTAGAAAGGTTTCTTTAAACTGAACCATTCCTGCGTTAGTAAACAGTAACGTTGGGTCATTTCCTGGCACGACTGGGCTTGAATGCACAGCTGTATGGCCTTGCTTAACAAAAAAGTCTAAAAATGCTTTTCTGAGTTCTGCACTGGTCATATTAAGTTTCCTAAGGGTCTAAATCTAAAATAGTGTCGTGCTCTAATGAGCTTCAAGATTGCGCCAACGTGATTATTATGATCTTATTTGTCTACGCTCAGAGTGCAATCTTATTATTGTGTTTAATTCAACGCTTTCCATATCTGTGATTGACTAAAACCACGTGATTGAAGAAACCGCATTCTTCTGGCCTGCTCTTTTCGTTCTAATGAATGAGCTGACTCTCCATATTTTTTCAGTAAGGCTTCTTTTGCCAAATCAGCCCAATCCGAATCCTCCATCGCCAAATAGGCTTCAATCAAATCCTCACGATGGGTTCGTTGCCGTAACGTCTGTCGAATTTTATAAGGCCCTTGACCTTTTTCCATGGCTTGTCGAACATAAGTTTCGATATAGCGTTCATCCGACAACCAGTTATTTTCAGCACACTTATCGAGCACAAAATCGACCAGGCCTGGGTAATCTTCAACTCCTGCGATCTTTTGAATCAACTTATTCGCCAACTCTTTTCGGCCATGCTCACGCATCGACAGCAGATAAACGGCCCTGCTTTCCAATTGTTGCGCCAACGCCTGGCGAATGTCTTGCTCGCTTTCCATTCGGTCTCTCTTCAAATGAGAAGAGTCACGTTCGGTTTAGTCCGTGCCGGTTTCGTCTAAGGCTTCAGAATCTTTAGCCGCATTCGGCTTCGGCATCAAGCGCTCTTTAATCTGAACCTGAAGGGTTTCATAAATGTCAGGATTATCTTTCAAGAACTGACGCACATTGTCTTTACCTTGACCAATTTTTTGACCTTGATAACTATACCAAGCACCGGCTTTTTCAATCAGTTTCTCCTTCACACCCAAGTCAATCACTTCGCCTTCACGAGAAATCCCTTGGCCGTATAAAATATCAAACTCAACCTGTTTAAACGGTGGAGAAACCTTGTTTTTAACCACTTTAACGCGTGTTTCATTTCCAAGAATTTCATCACCCTTTTTAATCGCCCCTATACGACGAATGTCCAAACGAACGGAAGAGTAGAATTTCAATGCATTCCCACCCGTTGTGGTTTCAGGGTTTCCAAACATCACGCCGATTTTCATACGAATCTGGTTAATGAAGATCACCAAGGTATTGGTACGCTTGATGTTAGCCGTTAGCTTTCGCAAGGCTTGCGACATTAAACGGGCTTGCAACCCCATATGAGAATCACCCATATCACCTTCAATTTCCGCTTTCGGTGTTAAAGCGGCAACCGAATCCACGATGACGATATCCACCGCACCGGAGCGCACTAAAGAATCGGTGATTTCCAGTGCCTGTTCTCCCGTATCAGGTTGAGAGACCAAGAGATTATCAATGTCCACCCCAAGTTTTTCTGCATAAATCGGGTCTAACGCATGCTCGGCATCCACAAAAGCTGCTGTGCCGCCCATTTTTTGCATTTCTGCAATGGCATGCAAAGTCAGCGTCGTTTTACCGGAAGATTCTGGGCCGTAAATCTCAACCACACGGCCACGCGGTAACCCGCCAATACCCAATGCCACGTCTAACCCTAAAGAACCAGTCGAAACAGAATCAATATCGCGAACGGCACCTTGATCACCCATTCGCATGATGGAACCTTTACCAAACTGCTTTTCAATTTGACCTAAAGCCGCTTCAAGCGCTTTCTTTTTATTCTCATCCATTCCTGTTCACCGTTCCTGTTATCTTTAGGGCGACAACTTTAATTCAAGATTAAGTATTGACACCTTCGCTGAAAAACCACATTAAAAAACCTTTGCTTTGCTTTTTCAAAAACCTTAATTTTTGATCAAAAACAAACACAAAGGTTCAAAATTTATTGGGCAATGATTATCCCATAAATAGGACTATTTGACATCTTTTTTATATCGATATTATCAAGCTTTATCTTAGACTTTAGACTTCTTCTAAAATGGATAAAACCCCTTTCAAAGCTTCTACCGTACATGCCAGACGCACCGCATTACGATCCCCATCAAAATGATAGAGTTTGGAAACCACTTCATCGTGACCTTGCACCGCCCATGAAATCCACACCGTGCCTACAGGTTTGTCCGGTGTACCGCCGCCAGGGCCTGCAATCCCACTACAAGCTACACTCACGGTGGCATGAGACTCTTGAAGCGCGCCAATCACCATTTCTTCAACACACTCCTGACTGACCGCCCCTTTGTGCTGAATCGTAGTTTCATGCACGCCGAGCATTTCCCGTTTGGATTCATAACTATAAGTAATGTAAGCGCGATCAAACCAAGCCGTGCTGCCTGCCACACTGGTCAAAGCTTCCGCAATCAAGCCCCCTGTACACGATTCCGCCGTTACAATCAGTTTATTATGTTGTTTTAACGCATTCCCGACTTCTGCAACCAAAGATTCGAGACTAGAACGGCTCACCATGGAGAAGGCTCCTTATTGATAGAATTTACTTTATCGATTAGCATACCTTTTTTTGCACATTTTTTACAGAGGTTAAAAAGCATAATCTGATATAAAAGAAGTGTTTTTCCGTTAAAATGAACTGTTTGAAATAATCGTATCCGGACCATCAACGGTCCACCCTTAAACCGAATTCATCAACAAAGAGCAATATGGCTGACACAATCAAGCACACTCCCATGATGCAGCAATACCTTGCTGTTAAAGCAGATTATCCAAATCAATTATTGTTTTATCGAATGGGGGATTTTTATGAGCTCTTTTATGAAGATGCCGTCAAAGCCTCTGAGTTATTGGAAATCACACTCACAGCGCGCGGTAAATCTGGCGGTAACCCCATTCCCATGGCCGGCATTCCCCATCATTCTGCTGAAGGCTATTTGGCTAAGTTGGTAAAGCTTGGGCAATCGGTTGCGATTTGTGAACAAATTGGAGATCCGTCGACATCAAAAGGCCCGGTAGAACGCAAAGTGGTGCGTGTCATCACACCGGGAACCTTAGTAGAGGACGCGTTATTAGAAGACAAGTCTGAAAACTTACTCGCGGCCATTTTCCAACAGGCAGACGAGTATGGCCTGGCGACACTGGACGTTGCCAGTGGCCGCTTTGAAGCCACCTTGTTGCCATCCCCTTCACAATTAAGTGCCGAGGTAGAAAGGCTCAAACCGGCTGAGATCATCTTACCGGACGACCCTCTCTTTAAACAAAACCTGCCTGAAAGCATCCAAAACCGACCAGGCCTGGTCGATTATCCCAGCTGGCACTTCGAAAAAGACAGCTGTCGCAAACGCTTGATTGATCATTTCGGTACACAGGATTTAGTGGCCTTCGGTTGCGACCAACTTCCAGCAGTGATTAGCGCCGCTGGCGTCATTCTGCATTATGCTCAAGCCATGCTACAAAATACGCTGGCCCATGTATTCAGCCTACAAACTTATCAAACCGATGATGCGCTGGCACTGGATGCCATGAGCCGACGTAACCTAGAGCTCGACACCAATCTGACCGGTGGTAAAAACCATACCCTGTTTTCCATTTTAGACAATGCGACCACAGCAATGGGCAGTCGCTTGATGAACCGTTGGCTCAACCAACCTTTACGTAATCGAGACATTCTCGATGATCGTTTCAATGCGATTGAAGACATCATCGAGCAACATAGTCACGAAGCATTTCGGGACGCCTTAAAACCCATTGGAGATTTGGAGCGCATTCTAAGCCGGGTGTCTTTATATTCTGCTCGACCTCGTGACATCTTGCATTTAGGGCGATCTTTAAACCAACTTCCTGAACTTCAAGCCTTATTGAAGCAACAAACAGCCGATAAATGGCAGCATTTGTCTAAACAACTTAGCCTATACCCCGAACTGGCGAGTCAGCTGGAAACAGCATTGGTTGACTCTCCCCCGATGTTAATGCGAGATGGCGGCGTTTTTGCCGAAGGATATGACAGCGAACTGGATGAACTCCGTAACCTTAAAAACCAAGCCGGAGATTATTTACTGGCATTGGAAGCACGAGAAAAAGAACGCACAGGCATTACCACTTTAAAAGTGGGCTACAACCGAGTGCATGGCTACTACATCGAAGTCAGTAAACTACAATCGGATAAAGTGCCGGCAGATTACGTCCGACGCCAAACCTTAAAAGCACAAGAACGTTATATCACCCCCGAGCTGAAAGAATTCGAAGATAAAGTGCTCAGTGCGAACGAAAAAGCACTGGCTCGCGAAAAGTGGTTGTACCAACAATTATTGGAACGCTTAAATCAAGATTTACAAGTACTACAACGCACCGCAGCGGCACTGGCCGAAACAGATGTGCTGGTATCTTTAGCCCGCCAAGCCATTAACCTAAACTTAACACGTCCGACTTTAAGCGCGGAACCTGGCATTGATATCAAACAGGGTCGACACTTAACTGTGGAAGCGTTATCAAATCAACCCTTTATTCCGAACGACACCTGTTTTGATGAACAGCGCCGTCTACAAATTATCACCGGGCCCAACATGGGGGGGAAATCAACTTTTATGCGCCAAACCGCTTTGATTGCGATTATGGCGTACATGGGAAGTTTTGTGCCTGCTGAATCCGCAACGCTTGGGCCGATAGATCGTATTTTCACGCGAATCGGTGCTTCAGATGATCTGACGTCGGGACGTTCCACTTTTATGGTGGAAATGACAGAAACCGCAAACATTCTTCACCATGCCTCGCCGGAATCTTTAATTCTGATGGACGAAGTCGGACGGGGCACCTCGACCTTTGACGGACTGGCACTCGCTTGGGCCATTGCTGAACAGATAGCACAAAGCATTCAGGGCTATTGTCTGTTTGCCACCCATTACTTTGAGCTCACGACACTGGTAGAGCAGTTCAACAATACAGTCAACATCCATCTCAGTGCCATAGAGCATCAAGATAAAATTGTCTTTATGCACCAAGTCGAAGAAGGTCCGGCTTCTCAAAGTTACGGATTACAGGTAGCGGCTTTGGCGGGTGTGCCGGCAACCGTGATTGAAAAAGCTAAAACACACCTGCATCGTTTAGAAAATCAAACCGCGACACAGCAACAACCCTCTGGTACAGCCTCTTCAACAGAAGAGCCGGTACAGCAGTTTGACCTATTCGCCCAACCCGCTTTACCGGAAGCTTTAGAAAAGATGCTGGCAGATCTGAAAACTTTATCTGTTGACGATTTAACCCCGAGGCAAGCGCTTGAAAAATTGTATGAAGTCACTAATACAGTTAAAAACGCATCCGAATAACAGAATAACAACCTAAGGATAAACAAAATGGAAGCAATGATTATCGATGTCACTCAGGACAATTTTGACGAAATGGTATTAAACAACTCCATGCATGTTCCCGTTCTGGTTGATTTCTGGGCCCCATGGTGTGGGCCTTGTAAACAAGTCATGCCGATGCTGGAAAAACTCGCGCATGACCTTGCTGGACGATTCATCCTGGCAAAAGTGAATACTGAGGAACAACAAGAGCTGGCGAACAAATACCAGATTCGCAGCATCCCAAGTTTTAAAATTTTCCACCAAGGCCAAATGGTTCAGGAACTTCAAGGCGCACAAACCGCTTCTGCTTTCAGAGAAGCGTTAGAGCCTTACTTAAAACCAGACTTGTCTGAAGATTTAAGACAGCAAGCGCAACAAGCATTTAATGCGGGTGAGTATGATCAGGCAATCAAATTACTGGGAGATGCATCTCAAGCCAACCCAAATAACTTCCGCATTCATTTAGACTTGGCGAAAATGTACTTCCAAAGCGGGCATTTGGACAAGGCCGAAGCCTTAATGGAAAAATTACCGGATGAAGCCAAACAATCAAAGGAAGGAAAATCTTTACAAGCGTTATTTAAATTTACGCAAATTGTGGCAAACGCAGATGACATTGAAACCGTACAAAAAACGTTACAGAACGACCCGAACAATGCAGAAGCACTTTATCATCTTTCGGGGTATCTGATGCTACACAATCATCCCGACAAAGCGATGAGCTGTTTACTCAAACTCTTCTCAGTGGCGCCCGACTATCAAGATGGTGTGGCGAAAAAGACCTTGATTGAAACGTTTGAAATGTTACAAGATGAGCGCCCTGAACTGGTAAACACCTACCGTCGACAATTACAGAACTTACTTTTTTAGGAGCCCCATGACCCTTACGCAACAACAACTCCAAGCCCTTCCCGTTTTTGGTATTGCCGGTAACTTTGCCGAGCATTTAGGTCAGGCAGGAGAAGACGCTGATTTTGTCGACATTCAGACTGAAGAAGAGAATGCGCCCAAAGGCATGTTTCCCATCTACATCCCGGGCAATCCAACATTTTTAGGGACTTATCCACTTTCCAACCAAACCATTCAGGCAGATTTCTCGCACCCCATTAACTTGCAGATGGAACCGGAAATTTGTGTTTTGTTCGATGTGTCTTACAACGAGCAAAAACAGGTCACCCAAGTGGAAGCAAAAGCGTTTTCCGCCTTTAACGACTGTTCTATTCGACGTCCGAATGCCAAAAAAATCAGTCAGAAAAAAAACTGGGGGGAAGCATGCACAGGCTTGTCTAACCAATGGATTGAAATTGATCGTTTTGAAAAAGGGGGTATTTTAGACAACTACCATATTGCGTCCTATTTGAAACGTGGGGATGAAATCAAACAATACGGGGTCGACAGTCCGGTTCTCGGCTATAACTACTTTTATCAGAAACTTTCTCAGTGGATTGTCAAAACCTTGAACTCACAATCAGATTTTGGCCCGCTGGAAAATCTCACTGACTTGTTAAAAGAAGCAAATTATCCGGAACAGTTGATTGTCACGTTAGGCGCCACCCGTTATACCGAATTTGGAGAAACCGGTTTTTTGAAAGCGGATGACCAAATCGGTATCTTTGTTTATGACCAATCTCATCACAAGGCGTCCGACATTCCGAATTTATTTCAGCACCCCGAAAAAATTCCTGAAAATTTTTCAGGTTCTGCCCTCATCCAGTCGGTTTCTGAAGACTAAACCACACCTAAGCTTTTGTTTTTCAAAGTAATGACATGCAAACGTTCTCTATAAACGTTTGCATGTCATTTTCCCAAAATTAAGGTTTACATTTCAATTAAAAGCCGTCAAAATCCATCATTAAGAAACAAAACAAAACTTGTCGGAAATGCACGGGGCAACCGGCTTTTATCCAACCACCACAAAACAGCTTTTTGGCAAAAAGGCGAATCATTTTCAATCAAGTCGAACCTTTTCAAGTTCAGACTTAACCTAACTGTAAGGACATTTTTATGAATCTTGGTTTCATTTTTGAAGAATGGGAAACAATTACCCCAGCCAAAAATTCAACATTACGCATTATTAAAGAATGTTTAGAACGCGGTCATAAGGTTTCGATTCTTTATCCGAGCAATCTAACCGTTCGCAACAATGTCACTCATGGTTATGTGAAACGTATTTTGCCAATGGAAAAAATTCCAGACAATATCTTACAGTTTTACAAGAAAGTAAAATTCGAACAAAAAATGATGCCGCTACACGGCTTGGATTGCATTATGTTTCGTCGTGATCCACCAATTGATCCAATGGTGTTCAACTTCTTGGATTCGGTTAAAAATGAAGTGGTCATCATCAATGATGTGGACGGAATGCGTAAAGCGAACAACAAACTATACACCACGACATTCAATGATCCGAATAACAACTTTTTACCGATTACCCATGTTTCTAAAAGCAAGGAATATATTCGCCAACGCATTGATGACATGCCTGGGGACAAGGTCATTCTAAAACCGTTAAATGCCTCTGGCGGGCATGGCGTGATTGTATTGGAAAAAAATGCTCAAACCAGTATCAACTCGATTCTGGACTTCTATATCGACAGCCAGAATAAAAGTTATGTGATTGTTCAAGAGTATATTGAAGGCGCAGAAGAAGGCGACGTTCGAGTTTTAATGCTGAATGGTAAGTTCATTGGTGCTTATAATCGTAAGCCTCCAGAAGGCGACGTGCGGGCCAACATTCAGATTGGTGGCACCGCTCACAAATATAAAATGACCGACTCTCAAATGGCGATTTGTCGAAAAATCGGCCCCAAGCTGGCAGCGGACGGATTATATTTTGTCGGTGTCGACATGATTGGCGACAAAATCCTGGAAGTAAACGTATTGAATCCAGGGGGGATTACGAATGTGAATGCCTTGAACAAAGTTAAGCTTCATAAAAATGTCGTCGACTTTATCGAAGAAAAAGTGAATGAAAAAGAAGAAAAACATGCCGAGCTGGAATTCCTATTAAAACGTATCAGTGAATTCAGACACGCTGAAACTTACGGTGAGGAATAACAGTCATTTTTGCCCAGGCCTGGTTATTTTTTAACCGGCATGAGGCTTGAATTGCATTAGATTTGGGAACCTCAATGACAAAAGCAAAAGCACGCCATATCCTCGTGGAAACCGAAGCGGAATGCCTGGCACTCAAACAACAGATCAACGATTTTGAAACGTTTGACCAACTTGCCAGAGAGTATTCTTTATGCCCTTCCGGACGAGTGGGTGGCGACTTAGGTATTTTTGGTCCCGGAAAAATGGTACCCGAATTTGATCAAATCGTCTTTAATGAAACCATTGGTGAAGTACACGGACCGATACCAACTCAGTTTGGCTACCACTTAATTTGGATTACCGACCGAAAATAACCTGGGGGGACCCCCTTTTAAAATAAACTCCAGTGTAAATGAGACAGAATTAAAGTTCCCCATACCAGTAAACAAAATCCCATCATCACAAAAACAGCGGCAGACCCCATATCTTTCGCCAGTCCAGAAAGTTCATGCCACTCCTGACCATGCCGATCCACCACCATTTCAATCGCTGTATTCAATAATTCCACCACCAGTAATAAAATGACCGACCCAATGAGCAGAATAAATTCAATCGCTTCATTCGACAGCCACATGGCTACTGGCGTTAGTACCAACAATAATAAAAGCTCCTGGCGAAAGGCTGCTTCATTTTGATAACACGCTTTTATACCTTGCCATGAATAGCCCGCGGCTTTAAAAATTCGAACCAATCCCCTGTGACCAGGTTTCATTCAATACTCCTTAATCAATTATCAACCCTATCAAGAGTTCGTCTGGTGACCAATTTCGACCCATTGCAATAATTTCATATCACCGTCCTGAGTTTCGACAATGGCAGTGCAAGACTCGACCCAATCACCGCAATTTAAGTATTCAATCCCTTCAATATCACGAATTTCTGGATGATGGATATGACCACAGATCACGCCCTTATAGCCTCGTTTTTTACAGTCTTGCACCACGACCTCTTCATAGGCGGTAATGAAAGAAACTGCCGATTTGACCTTTTGTTTAATAAATGCTGATAAAGACCAATAGCCCAAACCACACTTATGTCGAATACGGTTGAAATAACGATTCAAAACAACCAGACTTTCGTACCCCCAGTCCCCAATTACCGCGAGCCATTTTTGGGTTTGAATGACACTGTCATATTTATCGCCGTGAATCACCAGAATGCTATCTCCAGTAACCGTTTGATGCACGGCTTCGTCGGTTAACAAGATATTACCAAAATCGACCCCTGAATAACGGCGCAGAAAATCATCATGATTTCCTGTCACAAACACCACTTCCGTGCCACGCTTGGCTTTGGTGAGAATGCGACGGATCACATTGGTATGTTCCTGTGGCCAATAGATTCGTTTTTTCAGACGCCAGCCATCAATAATATCGCCCACCAGATACAGTTTTTCACATTGATTGTATTTTAAAAATTCCGATAAGAAATCGGCTTTGGCACCACGCGACCCTAAATGGACATCGGAAATAAAAATACTGCGATAGTGAGAGGTTTGATGATTGTTTTCTGCAACAATTAAATCATCAGTTTCTATATTCTCCATCCAGTCTGGCATGCTTGACAAAGGCATCTCTTTCATAAACAACCCATCTACTTTTGATAATTCTGGGCAAGTTTAGCGAGGCCGATCTATTTAAAAATGACGCTTTAGTGACAATTAAATGACTGAAAATAAAGTATTTTTCATATTTTATTCATCTTACATTCAAATACTCACATTACGGTAAAAGGAAATGCAATCGTCCATCAACATACTAATTCAACGATTCTTAAAAGTGGCTTTATGATCAATACGCACAACCAAAACACTCAACAAACAAGTTCATTAAATGCCAGAGGTATTCAGCGACTTACTCTGGTGTCTGATGCCTGGCAGCCGCAAATGAATGGGGTGGTGACCACGCTGACTCAACTTGTTCAACAACTGCATAAATCGGGGGTTGAAGTTGATGTCATTCACCCAAACGATTACGCCACAATGCCCTTACCCACCTACCCTGAAATTCCGTTTGTATGGCGAGCAAAAGACTTGGAAAAACGAATGACACGCTTTAATCCAGACGCAATACATATTGCCACAGAAGGCGCTTTAGGCTGGAGAGCCAGGCGCATTGCCTTAAAAAACCGGCTACCTTTTACTACGGCCTATCACACCAAATATCCGGAGTATATCCACGAACGATTTCCTATCCCAGCTCGTTGGATATACCATATTTTAAAATGGTTTCATCGACCTGCTTATAACACGTTTGTACCCGCCCCTTCGATCTTGAATGAATTAAAACGCAAAGGGTTTCCTCATCTTGTATTAATGACCCGCGGAGTCAATACTGAACTATTCAATCCGAACCGAGCGCTTAACCAGAAGCAATCACAGCAAACACCTTGCTATTTATATGTAGGACGCGTGGCACCGGAAAAAAACATCACGGCCTTTTTAGACCTTGAGCTTCCTGGACAAAAAATTGTGGTAGGAAAAGGCCCCGATCTGGAAAACCTGAAAAAGACTTATCCTGATGTTGATTTCGTTGGCCCAAAAGAAGGATCGGAACTGGCAGAATATTACGCCAATGCCAGCGTGTTTGTATTCCCGTCTTTGACGGATACCTTCGGCGTGGTTAACTTAGAAGCGATTGCCTCAGGAACGCCTGTAGCTGCTTTCCCGGTAACAGGGCCAAAAGACATCATTACTCAAGGTGTCAACGGAGTTCTAGATCACGATTTGAAAACCGCTATTGAAAAAGCGAGTTTATTGAAGACTCCCAACAGCATTGCCAACTCCATTCCCGACTATACCTGGCAAGCCGCGACGCAGCAGTTTCTGAACCACTTGGCCATCATTACTAAAGAAACTTAAATTATTACAAAACGGTACGACATTTCTTTAGAATAAAGCTCTCACCATTATCTAAAGAGATGACAATGCCAAAGAATAAAGCCTTACTTCTGTTAGTTGCCGCTTGGGTCGTTGGATTTATCGGTGCCTTGTTAGGACTACTGTTTGACCCCACCTGGTTCAGTCGTTTTGGCAGTCTGGTGGTGCTATTGGCTGTTATGAGTGAGTACACTTTACTGCATGGTGAACTTGCTCGGCTTTATACCAAATTGGATCAAATTTCTGCAGAGGATGATATCCCCGATTTAAGCCCCTCAAGATGGCATCGTAAAAAATTTCAAATGACGCATGTCACCGTCATTTTAGGTACTTTTATCTGGGGATTTGGTGACTTAATCTTCCCCTTTTAATCTAAAAAGAAAGGTCTCCATAAACGAAGCCTGGTGATTTTTCTGTCAAAAAGCTTTCAACAAGCTGTCATATTGTTTTTTTAAAACCTTCTAAAATAAAGCCTTTCGAGTTGATTTTGGAAGGACATGAAAGCATGAAGGTGTGTTTATTTACCGATACGCTCGGCGATTTGAATGGTGTTTCCCGTTTCATTCAAGACATGGGGGAGCAAGCAAATCAACATCCAGAATTTAATTTTCAACTACACATCGCCACATCAACCTCAAAACCCATTCCGGATACCTCTTACATCCATAATTTGCCCTATCGCTTTAAAGTGGCGATGCCTTTCTATCAAGAGCTAGATCTGGTATTGCCCTGTCGCAAAGCCATTCGTCAATTCTTAATCGACCAACAACCCGATCATGTTCACATTTCAACTCCCGGTCCTTTTGGTTGGGCAGCCAAAAAAGAGGCTGAAAAACTGTCAATTCCATTGTTTGGCACCTATCACACCGATTTTCCAGCCTATCTATACGATTTAACCCGGTCAAACTGGGTCAAAAAACAGACTGATAAAACCATGACCCGGTTTTATCAGAACTTTGAACACATCTTCTCTCGATCGGATACCTATCTCGACATCCTGCAAAAAGATCTTAAACTGTCTAAAAATAAAACATCCACCCTTTTTCCTGGCACTCATTTACAACGGTTCCATCCAGATTATCAAACCCCTTCTATTTGGAAAAAATTTAATTTATCTCCCCAACGCTTAAAAATACTGTATGTTGGTCGAATCAATATCGAAAAAAACATCCCTTTTTTACTGGAAGTTTGGCAAACGCTCTATCAAAAGAACCCTGACTTAAAAGCCGACTTAATTCTGGTAGGAGAAGGTCGTTACCGAAAATGGGCTAATAAAATGCGCCCTTTTCATATCCACTTTCTCGGCCCCATTCAAGGTCAAGCGCTCTCAGAACTTTACGCATCTTCTGATTGCTTTATTTTTCCTTCCACCACAGACACGCTAGGGCAGGTTATTATGGAAGCGCAGGCCAGTGGAATTGGGTGTTTGGTTTCGGATAAAGGTGGGCCACAAAGCCTTCTTCATGAGAACAGTGGTCAAGTTATTGAAGCCAATAATACCCAGGCCTGGGTGAATGCACTTCAAAAGGTGATAACCCAGGAGGAAATTCGCCACCTTTGGACAAACAACAGTCGACCGAATGCGGAGCAATATGATATTGTTAAGTCTTTCCAACAATTCCGGCATCAACACTTAACAGAAATACTTTAATGTCTCATTCCAACATCTCACTACCGCACAATAAATCCCAAGTTAAAGGGGAAGCATACACCCTTTTACTCTCAATCATTGAAGCACACTTTCCAATTTTTGCCTTTTTTACGGTTGTGGCATTAGGCGCATTACACGCCTACTTTTATAGCTTAATTGTCGCCGCCGTGTTGTTAGTGAGCTGGTTTTTGATACGTGGAAAACTCAGCGAGTTAAAACGCACCGAGGCCTATAAAAACTTAGCGCTCACCAGTTTATTCATCACCAGTTTATTCAGTTTGATTTTTCTCGCTTTACAAACGACCTCTCCCAGTCACGTGGCAATTATTCTTTTTTTACAGGTGCTGTTCAGTTATTTATTTCTAGGTCGAAAACCGGGAGAAACCCTGGGCAAAGGTCATTTGGTTGGTGTGGTATTAATGACTTTAGGGGCGGTCGTCATTTTATTCCCTAACAAGCTCACCCTCAATTTAGGGGATGGATTGGCATTATTGGCCGCCATCATTGCGCCGTTTGCCAACTTATACCAAAAACGTGCCCGATCATTCGTCTCTAGCGAAACCATTTTAATGATTCGAACCTTAATCGCGTTGCCTTTCATTTACTTACTGGCACTATATTTTGAACCTGCCCCTAGTTGGGAGATGATTCAAGCGCAATGGCTGTGGATTGTTTTAACCGGCGGTTTGGTCTTCTTTATTTCTAAGATGCTTTGGGTTGAAGCGTTGCACCTCCTTCCTATCACCAAGGTAAATGCACTGTATGCCTTTTCCCCTTTATTAACGTTATTACTGGCTTATTGGTATTTGGATGACGCACCGACTTGGACGCAGATATTAGGAGGACTGCCTATCGTTATTGGCAGCTATTTTATTACCCAAAAACAGCTTCCAATAAATCGATAAACAGACCTTCAGGGTATTTTAAGTCTGCCCCTATTTGCTTAGGCCGACAGTTGGATTAAAATAAAAAAGACACTAAAGGACTTTCGAGCATGAAAAAACAAATATTAAACACCGTATGGATATTATCTTTTCTAGGACTACTGAGTGCCTGTTCCGGCATTCAAGTAAGCCAGGACTATGATGATAACGCTAACTTTACAGCCATCAAAACATTGCAGTGGGTGCCTAAGGACAAACAGATTGATCCGAAAGCTTCAGAATTTGCTAAGAAAAACCCTTTAATTGCAAAACGCATTGATAAAGCCATTACGACTGAAATGCAAGCGAAAGGCCATCAGTTTGTCACTGAAAATCCGGATGCTTTTATTACCTATCACGTCGGTACAAAATCAAAAATTCGTTCACAGCCGGTTACCACTTCAATTGGTTTTGGCACCTTCGGCGGTGGCAGCTATGGAGGAATAGGGATTCAGACTTCACCCGATGTCGAGCAATATGAAGAAGGCCGGTTGGTGATTGATATCCTAGATACCAATCAAAAATTGCTGTGGCGAGGAACCAGCACAACTTATATTGAAGACCATCTGAATTCAGAAGAAACCACTGAGTTGGTTAATAAAGTGGTACAAAAATTATTAGAGCAATATCCACCTTCAACGACAAAGTAAGAAAAGAATCTTTCTGTTTCAAACGCAAAAAAGCCGCGTTCATAAAACTCATGTTCGCGGCTTTTTTATTAAGAAGCAAGCAGTCCCTGCCTCTATTCACAGGATATTAAGTATTTTCTTCTAAATACGCTTCATAGTTGCCTTGATAAATGTCTATCCCATCTGGAGACATCACTAATAAACGGGTCGCCAGAGAGGAAACAAACTCACGGTCATGAGATACAAAAATAACCGTCCCTTCGAACTCTTCCAAAGCTTGGTTCAAAGACTCAATCGATTCCATATCCAAATGGTTGGTTGGCTCATCCATAATCAACACATTAGGTTTTTGTAGCATCAACTTACCAAACAGCATGCGACCTTGCTCGCCCCCTGAAAGCACTTTCACAGACTTATCAATTTCTTTTTGGGAGAATAGCATCTTACCTAGAACCGCTCGCACAGCTTGTTCGTCATCACTTTCAGCTTTCCATTGTGACATCCAATCTAACAAGGTTAAATCTTCCTCAAAATCATGGGCGTGATCCTGGGCATAATAACCAATCTGTGTATTCTCTGACCATTTCACTTTGCCTGAATCAATATCAGTGTCCCCCACCAAGGTTTTCAAGAAAGTCGTTTTACCAATCCCGTTAGGACCTAATACAGCAAGTTTCTCACCCGCTTCAAGCATCATATTCATATCTTTGAAAATGGTCAGTTCATCATAAGATTTAGTTAAGTGCTCAATTTCTAAAGCCAAACGGAATAATTTCTTATCCTGCTCAAAGCGAATAAAAGGATTGACCCGGCTAGAAGGCTTCACTTCTTCCAGTTCAATCTTATCCAGTTGTTTTTGGCGCGATGTGGCTTGTTTGGCTTTTGAGGCATTTGCAGAGAAACGACTCACGAAGCTTTTAAGGTCATTGATCTGAGCCTGTTTTTTCGCATTATCGGCTAACAAACGTTCACGCGCTTGGGTCGAAGCAAACATGTATTCATCGTAATTACCTGGATAGATATTCAGCTCACCATAATCCAAATCAGCCATATGCGTACATACTGAGTTCAAGAAATGACGATCATGCGAAATAATAATCATGGTGCTTTTACGTTCATTCAGCACTCCTTCCAGCCAACGGATGGTATTAATATCTAAGTTGTTGGTCGGCTCATCAAGCAACAAAATATCCGGGTTGGCAAATAATGCTTGTGCTAATAGAACACGCAGCTTCCAACCAGGGGCTATTTCGGACATCAGCCCAAAATGTTGCTCTACCGGAATTTCTAATCCTAGTAAAAGTTCCCCTGCGCGAGATTCCGCGGTATACCCATCCATTTCACCGAAAGCGACTTCCAGCTCAGCGACTTTGATACCATCTTCTTCAGACATTTCCGGCAAGCTGTAGATACGATCACGTTCTTTTTTAACTTCCCAAAGTTCCGTGTCTCCCATAATCACGGTATCCACGACGGAGTAGTTTTCATAAGCAAACTGATCCTGCTTCAACTTCCCTAAAACATCGGTCGGATCCAACATCACCTGACCAGAGCTGGGCGTTAAATCCCCCCCTAAAATTTTCATAAAGGTTGATTTCCCACAACCATTCGCCCCAATCAGACCATAACGATTACCGTTACCAAACTTAATATTGATGTTTTCGAAAAGCGGCTTTTCGCCAAATTGCATGGTAATATTTGCAGTTGAAATCAAAACAAAATCCTTAAAGATATAAAGTGCTGTGCCAATAGAAAAGACAGCGAGATAAAATTGAGCGCTATTGTGGCATAAATCGTGGTAAAAAACGACCAGGCCTGGCTGTTTTTTGAGATTAAAAACAAGGCGATAGCTTCTATCAAACCTTTACGGACGGTTTAAGCAATGCCAAACATCCTTAAACCGTCAAACAGCCTGTTAAGTCAGAAAGGAAAGCCAATGAAAGTAGCCTTCTTCAGTGCAACCAAAACTGATAAGAATTTCTTTGCCAACAACAGTCAAGCTGCCCCGCTTGAATTTGTATTTTTGGAAGCACATTTATCAGAAAGAACTGCACCGCTTGCGCAAGGATTTGAAGCCATTTGCGTGTTTGTGAATGATGATCTTTCAGAAGCAGTGATTCAACAGCTGGCCTCTTATGGCGTCAAACTGATTGCTTTGAGATGCGCAGGCTTTAACAATGTAGATATTGAAGCCGCACGCTTACACAAGCTCACCATATTACGCGTTCCGGCCTATTCACCGATGGCTGTCGCAGAACATGCTTTAGCGCTCATAATGAGCTTGAACCGAAAAACCTATCGTGCTTACAATCGTATTCGAGACGGCAACTTTACCTTAGAAGGCTTGTTAGGCTTTGATATATTTCAAAAAACCGCAGGCATTATGGGCACTGGGCGAATTGGCTTGGAAATGACTCGCATCTTAACGGGCTTAGGGTTAAATGTATTGGTTTATGACCCTTTCCCAAACCAGCAGGCGATTGAATATGGCGCCGAATATGTTTCCTTGGCAACTTTATACCAGCAAAGTGACATTATTTCTTTGCATATGCCATTACTTTCTGAAACGCACCATATCATTGATGCTGAGGCCATTAATCAAATGAAATCTGGCGTGATGCTCATCAACACCAGTCGCGGCGCTTTAATGGATGCCGATGCTTTAATCGCAGGGCTTAAATCCGAAAAAATTGGTTATTTGGGGATTGATGTATATGAACAGGAAGAAAACCTGTTTTTTGAAGATCATTCTGAGGAAATCATTCAAGATGATGCTTTTGAACGCTTAGTCACTTTTCCGAATGTATTAATCACGGGGCATCAGGCATTTTTTACTCAGGAAGCCTTAACGAATATTACCCGAACCACCATTGAGAATATTCTGGATTATCAGCAACAGAACATTAAACATGATCGTTGTGTATTGTGTGAGGATAAATAAAGCTTAATATTCACATCCTCAAAACCCGATACAATAATAGATTAATGGTTTTTGTTAGTATTAAAAGGTTTCTATGAACACCTATCCAAACAGAGCTTACTCCCTGCTTCTTGTCTGCTTCAGCAGCTTGAGTTTATTAACAGCCTGTAGCAGTGGCGGGTCTTCCAGCACCATTCCAACCACACCAATATCTTACCCGGTTGCTGCAGATAACAAAGAACTCATTAAATCCGCTGTTTGGTCGGATAATGGTTATGATGGCTCTGGCGTCACTGTTGCGGTACTCGATACGGGGATTGCGGATCCCAGTTCGGTCGATTTTGATGTCTCTGTACTTGAAAACCAGCGCTATGATGACCAGCTGGCAAAAACTTCGGATACTTATACCTATGACACCGGAGGAAATAATCACGGTCAGGATATGGCTGAAATCATCGGCTCTCAGTCTGTCGGAATTGCCCCAGGTGCCACGATGGTACATGGCGTGATTTCAAAAGATGGCTATACCGACATGGGTGATCAGGTCATGGCAACTGATTGGGCCATTGATCATAATGCCCGGATTGTTAATCTTTCTTTCTCCCAATCCCCAATTATCTTCCCCAAAAACTACAGCTCAGACACATTCAGTAATACATTAAAAGCCGTCATTGATAAGATTGATGCCACCAATACGGTGATTGTGCATGCTGCCGGTAATGAAGGCCTTGACTTCGATGCCCCGATTAATGAAAGCACTTATGCCGACATCGTTGTCTTACAACCAGATAACATTCTATTTGTCGGTGCTGTCAATCTAGATGCCACGTTGGCTTCTTATTCCAATACACCAGGGAGTAGCATCGAATATCAAAATCGGTTTTTAGTGGCGCCAGGTGACAGCACTATTGTCGGAGGGCTTTCTATAGGTACCTCTGGTGCGACTGCCAACGTATCAGGCGCTTTGGCTTTGATGAAACAAAGATGGTCTACGACTGGCGTCAATGACTTAGCACAAATATTACTGGACACTGCCAATAAAAACATTCCCGATTATTCTCCAGCCACACATGGGCAAGGCATGGTTGATTTAGAGGCCGCCTACTCTCCGGTTGGTACAGCCAGCTTTGACACCAGCACTGCGTCGTTACCGTTAGAGGCAGCGGCAATCACTTTACCTGCTGGGTTTTCAACGCTACAGTTTAATGCCGCCTTTGTCGATCAATATCATCGAGATTTTGAAGCCACTTTTTCAACCCAAACAGCTCGACCTGAAACAGACTTTTCTCAAAAACTAATTGAAATGGTGTCACCACCACCTCTCAGTATTATGCATTTAAAAAACGGCATGCAGCTTGGTTTCAAGCAACAAACCTCTCGTTATAATGTCGACAGTCCCATACTCGGATTTAACGGGTTTGCTCATAATTTATTTTCACAAAATAGAACACTAGAAACCATTCTGTTGACAACAGATACTTATCAAATTGGGTTCAGTACCAATGTAATGAATCAATATAATAGCCAAAAGGTCAACTCAACGTTAGACGATGCTGCTGGGTATATCACGTCATTACAATATAAAAACATTGCGCTGACGTACTTTGCCTCCAGCGAGGACCAGACAAACGCTTTTTATGGTGCCAACAACCGTACTGCTCATGGCGTCAAAGCCACTCTGCAATCGGACTTTGTCAAAACGGGAATTGAGTATTCTATCGAAAAATATCAAGGGAGCGGTTTATTGGATACCATGTCCCTCAATCAAAAAGCGGCTTTTTTAAAACTGGACTTTTTACATGCTCCCAGCATACAGGCTGGGGTAATTGGAAAGTACACCATTTCTGACTTAAACATTGATATGACGCTTCCTCGTTCCATAGGAGATGGCCGGTTGTATTATCAAAGTCAAACGCTCAAAGAATCACAAGATAACTTTGCCAAAGGGGTTTATCTGAATCTTCCTCATTTCAAAGTCAGCGCCTATTCAGATAAATTTGATCAAAATATCGCACTGCAATTTAAAACGACTTTCTAAAAAAAAGCCCCAACAAGTTGGGGCTTTTTTTATTTTTGATCGGATGGATAGTTTTAAATCACTTCACTTAACAACGCATTCATTCGTTTAATGAAGTCCGCTGGTTTTTCCAACTGATCCCCTTCCGCTAATTGCGCTTGCTCCAATAAGAACAAAGACCACTCTTTCACTTTCGGTTCATCTTCTAAGCTGTCCAGCTTTTTCACCAATGCGTGTTCGGGATTCAATTCCAACACCGGCTTTTGCTTCGGCATCGCTTGTCCCATTTGCTCCATCATGCGCGCCATATGCGCTGAGATATCACCTTCCGCAGACACCACACAAGCCGGTGAATCGGTTAAGCGGTGTGTGATTTTGACATCGGAAACTTGATCTTCAATCGCTTTTTTCACTTTCTCTGTTAAAGCTTCACGCGCTTTTTTATCTTCTTCAGACAACTCCTTTTCTGCTTCTTCATCAAACTCTTTTAAGTCTGCAGAAGTCACGGATTTCAGCTGCTTGCCTTCAAACTCTGTCAGGTGAGAAACCAACCACTCATCAATACGATCCGTCAACAACAAGACTTCAATGCCTTTCTTACGGAACATTTCTAAGTGAGGGCTACCGGTTGCGGCAGCATACGTATCTGCTGTAATGTAGTAAATGGCCTCTTGGTCTTCTCCCATTCGATCAATATAATCTTGTAAAGACACTCGTTGAGCCGGTCCAGAAAATTCATGCGTTGAAGAAAAACGAAGCAATTTCGCGATTTTATCTTTATTCGCAAAGTCTTCAATAATCCCTTCCTTCATGACATTACCAAACTGATCCCAGAACGTTTCATAATCAGATTGATCTTCCGCTTTTGCCATTTTGGCTAACTGGTCAAGGACACGCTTAACCGATGCTGAACGAATTTTATCCACCACACGATTACTTTGTAGAATCTCTCGTGAAACGTTCAACGGTAAGTCATTTGAATCAATAACCCCACGAACAAAACGCAAGTACGTCGGCATCAGGTGTTCGGCATCATCCATGATAAAGACACGTTTCACATACAGTTTTAGTCCGTAGCGGCGATCTCTATCATACAAATCAAACGGTGCTTTTTTAGGAAGATAAAGCAATGAAGTATATTCCAGCGTTCCTTCCACTTTATTATGAATATGAGCTAAAGGGTTTTCATAATCATGCGAAACGGTTTGATAGAAGTTATTGTAGTCTTCATCCGATAATTCAGATTTAGGCTGCGTCCAAATCGCAGTTGCTTTGTTGACCTGCTCTAATGTTTTCTCTTCGGTTTCTTTACCTTCATCATCCAACTTAACTTGCCACATTTTAATTGGGAAATTAATGTGGTCAGAATACGTCGTGATAATGTTCTTTAATCTGAAGTCATCTAAGAACTCATCCATGTCTTCTTTCAAGTGAAGCGTGATCTCGGTTCCTTTGGTTTCTTTTTCAACAGTTTCAAGCGTATACTCCCCTTCGCCTGTCGATTCCCAACGGGTTCCTTCTGATTTTTCATCCCCTGCTTTACGCGTGGTCAACGTCACTTTATCTGCAACAATGAATGACGCATAGAAACCAACCCCAAATTGCCCAATCAAGTGACTGTCTTTGGCTTGGTCGCCCGTCATATTTTCAAGAAACTTTTTTGTTCCGGAGTTTGCGATGGTACCGATGTTAGCAATGACTTCATCACGCGTCATCCCAATCCCATTGTCAATAATCGATACGGTTCTAGCTTCCTTATCAAACCCTACCTGGATTGCAAGCTCTGACTCCCCTTCTGATAAGGCATCATTTGACACTGATTCAAAACGCAATTTATCCAATGCATCAGAGGCATTTGAAACCAACTCTCGTAAAAAGATCTCTTTATTACTGTACAGGGCATGAATCATCAGTTTTAGCAACTGATTCACTTCAGTTTGAAACGCATGAGTTTCCGTATGGCTCATTGAATATTTCTCCTTAACTTAACGTTTAAGCATAAATCATGAATGAATAAGACGGTTATTTGAATATAACCATTGATTGAAAATTTAGGATATAAATGGGGACAGGAAGGAGTATTTTCAAGTATAAACGGTCATTTTTTTTCGTTTAATTTGCCTGAAAACAAAAAAGCACCTAAAAAGGTGCTTTTCGACATAACAAGAAAAAATGGGGGCTTATTTTTCCGTTACCGTTTCTAAAGCCGCTTTAATTTCATCTGGGGCATTAGCAATTGACATAAAACTACCTGACCCCATCATAGAAAGGCTCGGCCAATTAATCGCGATGCGAAACTTACCATTCAAAGCAATCGCTTCATCTTCATTCACTAAGATTTCATAAGGCAAGTGCGCAGCATGAGAAGTTCCATTCTGATCGATTTGCGTTAGGATATTTTTATCAGAGCCTTCGCCTTTTGCAAACGTCACACCAAAAACAGACATTTCTTTACCTGGAATATCAATACGGTAAACTTTTGTAACACCACCTTTACCTGCTGATAGACCGGATTCAATCGTGCTGATCGCTTCATCATAAGAACCATATTCAGCCAGCTCATCGATGTCATCAAAATAAGGCATCATAAACTTATAATGATATTCTCTTAATTCTTCAGCACTTAATGCAGACTCTGCACCGAATTCTTTTTGTTTACCTAGTGCTTTTTCCATTGCTGCTTGAACAGGTTCAATGTTCCCTTCCATTCGATAAACATTCCACATATAAACTGGGTTGGTGTAAGACACTTCTGTTTGACCACCACGTTTTACAATCGAAACACGCTCCATGGCACCGAAGCCACCATTTTTAGACTGTGCCGCCAATTGCTTTAAGGTTTCGTTAGTGACCACAATCACTTCGGTATCAGCATTTGGTTTATAGGTTCCGACCACTTCAAATCCATTTTCTGTCAACGCGGATTTTGTTTTATCAGCGACCACTGAAACAGAGTCAGAGGAGGTTGTCCCTAGAACAAAAGGCATATAATTTGCAGCAAAGGCCGATGCTGAACTTGCCATTAAAGAAGCCGTTAGCAAACCTGCTAACCAAAAAGACTTAATTTTCATGTAGAGTATCCATTTATCTTTTAAAAGGGTCTCTATTTTTATAAATTTTTTGATGGATTAAAAATTCAATTTATTTATGGTCAAATTAAGAAAATCGTAAAATGCTAATATATTTTTCTGAATGAATAAAAAAAGCGCCTAATAAGGCGCTTTACGTAAAATAATGCAAAATTGTTTAATGCTTAGAAAAACTCAATTTCTTCTTCAACTTCTTCTGCGACATTCATTCTATCGCGCATTCGCGTCTTCATGATTTCAATCGCTTCTTCCGCAGGTTTTTCTTCATCAAAAATCAATTCAAACAACTCTTCTTCCTCACGCATCGTGGTGCCTTTACGAACTTCTGACTTAAACGCTTCCCACTGCGCTTCATCTTTAGCATGCATTTCGTGCGATACAATTTCAGCCAGGCCTGATAAGCCATGCGACACATGATTCAATCGTTGGCTTAATTTATCGTAAAATTGAAAGGCAATAATCGCTTGTTGCATTTTTTGCGCCAAGTCACCGGTTTGAACCAATAAAGACTGGTTGTGCTCTGCAATACCCGCAACATCATTCGACATCTCGGCAATTTTTTGGCTCGATAACTCAATCGCCTCGATGTGTTCAGACATATATGTAAAAGAATCAATCAAGGTATTAACCGAGTTATCTCCCTCTGAAATGGACAACTCTATCTGAGCAACCGATAAATTTAAAACCATAATGGTTTCTTGAACTTCTTTTGCACCTAATGCGAATGGCATAAAACTCTCTAAACTCTCTTATTCTTTTTATTATCGTTAACTTTATGCAGCATTTGATTGTAGATTGCCACCCTTGTGGGAAGCCAGTGTCTCAGTGACATCCAAAATCAATGAAACCGTTCCATCCCCTAAGATAGTGGCACCGGCAATGCTGCTGATTTTCATAAAGTTACTTTCTAAACTTTTAATCACGACTTGTTGTTGTCCAAGCAAATCATCCACAAAAATACCGGCACGTTTGCCGCCATCTTCAACCACAACAAGCAGTCCTTCTTCTAAATCTGTTCTGGCATCTTTAATACCAAGCTTTTGGTGCAGACGAATAACCGGAATATAGCTATCTCTTAACTTATAAAGCTCAGTCTGACCAGCAATACCTTTCACCAAAGATTTATCAACCTGGATCGATTCAACAATAGAAACCAGCGGGAAGACATAAGTCTCTGATCCAACTTTCGCTAACTGCCCATCCAAAATGGCCAGTGTTAGAGGTAAACGAATCGTAAAGACACTTCCATGTCCTCTTTCTGTTTTCACTTCAACTGAGCCGCCTAGCCCTCGGATATTTCGACGAACCACATCCATACCAACACCACGCCCGGATACATCACTGATGACATCTGCAGTTGAAAAACCAGGATGGAAGATCAAATCAATAATCTCTTCTTCCGACATCTTGTGATCTTCTTCAATCACCCCTTTTTCAATCGCTTTTTGGCGAACCTTATCAGCATTGATCCCGGCACCGTCATCTGTTATTTGAATCAGGATGTTGCCACCTTGATGGAAAGCGGCCATTTTTACAGTGCCAGTTTCAGCTTTACCGGCTTCCAATCGAACTTCTGGGGACTCCACACCATGGTCAATCGAATTACGGACGATATGTACTAAAGGGTCCGTCAAGGCTTCCAACATGGTTTTATCCAGTTCGGTATTTTCCCCTTCCATCACCAAGTTAATTGACTTTCCTAGCTTCTTGCTGACATCATGCACAATACGAGGCATACGGTTGAACGCAAAGCTCACTGGTAACATACGAATATTCATCACACTTTCTTGGAGGTCTCGCGTATGTCGTTCGAGGTGGGTCAACCCTTCTTTAAGCTTATCGGCCCAATCAGAATCTTCATTTTGTTCAGCTTGCTCTCCAAACTGACTTAGCATTGATTGTGTAATAACCAGCTCACCAACCAAGTTCACTAGTTGATCAATTTTACTTAAATCGACACGAATCGAACTGTCTTGCTTAGGCGCACTCGCCGCTTGAGCAGGCTTGGCCGCTGATGCGGGTTTCTTAACTTCTGTTTTCGGTGTTGCAGAAGCTGCCGTTTCGGTGGCAACATTTTGTTGGGTAGCTTGCGTTGCAGGTTCTGCATTAGCCGTCGTTGACTCGGATGCGGTTATAGAAGGAGCCGTAATTCTGACTTCAGCACCATCCCCGTCAATCCACTCAAATACTTCTTTGACATCTTCTTCATCAATGCCCTCACCTGTTAAGGTAACTTGCCACTTCAAGTGCAAATCTTCAGGGTTTAATTCATTTACATCAGGCAATGCAGAATCATCGACAGTAACCGAGATATCACCTAACGTTTCCAGTTCTCGGAAAATACGAATCGGTTCATTTCCTGTCTGCAACAATTCTTTTTCTGGAACCAAATCAATGACCCAAGAACCGGTACCTGTAGAGGCATTCGTTTGGTTTTCTTCAGGCGATTGCGCTTCAGGAGACGACGGCTCTGAACCAGCATCGACACTTCCGCCATTTAAAATGGCTTCCATGTCTTTTTGGACTTCACTGGCTCGGGCTTCATCAATTTCTTCATGGTTCTGCAAGCGCGTCATCATGTCTCTAAGTACATCGACTGCTTGTAACATCGTATCTGTTGCTTCCTGAGTAACATCCCTACGGCCGTCACGCATTTCATCTAAGAGCGTTTCTAAAACATGCGTGAAGTCGATAATTTCAGTGAATCCAAAGGTACCACTTCCACCCTTTATTGAGTGCGCTGCACGGAAAATTTCGTTAATTTTTTCATTATCAGGCGTTCCTGGCGACAAGTCCAGAAGGCCGGCTTCCATCACATCCAGTCCTTCAAAACTTTCTTCTAGGTAAGTCTGGCGAAAAGTTTCCATCATGTCCATAGTATGGTTTCCTCAGAAAAGTTCTACATCACCCTCAACAGGTTTTGATCCAATATTATTAATATAACGGCTTTCTTCAGCAGCTAATGATTGATTGTGCATCGCATTCAAACGCCGAACTCTAACTCTACCCGAGTTTGGATAATATAAAATTTTTCGAGGATAAACATCTCCGATATCCTGCGAAACAATTTTAAACCCTTCGGTATAGATATAATCAAAAGCAAAGCCAATATTGTACCAACCGATATTGGTAGTGGAGCTCATGATGCGTCCCCCACCAAATAATTTAAATTCAAGCCGTTCTCTTCTAGCGCCTGCGTTAAGCAACGCGTTGACTAAATTTTCCATGGCATAGTTGCCATAACGGTTCGCATCAGATAGTTCAGAAGCACCTGTGGAGTTTTTATCAACAGGCAACATAAAATGATTCATTCCACCGACGCCTGTGACGGGGTCTCTGACACAAGCAGAAATACAGGAACCCAGCACCGTTTCTATACGTTCATTATCTTTGGTAACGTAAAATTCACCCGGCAAAATCTTATATGTTGTTATTCCTTCAGCTGGATCCACACTTTTTTGCATAATTCGGCAAAACCTATCTGCGATTAATTTTTGCTTTTATCTTTATTCTTTTTATAACAGTTATACTCGCATTTATTCCCATAAGTGGCAAGTATTTGTTTCACGACTTTTACGAAAATTAGCGAGCTTTTTTCTTTTCTAGACGCCTTCTACGAAAGAATCCACTCAGCATTTCACTGGCTTCGGATTCTAAAACGCCAAAGTCTGTTTTAACTTGGTGATTTAGCCTTGGTTCTTGCACCAAATTGATCAAAGAACCCGCCGCCCCTGTCCTGAAATCCTTAGCCGCAATGACCAACCTTTTTAATCGAGCATGAACCATTGCGCCGGCACACATCGGACACGGCTCTAATGTTACATATAAGGTTAAATCATTTAAACGATAGTTTTCTTCTTCTGCTCCAGCCTTCCGTAAAGCGACCACTTCAGCGTGCGCTGTCGGGTCATGAGTTTGAATGGTTTGATTCCATCCCTCAGCAATCAACTCAAAATCTTTAACCAATACCGCACCTACAGGGATTTCACCTTGTTGTTCGGCTTTTTTAGCTAATGACATCGCATGAGTCATCCAGAAAACATCTTGTTCAGAAGCAGAAAGTGTCTCAGAAACGGTTAACATAAGAATAATAAAGTCGGTGTTTAAAAAAAACGCCTCTTAAAACAAGTGTTCTAAGAGGCGTTTTCAAGATTATTCCCACTCAATCGTGGCAGGCGGTTTACTGGAAATATCATACGTTACTCGTGTAATACGAGGAATTTCGTTAATGATACGGTTAGAAACCTTTTCCAGGAAATCGTAAGGAAGGTGAGCCCAACGAGCGGTCATGAAATCAATTGTTTCAACAGCTCTTAGCGATACCACATAATCATAGCGACGGGCATCTCCAACCACGCCAACAGATTTAACAGGCAAGAAAACGGTAAATGCTTGAGAAGTTTTATCATACAAGTCAGCGGCTCTGAGCTCTTCAATAAAGATATGATCCGCTAAACGCAGAATGTCAGCATATTCTTTTTTAACTTCACCTAAAATTCGAACCCCAAGACCTGGACCAGGGAATGGATGGCGGTAAACCATATCTGAAGGTAAGCCTAACGCAACCCCCAACTTACGAACCTCATCTTTAAACAATTCTCTCAAAGGCTCCAGTAACTCCAGTTTCATATCCTCTGGCAAACCACCCACATTGTGATGCGATTTGATGACTTTGGCTTTTCCAGTCTTCGAGCCAGCCGATTCGATAACATCCGGATAAATCGTTCCTTGAGCCAACCATTTCACACCAGTCAATTTAGCCGATTCTTGATCAAACATTTCAATAAATGCATGCCCAATAATCTTACGCTTCTTCTCAGGATCCGCTTCTCCGGCCAATGCGTTCATAAAATAATCTTCCGCATCCACACGAATCACCTTAATCCCCATATTCTCAGCAAACATGGACATCACCTGATCGCCCTCTTTATGACGTAACAGACCGTGATCGACAAAAACACACGTCAATTGCTTACCAATCGCCTTATGCAACAAGGCGGCCACCACCGAAGAGTCCACGCCACCAGACAGTCCTAGCAACACTTCATCAGACCCCACTTGTTGGCGAATACGCGCAATGCTGTCATCAATGATGTTTTCAGTTGTCCAAAGTTTTTCACAACCACACAGGTCAACCACAAAACGTTCAATCATGCGTTGGCCTTGTGTGGTATGAGTGACTTCCGGATGAAATTGAATACCATAAAAGTCTTTTTCTTCATTAGCCATACCGGCAATCGGGCAATTGCCTGTTGAAGCCATCAATTTAAACCCTTCTGGCAGTACATCCACACGGTCACCATGAGACATCCAAACATCCAACATGCCATAACCTTCCGGTGTAACATGGTCTTCAATATCTTTTAATAACTTAGTATGTCCGTGAGCTCGAACTTGAGCATAACCATATTCATGTTCAGTAGCATTAATCACTTTCCCGCCTAACTGCTCAGCCATGGTTTGCATACCGTAGCAAATCCCTAGGACAGGTACACCTAACTCAAACACTTCTGTGGGCGCAACTGGAGCATCGTTACCTGTGACGGTTTCTGGACCACCAGATAAAATAATACCTCTTGCGCCAAACTTGACAATATCCTCAACATCAATATCCCATGGCTCTACTTCACAATACACCCCGATTTCTCGAATACGTCGAGCGATCAACTGTGTGTATTGAGATCCAAAGTCTAGAATTAAAATGCGATGTTCATGAATGTTGTTTTGTGACATAAGTTATCCAGTAAAAATAAAGTAATCGTGTTTCTTGTCGTAAAAATTTGAGTCGAATAATCTATTAGACTCGGTAGTTAGGTGCTTCCTTAACAATCTGAACATTGTGTACATGACTTTCTGCCATGCCCGCTCCGGATACACGAACAAAAGAAGGTTTGGTATTAAACTCTTTAATGTCCTTACAACCGGTATACCCCATACTGGATCGGATACCACCTACCAACTGGTGAATAATAGGTGCCAAAGGTCCTTTATAAGCGACTCGCCCTTCAATACCTTCTGGAACCAGTTTATCTGCCGCGTTGGATGATTGGAAATAACGATCTGAAGACCCTTGTTTCTGTGACATAGCACCTAAAGATCCCATACCACGGTATGACTTATAGGCACGACCTTGGTAGTATTCCACCTCACCTGGAGACTCTTCAGTTCCTGCGAACATACTGCCTAACATCACGGCTGATGCACCAGATACAAGGGCTTTTGCCACATCACCTGAGAAACGAATCCCGCCATCTGCAATTAATGGAATGCCTTTGTCTTTCAATGCTTCTGCAACGTTGGAAATGGCAGTCAATTGAGGAACCCCAACCCCCGAAACAATACGCGTTGTACAGATCGACCCAGGCCCAATCCCGACTTTAACCGCATCCGCACCCGCTTTAACCAAATCTAAAGCAGCTTCTGCTGTCGCAATGTTCCCGCCAACAACATCAATTTGAGGATAATTGTCTTTCACCCATTTCACTTTATCGAGTACGCCTTGTGAGTGACCATGGGCTGTATCGACAATAATGACATCAACACCAGCCTTCACTAAAGCCGCCACACGATCATACGTTTCAGCACCTGTTCCAACTGCAGCACCCACACGCAAACGGCCATTAGAATCTTTAGCCGCATAAGGATGCTCAGATGATTTTTCCATGTCTTTAACAGTAATCATGCCTTTTAACTTAAAGTTATCATCCACCACTAATAAACGCTCTAAACGATGTTGATGTAATAACTCTAAAACTTCTTCACGCTTTACCTTTTCCTTAACCGTCACTAAACGGTCTTTCGGCGTCATAATCTGAGAAACAGGCTGTGCTAAGTCAACCAAATATCTTAAATCACGACTGGTCACGATTCCGACCAGATCATCGCCGTCCATGACTGGCGCAGAAGACACTCGATTTTGCTTGGTTTTTTCCAATACTTCTTGAACCGTGTCGTTCACTTGAACTGTAATCGGTTCTAAAACCACGCCGTGCTCATATTTTTTAACTTTAGTCACCACATCTGCTTGTTCATCGATTGTCATATTCTTATGAACAATACCGATACCACCTTCCTGTGCCATTGAGATGGCTAAGCGCGCTTCTGTCACCGTGTCCATGGCAGCCGATACAAATGGGATATTCAATTCAATATTACGAGTCAGACGAGTTTTTAATGAAACATCTGATGGCAACACATTCGAGTGTGCTGGCACCAATAAAACATCATCAAAAGTAAGGGCTTCTTGCAGGATGCGCATATTCTTCTACCTTTTATAAAATTTATAGGTCAATTAGTATTTTTTGTTCGCCTGAGGTCAAAACAAATAAATTTCTAACTTTTTAAATAAAAACATTGTGTTAGAAACGTTTTTTAAATAAAAAACCTAAATAAAATACGATTTTTAACTTGATAGTGTACATTATAAGGATTGACAGCGTCTGGGTAAACTTAATAAGTTATACACCCATACGAAATTTGTAAAAAAACGATATAAAAACTACGTTTTTTAACTTTTATTCGTGCGAGAATATGATTAGAATAAGTCCAGGCTTAAGAATTTTAATAAAATAAGCTTATTCAACTTGGAGGATATACATGAAAAAATTACTAGTGAGTGCTGCTGTTATTGCAACTTTGTCTTTAGGCGCATGTTCAAGTAACCAATCAAAATCCGCTTCATCTTATGATAGCGTTATTTCTGAAGCAACTTCTACCCATGCTATTGCTAAGAAAAATGGTTATGTTTGGAAACAGAAGAAAATGAAAAAAGCTTATGTTGACCACTACATCGCTAAAGCTGAAGCAGCTAAGAAAAAAGGGGATGACAAAGCCGCTATGAAATATGCGAATGAAGCCCTTAAGACAGCTAAAGCAGAAGTTCACCAAATGAAAGAATATGCAGACTTAAAACCTGCTTGGATTAAATAATTCTATTCATCATTGCTGAAAAAACCGCCAGGCCTGGCGGTTTTTTTATGTCTATCGTTTCACTTTCCGTTTAAGTACTGTTCATCGGTAAAACAGCTGACCCATTCCGGCTTCATCAACACTAAAGCCAACAGCAACATTGCATTCACAAAGCCTTCCGGTATAGCCATCAAAGGAATATAAGGAATAAAAGACTGTTCAAGCGTTTCAATCGACTGAACACCGCTCCATGTCATCACAACAGCTGACAATGCCAACGTCACAATCGACGCGATACCGGCAGCCAAAAATCCATTTAACAGGATAAAGACAAAGAAATTGCGCTCCAGATAACGATAGGACCAAATGGCAATCCACCAAACAACAAGTATCGGAATCACTCCCATCAAAACAGCATTAAGCCCAAAAGCCAACTCCCCAGCATTCCCTAAAACGGTTACGCCCAACAAGGCAAAACTCATCGAAATCATCGCAAATTGTGCGCCAAACATTAAGGTGATTAGAGCGGCCATCAACAAATGAAACGTTAATCCGCTACCAATAGAAGCGCCAGAATTCCATAAAAGAAAGACAATGACGGTTGCGCCAAGAAAAACATGTTGCGACTCTTTATCCAGAACTTTATGCCAAGGTGCCGTTTTTAAACTCCAAACCATAGCCAGAAAATAGAGCACCCCTCCACTCAAGAGCCAAATCCATGAAAGTCCGTCATCTTGAAGATTCATAACACACCTCAATTCATTACGAAATTCTTTATATCTTACTGAGAAAACCACTCAAATAGATTATTATTCTACCTTTACCCAAAACAGAGTTTTCAATTTAGTTCTATGCAAGCTTTTAAAATCCTCTTTGCGTTCCTTTACGATCTATTATTACTATGCGCTGTCTGGTTCATTGCAACCCTGCCGTTCGTCCTATGGCAAGGCCCAGGTTTCCAAGAAAGACCGACTGCGTTATTGGCATTCCAAGTGTATTTATTGGCCATCACTTATGTTTACCTCACCTATTTCTGGGTTTTAAATGGACAAACACCAGGCTTAAGAGTGTGGCATTTAAGATTGATTCGTCAAGACAATTACATCATGACACGACATAATGCCAACCTGAGATTTATTACAGGAATCTTACTTTTCCCTATTGGCTGGATTGGACTTTTTCTCTCCCCACAAAAGCAAACTTTGCAGGATTTGATTTCAAAGACTAAAATAGTGCCCTCTCAAAAAATGGAATCCGCTCAATGACGACAATTATTATTCATGAAAACGCTTTAACCTTCGAACAAAGCAATCAAATCAAGCGTGCCCTAGCGGTTCCCGAAAAAGTAGACAACCATTTTCGCGTGACCGTAGACGAATGTTCTGCCGAAAAAATTGCTGAGTTGTCGGAAAAGTTGTCCATCGACATGAATATCCTACCTGAGCATTTTAATGCTGGCGACATTAAGCTCCTCATCAGCGATATGGATTCAACCCTTATCGGCATTGAGTGTGTTGACGAAATCGCCGACATGATGGATTTAAAACCTCAGGTATCGGAAATTACCGAAGCAGCGATGCGGGGAGAGCTTAATTTTGAATCTTCTTTGACTAAACGCGTTGCCTTACTCAAAGGCTTGAATACCTCAGCATTGCAAAAAGTGTTTGATGAACGGCTATTTCTAAACCCAGGGGCCGAAACTTGGATTGCAGGGTTGAAAGAAAAAAATATTGCCTTTGCTTTGGTTTCTGGAGGGTTCACTTTTTTCACCGATCGTTTGAAAAAACAACTGGAACTCGACTATGCAAGAGCCAACATTCTTGATGAAGCAGAAGGATGTTTAACAGGAAAAATCCAAGGTGACATTGTTGGTGCTGAAGCCAAGGCGGCTTTTTTACAAGAAATTTGCAACGAACTAGGCATCAGCTTGAATCAAACCATCGCCATTGGAGATGGTGCCAATGACTTGCTGATGATGAATGAGGCGGGCTTAAGCATCGCTTACCATGCCAAACCGAAAGTACAGACGCAATCAGATGTCGCCATCAATCGTGGCGGACTAGATAAAGTATTGGATTTTTTAGCGTAAAAATCAAACTCAAGACATAAAAAAACCGACTGAATAAAGTCGGTTTTTTAATATTCAAGCCAATTTACTCAAGTTTTAAAATAAATTCTTTTCATATTCTTGAATAGCGACCACCACAAACTTACCAATTGTGGATTCATAGCCTGGCCATTGACTCGCAACTTCTTTCATAAATGGTTCTGCCATAATCTTAGGTTTCATTTCAAAATCAGACAGCCCTTCTTCATAATATTCACCGGCTTTTGTATAAATGATATCCATAAAGTCTTTACCATCTTTAATCAGCTGAACATCTTCATGCTTACCATGCATCGGAATAAAGTTGTCAATTGGCATTTTTTCAACGGCACTTAACGCTTTAATCGACCCAACAAAAGAGCCATCGGCCATATTAGCAACACGGCGCATTACCATGTCCCCCATATACATCGTCTTGTCGTCAACAACTTCAATCGCAATATCCGACTCGGTATGCACTTTACCAAAGTGGTGAATCTTTAACGTCGTATCCCCCACTTTAATGGTTTCCCCTCCGCTTAATGATTTAGTTGGTAGGGTAATAACCGTTCCGGTAATTTTATTATCGGTATTGGTCTGCATAAAGTTAAACCAAAACTTATCCTGACCTGATTTCAGCACTTTCTGACAAGCCGGATGCGAGTAAATATCAACATCAGGATTGGCCGCAACAAACGCATGGTTTCCTAACCAGTGATCCCCATGATAATGCGTGTTAATTACTTTAATAACCGGTTTATCTGTTACTTTTTTGATTTGGCGCAAAACCATTTCACCGATTTGAACAGAACTACCCGTATCAATGACAACCACACCTTCAGATGTCACAACAAACCCAGGGTTACTAAACATACCGAAATTATCCGGTGTCGGCTCGGATCCCATTGCTGGAATATAATAACAGCGGTCACTGACCTTTACTGCATCTACATCCGGTACTGCAGGGCCTTTAAACTCAGCCAGTCCATTAGCATATAAAGGATTTAAAGCCGACATTCCGACCATCCCGACCGACACCCCAAACATCCCTTTTAACAAGTCACGACGTCCCATTGCACTCATAATATTTTCCTTTTATCCTTCGTACTGCTCGATACGCTGTTTTCAATCACACACAAAAACAAGCCAAAATCTGCACCCATCATTTTAAATAATCTAGTGGGGCACTATTATAGTCAAAGCCCCTTTACACTGCCATTAGTGTTTTTCATTAAAATAACAGTGTTTGTAAACTTCAAGTTTTCTCAAAAATATGCCCAGTAATTTACTTTATAATGATGGGCTTAATTCACGTACCTTACATGGCAAATTGGCAAACATTATGGAATTTTTAAAACTGTACTTAGACATCACCGTTTTCAGCCTATTAGGCTTGATGAGCTTTATTATGGTTTGGCTAGCCATTGAGCGTAAGCTGTTTTTCTCACGCATAGAACTCAATCAATATGACAGTTTGGAAGCGCTGAAAGTGGCCAGCACAAACAACTTAACAACCATAGCCAGCATTGGCTCCAATGCTCCTTATGTGGGCTTATTAGGAACCGTACTTGGTATTTTGGTAACCTTTTATGAATTAGGGCTTAACAACCAGATTGAGACTGGACAAATCATGATGGGATTAGCACTCGCCCTAAAAGCAACCGCAGGAGGCATTGCACTGGCAATTCCAAGCATTATTATCTACAACGGCTTGTTACGAAAAGTCGATGTGATTGAACTTGAATATCAAGCACATCAAAAAAAATCGGCCTCTTCGCACTCTTAAAATGCTTTTTCCTGGAACCACAGTCTTATGAAACGATTTGATCAAATCAATGTTATTCCGATGATTGATGTCATGCTGGTTTTATTAGCCATCGTGTTGACCTCTGCTAGCTTCATCGTTCAAGACAAACTGAATATAGAATTACCTGAAACCAAACAAACCAGCACCTATAAGCCAGACAATGACGTCTCGCTTCGCATTGCTATCAATGCAGACAACCAACTGTTTCTGAACGATCAAACAACAACACTTGAAGCACTCAATCTTGAACTTCGACACCTAAACCCAGATGACGCCATCGAAATACGTGTGGATCAAAAAGCCGAATTTGGACACTTCACCAATCTCATAGACCTAATGAAAAAACACCATTTAAGCAACTTAAACATTCTGACAAGGAAGCAGAATGGATAAACCAGGCGTGCTGGCTTTCGGCATTACGGCAAGTATTTACAGTATCATCGGTTTTTTTCTTTGGCATACGTTTCAGTCACAACAACAAAGCAGCCAATTGATGCCCGTTGCTGTAACCACGGCCATGTTCGTTGCACAACCTGAACCTAAGCCTGAACCTAAGCCTGAACCTAAGCCTGAACCTAAGCCTGAACCTAAGCCTGAACCTAAGCCTGAACCCAAGCCTGAACCCAAGCCTGAACCCAAGCCTGAACCCAAGCCTGAACCCAAGCCTGAACCCAAGCCTGAACCCAAGCCTGAACCCAAGCCTGAACCCAAGCCTGAACCCAAGCCTGAACCCAAGCCTGAACCCAAGCCTGAACCCAAGCCTGAACCCAAGCCTGAACCCAAGCCTGAACCCAAGCCTGAACCCAAGCCTGAACCCAAGCCTGAACCCAAGCCTGAACCCAAGCCTGAACCCAAGCCTGAACCCAAGCCTGAACCCAAGCCTGAACCCAAGCCTGAACCCAAGCCTGAACCCAAGCCTGAACCCAAGCCTGAACCCAAACTGGAATCGCAACCGGTTGACACAACTGTTACCAAACAACCGGCCATTAAAAAAGAGCGACGTCGACCGAACCCTTATTCCATGGCTGAGCAAATCAACGCTGAAGCGTTATACATCAACAAACTGGCACGCTATTTAGCTACACTGGCTCAAAACCATTATCCGAAAAGAGCCAAACGTCGTCACCAACAAGGCGAAGTAACATTACAGTTTACACTTCACCCGGATGGGCACATCTCAAATCTGTCGATTGTTAAACCAGCTCATTTCGAAAGTTTAAATGAAGCGACTTTAAACATCATACGTCACACCATGGCGTATCAATACACGCCATTTCCAAAAGAGATGCGTCAAAAGCCGAAAACTATTCAAGTGCCAATTGAATACATTTTGCGCTAGAAACCCTCTTATCAAACAATTCCTTTGCCTAGATAGGCTTCTCACTCCGAAAATAATTTTTTTTTGTTAAAATAAAGCATTGAATCGAATTGATGTGGAGCACTATGAATTACGCACCGGCTGAAAAAACCTTATCTGAAGTACAGGCAGATTTGGTGAAACGCTTTACCCATTTTGATAACTGGAAAGACCGCTATAAATATTTAATCGATATGGGCAAGCAACTTCAGAACATGCCTGAAGAATATAAAACGGAAGACAACCGTATTCATGGCTGCCAATCTCAGGTTTGGATTCATATCGAAGAACAAGATGGCATTCTTTATATGGAAGCTATGTCCGATGCAGCCATTGTCTCGGGGTTAATTGCCTTATTGCTTAAAATATACAATGGTCGAACCCCTCAAGAAATTGCAACAGCTCCGTTGGATTTCTTAGGTGAGATTGGGTTATTACAACACCTTTCCGCCAATCGCTCCACAGGGCTTTATCATATGATCAAACGCATCCAAGCAGAAGCGAATGCCCACTTAAATCCTCCTTCTTAAATATTAAAAATGGCCAGGCCTGGTCGTTTTTACATTTCTCCAGGCATAAAAAAAGCCCCGATAATGGGGCTTTTATTTTCTTAATCAGATAAAAACGCTAATTAAGCAACTTTAAGCTGGTCTTGCGTTGTCGCACGTAATGCTTCAATACGCTTTTCCAAAGGTGGATGGGAACGGAATAGGTCGCCAATGTTAGACGGTCTTGCCGAAATCCCAAATGCCGCCATTTGATCAGGCAATTCACCTGGCTGCATCGTTTGTAAACGTTGTAATGCAGCAATCATATTTTCTTTACCTGCAAGGTACGCACCGCCATTATCGGCATGGAATTCACGCTTACGTGAGAACCACATCGTAATCATACTCGCTAAAATGCCAAATAAGATCTGCGCCACGATATCAACAACAATAAAAGCAATACTGTGCCCTTCGCTTTCGTTTTTCAACACAACACGATCCACGACATAAGCGACAATCTTTGCGAAGAAAATAACGAAAGTGTTCACAACCCCTTGCAATAAAGCCATCGTCACCATATCACCATTTGCAATATGAGCAACCTCATGACCTAGAACCGCTTCAACTTCGTTTTGACGCATATGACGTAGCAACCCCGTAGACACGGCAACCAAGGCAGAGTTCTTCGTCATCCCGGTTGCAAACGCGTTGGGTTCAGCCCCTTCATAAATTGCAACTTCCGGCATACCAATACCGGCTTTTTCAGCCTGACGACGCACAGTTTCTACCAACCATTGCTCATCCGCATTACGTGGCTGTTTAATCACTTGAGCGCCCACGGACATTTTTGCCAGCCATTTAGACATGGCAAGAGAAACAAAAGAGCCCGCAAACCCAATGATTGCGGCAAAGGCAAACAAATTCCCTAAATCAAGGCTAGTCCCTTGCATGTAGCTGCCCACACCCAAAAGATTCATCGTAATCATGGCCACAGCCAAAACCGCGATGTTTGTTAATAAAAATAAACCAATTCGTTTCATTTAATTTAAACCTCCAATGGTTCGTCAAAACGACTTTAATTAGGTAATGCAGTAAGACGCTAGTCTCATCAACTATTGCTAATGATTAATATAAGGTTTTTTTATAGACTTTCAAGTAAATTTTTCGACAAGTCACAATTGCTTCACAATCTAAAAAACGACCAGACCTGCTGACCGCTTTTCAAACAAGCTCATTATTTCAACTTATCTTTCAGAACCTGATTAACTTGTGCCGGATTCGCTTGACCCTGTGAAGCTTTCATCACTTGACCGACAAAGAAGCCGAACATTTTTTCTTGTCCGCCTTTATAGGCTTCCACTTGTGCGGCATTATTAGCCAAAACCTCATCCACTAAGGCTTCAATGGCTGATGAATCTGTAATCTGCTTCAAGCCTTTTTGCTCAATGACCTCATCTGCAGTCCCTTCTCCAGACCACATAGCATCAAATACCTGCTTGGCAATTTTACCTGAAATCGTATTGTCTTGAATGCGCTCAATCAACCCGGCCAACATTTGTGCTGAAACAGGAGAATCCGAAATATCGACGCCTTTTTGATTCAAAGATTTAGACAATTCTCCCATGACCCAGTTAGCAGACAGCTTGGCTTCTTTCGTTTCCGCAACAACGGCTTCAAAATACTCAGCCATCGCACGAGATCCCGTCAAGAAAGCGGCATCATAGTCCGACAAGCCAAAATCGGCGACATAACGGTTTCTTTTCGCGTCGGGCATTTCCGGCATTTCCGCACGTATCGCTTCAATGTCTTCCTCTGTAATAACCACCGGCAATAAATCTGGACAAGGAAAGTAACGATAATCGTTGGCTTCTTCTTTTTCTCGCATGGAACGGGTTTCATTTTTTTCTGCATCATATAAACGGGTTTCTTGAACTACTTGACCACCCGACTCCAACACCTCTATCTGACGCTCAATTTCAAGCTCAATAGCTTGCTCAATAAACTTAAAAGAGTTGATGTTTTTCAATTCAGCACGCGTTCCAAAAGGCGTACCAGGCTTGTGAATCGATACATTCGAATCCACACGGAAAGAGCCTTCTTGCATATTGCCGTCACAGATACCTAAATACTGTACCAGTTCATGCATTTTTTTCGCATACGCCACAGCTTCTTTTGCAGAACGCATATCCGGTTCCGAAACGATTTCCAATAAGGGAGTTCCGGCACGATTCAAATCAATCCCGGTTTGCCCAGGAAAAGCATCGTGAATGGACTTCCCGGCATCTTCTTCCAAATGCGCACGAGTAACGCCAATCTTTTTGATTTCACCATCCACTTCAATCTCGACCACACCGCCTTTATCGACAATCGGAAACGAAAATTGTGACGTCTGATACCCTTTCGGTAAATCTGGATAGAAATAATTTTTTCGGTCAAATACTGAACGACGCCCAATCTCTGCACCCAAAGCCAAGCCCAGTTTGATTGCCTTCGGAATGACGGCCTTGTTTAACACAGGTAACTGCCCTGGCATTCCAAGATCCAGCAGGTTTGCCTGTGTATTCGGCGCCGCTCCATAATCAATGGAGGAGCCTGAAAAAATCTTTGTTTTGGTGGTTAACTGAGCATGAATCTCTAAACCAATTACAACTTCCCAAGTCATCTTATCTCTCTCCACTTATTGATAGCTTTCTGGCATTTTCTGATGCCAATTTGTCACTTGCTGATATTGATGTGCGACATTCAGCAACTTCGCCTCACTGTGATAAGGCCCGACTAAGTGAAGACCGACAGGTCGACCATTTGAGAAACCGGCTGGAACAGACATAGCAGGCATCCCTGCCAAATTAACAGGAATCGTATAAAGATCCGCTAAATACATACTGACCGGATCATCAGATTTTTCTCCGATATTGAAAGCCGGTGTAGGTGCAACCGGTCCAACAATCACATCACATTGTTCGAATGCGTTAACAAAATCGTCCCGAACCATTCGGCGTAACTTTTGCGCTTTCAAATAATAGGCATCGTAATAACCGGCAGACAAAGCATAAGCCCCCACCATAATTCGGCGTTTCACTTCGGCGCCAAATCCTTCTGAACGAGAGCGTGTGTATAAATCATTCAAATCTGTTGGATTCTCGCACCGATAACCATAACGCACACCGTCAAAACGCGACAAGTTAGATGAGGCTTCTGCTGGTGCTAGGACATAATACGCGGGCACAGCCAAATCTTTATTCGGCAAACTGACCTCGACAATTTCAGCGCCCAGTTTCTCAAGCTCAGCAATGGCAGCACGAACAGTGGTTGCAACCCCGTCATCCAATCCTTCTTCAAAGTACTCTGCTGGCACGCCTACTTTTAAGCCTTTAATGTCATTACTTAAAGCGGATACATAGTCTTGCTTAGGTTGCTCAAGACTGGTTGAATCTCGCTCATCAAATCCGGCCATAACATCCAACAACCAAGCGGACTCTTCTGCAGAGCGCGTCATTGGTCCCCCTTGGTCAAAACTAGAGGCATAAGCAATCATACCGTAACGGGATACCGCACCATAAGTCGGCTTAATTCCAGTTATGCCACAGAAAGAAGCCGGTTGACGAATAGAGCCTCCCGTATCGGAGCCAGTTGCCAAAGGAGCCAAGCCAGCCGCAATCACCGCAGCCGACCCACCAGAAGAACCGCCAGGGACCGCTTTCAAATCCCAAGGATTTTTGGTCGCCCCATAATAACTGCTTTCTGAAGACGACCCCATGGCAAACTCATCCATATTGGTCTTCCCTAAAATAGGCATTCCCAATGCTCGAGAAGCTTCAACCACTTTGGCATCGTAAGGCGCAATAAAATTGTCCAACATTTTCGAACCACACGTGGTTTTCACATCCAACGTACAAAAGATATCCTTGTGCGCCACCGGTATTCCAGTTAACAAGCCGCCCTTGCCTTCAGCAATCATCTGATCGGCCTGTCTGGCCATTTCCATTGCCAATTCCGGTGTGACCGTAACGTAGGCATTCAACTCTCCGTCATATTGATCAATACGGTCTAAATAATGTTGCGTCAACGCAACACTGGTAATTTCTTTATTTCGGAGCTTTTCGCTCATTTCCTTAACAGATAAAGTATGCATCTATGTTCGTCTCTGTCTCTTAATCAATTACTTGCGGCACCAAATACATGCCATTTTCGGCTGCGGGTGCTAATTTTTGATACTCTTCGTGATGATCGGTTTCAGTCACAACATCCTCTCTTAATCTCTGAACCTGATCCAAGGGATGAGACATCGGCTCTACATTTGTTGTATCCACCGCTTCCATTCGTTGAAAAAGATCAAGAACATTAGAAATTTTAGCCGTCAATTGATCGACTTCTGAGGCATCAACCGAAATAGCAGCAAGACGTGAAATCGTATCGACTTCAGTTTTTTCTAAAGACACGGGAACTCTCCAGTTAAAAAATTTAAAACCTTATTAAGTTACCACATTTCGCTATTTTCAAAAAGAGACAATGATTAAAAAAACCTCTGCATTTACCTTTAACAACAAAAACCCGCATCAATTTTAAGATAAAGATTCAGCCATAAGGAGACGTCATCTGTTTATATGAAATTTCTGGGTGCAAATAGATGACTTTTCACCCCCAGTTTGATATAAAATGTTTTAGTTATTTTTCTGGGTATTTTTCCCGATTTGAATAACCAAGAATTTAATAAAGCGTATTAAATTCATTTGAAGTTTGGATTAAGTAAAAAGGCAATTGCGTTATCTCAATTTCAGATTACGGCTTGAACTTTGTTCGAAACCACTAAAATCAGCTATTTTTAAGGACTAACCTCAATGTTTCGTAAAATCATCGGACTCTTTTCTAACGACCTTTCTATTGACCTAGGAACAGCGAACACTCTTATTTACGTTCGCGGCAAAGGCATGGTTCTAAATGAGCCGTCTGTTGTTGCGATTATGAATAACCGCCAGGGGTCAAACTCTCGCTCTATTGTTGCGGTTGGGGAAGGCGCCAAAAGAATGTTGGGGAAAGAAAACCAAAAAATTCAAACCATTCGCCCGATGAAAGATGGCGTGATCGCTGATTTTGAAGTGACTGAAAAAATGCTTCAGTCCTTTATCCGCAAAGTGCATGAAGCACGTTTTTTCCAACCAAGTCCTCGCGTGCTTGTCTGTGTTCCTTGCGGTTCAACGCAAGTAGAACGTCGTGCAATTCGTGAATCAGCTGCCGGCGCAGGTGCCCGAGAAGTTTACCTTATTGAAGAACCGATGGCGGCGGCCATCGGTGCAGGGATGCCAGTAAGTGAAGCAACAGGGTCTATGGTTGTTGATATCGGGGGTGGTACCACAGAGGTTGCGACACTGTCACTAAACGGTATTGTTTGGTCAGATTCTGTTAAAGTCGGAGGCGATCGCTTTGATGATGCCATTATCAAATATGTTCGTCGCAATTACGGCATGGTGATTGGGGAAGCAACGGCTGAAAAAATTAAAAAAGAGATCGGAACGGCTTACCATGAAATTGAACCAGACACACTTGAAGTTCACGGTGCAAACATTGCTGAATCTGTTCCTCGTCGCTTCACACTTAACAGCAACGAGATTTTAGAAGCCTTACAAGAGCCACTTTCTGCAATCGTCAGTGCGGTTAGAACGGCCTTAGAGCACACGCCACCGGAATTGGGAGCTGATATTGCTGAACATGGTATCGTTTTAACAGGTGGGGGCGCTCTATTACGCAACATCAATATTATGCTTTCTGAAGAAACTGGTGTTCCGGTTATCATTGCTGATGACCCTCTAACCTGTGTTGCTCGCGGAGGTGGTCGTGCATTAGAGCTTATGGATGAAAAAGGAATTGATGTCTTTTCTTTTGACTAAAATGAATGGTTCTACCTTTTTCAAAAGAATAACAAGCCTTCCTACCACAGGAGGGCTTAGCTATTAACCTCAGCACGACCTCACCCCAAAAAGAAGGAACACAATTCCTTTTATTTTTTATCCTGAGTATCGCATTAATGGTAATGGATCATTACAGCCATTTACTTTCCAATTTTCGTAACGTGTTACTCACGACAATCGATCCGATTGAACGAACGGCTACTCTGCCTCTAGACATCTATAATTGGATGCAACAGGACTACACCACCATCAACCAGTTACAAATGCGCAACCAGCAACTGGAAACGGAAAACTTACTTCTCAAGGCACAACAGCAGCAAATGGGCAAGCTCAAACTTGAGATTAACCGCTTAAACCGTTTATTGGGAACAGCCAGTCAAATGAGTTCTTCCAGCGTTCAAATTGCCAACGTAAGCTCCTATAGCGAAACACCTCTAGCGCAATTCTACACGTTAAACAAGGGTTCTCTAGATGGGGTCAAAATCAATCAAACTGTGATTGATGCTAAAGGATTAATAGGACAAATCACCTCCTTGACGCCGTCATCTTCACGCGTTCAATTAATTACAGACCCTGACATCCAAGTGCCTGTAAGAATTCAACGAACGGGTCAACGCGGTATTCTTAACGGTTTAGGCCACAATCAACTTTCATTGATGTTCATTCCAAACTCTAGCTCCATCAAAGAAGGCGACTTACTTGAAACATCTGGGTTGGGAGATGTTTTTCCGGAAGGACACCCTGTTGCCACGGTGAGGCAAGTAAACCTTCTAAAAGGTGAACCTTATTATGAAATTTTTGCTCGGCCTGTCGCAGATCTAAATCTGTCTCAAAAGGTACTTATCTTGTCTAAAAAAACGGAGCGTGATAACCATGTCCGATAAGGTTTTCTCTCTGCGGTTTTCGGACATTAAATGGCTGTTTATATTCAGTTACTTTGTTTCCGTTGTGATTGATAGCATGATGATTTTAAGCTTTAACATCAATTTCGTGCCTTATCTTACCCTGTTAATTTTATTGTTCTGGTCGACCCAAATCCTCAATCAGACTCACTTGTTTTCAGCTTTTGCGCTAGGTCTGCTATTTGATGCGTCAATGAATACCCCATTAGGCTCCCATAGTTTAATTTTTGTGACCATCACTTTCTTAATGCTACGCTCACGATTAAGGTTTAAAGGCTACCCTCTCTGGCAGCAATCCATCATTGTCGGCAGTTACTTCATCTTATTCCAAATTATGAGCTGGTTTATATTCCACCCCGTCTTAGTCGGAAATGCCGTGCTGTATTACTGGGTTGAACCATTACTAGCCATTCTTATCTGGCCCGTACTAACTCAAATCATGCATCAATTGACTCACCGCTCCGTCTTTAGTTAATGAGTATGAGAAATAAACACCGCTATCAAACTGAAAGCGAAATCTTTTTTCAAAAAAGGCTTTTTCGCAATCGAATTTACTTTGCGTTAGCACTCGCACTTATTTTCTTCTCTCTTCTTTGGGTTCGGATGAGTTATCTTCAGTGGGTTGGATATAAGCATTATCATTCCATGTCTGAGGGAAACCGAATTTCAGTGGAAGCCATTCCACCGGTCCGAGGCCGAATTTTTGACCGAAACCATGTTTTATTGGCTGACAATCAACCTGTATTCGTTTTAAAGTTTTCCAAAGATAAAATAGAAAATATTCAAGACAGCTTCTCAACTCTTCAAGACTTACTCCCCAACCTTTCTGAAGAACGCCTTACCCGCTTCTTTGATCGACTCAAAGTGACTAGTAAGTACCGTCCTTTGTATTTACCTTACACACTTTCAGAAGCAGAAGCGGCACGCTTTGCTGGTCATAGCTACCAGCTCCCTGGCATTACACTGGTGGCCAAGCTTAAACGGATGTATCCTTTCAATAAATCAGCGGTGCATGCCATTGGCTATGTAGGAAAAATCAACCAAAAAGAGTTTAGTAAATTAAGTGAATCCAAATATGCTGGAACCGATGTCATAGGGAAACTCGGTGTCGAAAAATACTATGAATCTCTATTACACGGTTCACCAGGGTTACAACAGATTGAAACCAATGCTCGCGGTCGCGTCATTCAAAAACTGGAAAGTGTTCCCGCAAAGCCAGGCAAAAACATTCAGCTTACAATCGACATTCGATTGCAACAATATATCGAAAACTATTTGGATGGAAAAAAAGCCGCCGTTGTTGTCACCGACCCTAAAACCGGTGAAATACTCGCCTATGTCAGTACGCCCGGATACGATCCAAACTTATTTGTCGATGGTATTAGTCAAGTGAAATACCAAGAGCTTTTAAAAGACCACAACCGTCCTCTTATTAATCGCGTGATCAATGGTCAATATCCACCTGGCTCTACCATCAAACCTTTTGTCGCCTTAGCCGCCATTGAGAACAACATTATTTCTCCCTATAAAAAAATATTCGACCCTGGCTTTCTTGAGTTTAAAGACCATCGTTATCGGGATTGGAAAAGGCAGGGACACGGCCTAGTTGACATGAATGATGCTGTCGCACAATCCTGCGACACTTATTTTTACGAGCTTAGTTTAAATATGGGAATCGACCTGATTCATGATTCACTTTACCCTTTCGGGTTCGGTCACCATACAAAGATTGATTTATACAATGAGTCCGTCGGCATCTTACCATCTAAAGCCTGGAAGAGCCGCGTGAAAGGCCAAACGTGGTATAAAGGGGAAACCATCATTGCCGCCATTGGCCAAGGTTATTTTTTAAGCACGCCTTTACAATTGGCAAAAGCGATCTCTATTATGGCTAACCGAGGAGAGATCGTTGAGCCACACTTGCTCAAAGACAATGAGCAGACCAAAAAAGAACAAATCCCCATTCAGAATATCGAAAACTGGGAAAAAGTGATTAAAGCCATGATGGATGTTTTACACAGCCCAAGAGGAACCGCACGAAAATACGGCAGAGACCTTCCTTTCAAAATGGCGGGCAAAACAGGAACGGCTCAAGTTTTCAGCTTAAACGAAGGCGAATATGACGAAGAGAACATTAAAAAAAGCTTACGCGACCACTCTTTGTTCATTGGATTTGCTCCTGTCAAGAAGCCAAAGATTGCCATCAGTGTCATTGTTGAAAACTCGACTTTAAAAGCAGCCCCGGTGGCGGTGGACATTACTAAATACTATCTTTCTGAGTTACAAGATGAAAATTGACTTACCTGCTAGAGAAAAAGTTTACCGAAAGAATCGAGGCATTCTTGTCTCGCTTCACTTGGATGGTTGGTTATTGCTAGGAATTGCGCTATTGATCGTCACTGGCAGCTTAATCGTTTTCAGCGCGTCCGGTGCAGACCAAGAAGTGTTATCTCGTCACCTTGTTCGCGTTGGCTTTGCATTCTTTCTAATGCTTGTTTTTGCTCAAATCCCACCGAATATTTTAAAAATTTACACGCCTTGGGTTTTTGGCGTGGGAACCCTAATGCTCATCAGTGTTCTGCTGTTTGGTGATATCGGCAAAGGGGCTAAACGTTGGCTAGATTTTGGCTTCTTCCGTTTTCAACCGTCCGAAGTTATGAAACTGGCACTCCCTATGATGATTGCTTGGTTGTTTGCCCATGATTCACTCCCCCCTCCTAATAAAAAAATGCTTATTGGGTTAGGCCTTGTTGGCCTCATTGCCGGTTTAATTATTGTTCAACCAGACTTGGGAACCTCTATTCTCATAGCGATGAGCGGGTTGTTTGTCCTGTTTTTTGCCGGTCTGTCCTGGCGATGGATATTATCTGCAACAGGACTAGTCGCGGCAAGCTTACCTATCGTTTGGAACTTTTACATGTATGATTATCAAAAACAGCGAGTTTTAACCTTCTTAGATCCTGAATCGGATCCTCTTGGCACAGGTTATCATATCATTCAATCCAAAATAGCGATTGGATCAGGCGGTATCGAAGGTAAAGGGTTTATGGGAAGCACTCAGGCACATTTGGAGTTCTTACCAGAAAGCACGACAGATTTTATTTTTTCCGTCCTAGCCGAAGAATTCGGATTAATAGGCGTCACAGGCTTACTACTGTTATATCTTTTTGTGATTGGCCGTGGTCTTTACATTGCATCGCAAGCACAGGAAAACTTTGCACGACTGACGGCAGCCAGTCTTGTTATGACATTATTCGTCTATGTTTTTGTCAACATCGGCATGGTCAGTGGGTTATTACCTGTTGTAGGCCTCCCTCTTCCGCTTTTAAGTTATGGAGGAAGCTCTCTAGTCACTTTAATGGTCAGCTTTGGCATCTTAATGTCTATCCACACCCATAAAAAACTTTTAACATCTTAGAAGACTGGAATATCGCTTATTCATATTCCTCCATTATTTATCCATCCTTAAGCCCTGTTTAATGCCGCTTCCTCTCTTTTGATTTAAAGAGAAGTGTGTTAAATTATTAACATTATTAATAGTATTTAAAGACGCATCTCAATGATTAAAATTTTAGGTTTATTTTTCACTCTTTTCGCAATCGCGTTACCTTCTGCGGCAAAAACAGTTCAATCGCAACCCGTTGCCCCTATTCCGCATGTCGTGCCTTCTGCACCGAAAACAGCGGCGGAAGCTTACATTCTGATTGACTTCAATAGTGGCAAAATCATTGCCAGCAGCCACCCTGAAATGCGCGTGGAACCTGCCAGCTTAACTAAAATCATGACAGGATACGTAGTCATTAACGAATTGGCCAATGGAAACATTCATCTGGATGACATGGTGACTATTTCTCCTAAGGCTTGGAAAATGCCCGGCTCTAAAATGTTTATCGAGGTTGGTAAAAAGGTTTCCGTTAAAAACCTAATCAAGGGAATGGTTATCCAGTCTGGTAATGATGCCAGTGTTGCGCTTGCAGAACATATTGCAGGAAGTGAAGAAGTTTTTGCCGAACTTATGAATAAGTATGCCGCTTCTTTAGGCATGACCGGCACTCACTATATGAACGCAACAGGTCTACCAAATCCTGATCACTATACAACGGCTCATGATTTATCGATTTTAGCCAGAGCATTAATCACTAAGTTTCCAGAAGAATACAAATGGTATGCGCAAAAGAAATTTACCTTTAACGGCATTACCCAATACAACCGCAATAAATTACTCTGGCAAGACCCTTCCGTTGATGGGTTAAAAACGGGTCATACCGAGTCAGCGGGTTACTGCTTGGTCGCTTCAGCAAAACGTGATGATATGCGTTTAATTTCCGTTGTTTTAGGAACTGACGGTGCCAAAACACGTATTCAGGAAAGCCAAAAACTATTGAACTACGGGTTCCGTTTTTTCGAGACGCATAAACTGTATGACAATGGACAACGTTTAAATGATGCACGTATTTGGGAAGGTCAAAAAGATTCTGTTGGACTAGGCTTAACGGATGATCTTTATGTCACCATTCCTCGTGGTCAATACAAAAATTTAAAAATTGAGTCATCCATTCAGCCTGAAATCATCGCCCCTGTTGCTGAAGAAAAACCACTCGGTAAGTTGTTTATCACTTTAAACGGCGACACCATTGAAGAAAGACCATTGGTTGCTTTATCGGAAATTGAAGAAGGTTCATTCTTCAAAAAAATCATTGACCAGATAAAGCTCCTTTTTAAAAGCCTCTTTGATCTTATTGGGCTTTAATTAAGGAATTTTTCATGCAAAAAACAGGGCAAATAGCCTATTTAAATGGCGAATTCATTCCCATAGAGAAAGCACAAATTTCTCCTCAAGATCGGGGGTTTCTATTTGGGGATGGCGTGTATGAAGTGATCCCTGTTTATGGCAAAAAGCTCTTTACGTTTCAAGACCACTTGGAGCGACTCAAAAACAGCTTAAAGGCCACTTCTATTCTAAATCCTTTAGAGGACGATGCTTGGGAGCGCTTGTTACAAAAATTGGTCGATATGCATCCTTGGAAAAACCAGTATATTTATTTACAGGTCACACGAGGTGTGCAAATGCAAAGAGACCACTTGCCCGCCGACTGCTTATCGCCAACACTTTATGCTTACACGAATGAGCTCAAACCGGTTTCAGAAGCCATTATCAATCAAGGCATAAAGGCAGTTACCCTGGACGATATTCGCTGGCTTCGTTGTGACATTAAAGCCATCACCTTATTGCCAAACATCATGATGAAGATGGCAGCTAAAAACCAAGGGGCAGACGATGCCATTCTTATCGACCGGGATGGATTGGTCGCAGAAGGCACTTCCAACAATGTTTTTATTGTGAAAAACGATGCTTTATTCACCCCTAAAAACGGATCACGTATTCTTCCAGGCATCACGCGCTCTGTCATTCAATCCTTAGCGGAGCAACATAGTCTTCCCCTTTCGGAAACGGATATAACTTTAAGCGACTTAGAAAATGCAGATGAAATCTGGCTGACCAGCTCAACCAAAGATGCTCTTCCGGTGACGGAACTGAATGGTCATCTCATCGGTCAGGGTAAACCCGGACCTGTCTGGCAAAAAATTCAGCAGTATTTCGAAGAAACCAAACAACAGTTTATCCAACAGTTAACTTAATAAACAAACGAGTATCCTTTTATGACTGTCGATTTACATACCCCCGATAAAGAATCGTTAATTGATTTTCCGTGTGATTACAAACTGAAAGCCATGGGAAAAAACAGCGGCACACTGGTTGAAACCGTCTATGAAATCACCAAAAAGTATGCTCCAGATGCTTCAAGAGACAATATTTACATCAAGGACTCAAAAGGTAGACACTTTATTTCAGTCAATATTACCTTTCACGCCACCAGTTTAGAGCAGCTACACAATATCTATGGTGAATTAAAACAACACCCCGAAGTTCTAATGACATTGTAAATTGTTACAGCCACGTTGAAATGTCTCTTCAAATCAAATATCTAGGGTTACAGCCTTATGAGTCCATCTGGGAAGCGATGCAACGTTTCACAGATGAACGCTCCGACAGCACACCTGATGAACTTTGGGTAGTGGAACATCCCCCGGTTTTTACACAAGGTTTAAATGGTCAAGCCAAACACCTTCAAGCCTTTGCGTTGCAACAAAATATTCCCATTATACAAACGGATCGTGGCGGGCAAGTCACCTATCATGGCCCAGGCCAAATCATTATCTATGCTCTACTCGATTTAAAGCGCGCTCAACTAGGGGTTCGTGATTTAGTGCATCGAATGGAAAACGCCATTATTGAGTTTTTGCGCAGTTTAGGCATTTCAGCCCAAGCTCGACCAGACGCTCCTGGGGTTTATGTAGAGGGTCAAAAAATCGCCTCTTTAGGACTCAAAATCAGAAAACAAAAAAGCTATCATGGATTGGCGCTCAATCTTGATATGGATTTAACCCCTTTTAGCTGGATTACACCTTGCGGCTTAGAAGGAATACAAATGACACAGGTCTCCCACTTTATTCAACAACCTGATCTACACACTAGCCAAACGGCGCTGGTAAAAGCATTGTGTCATCAATTGCAACCCGAAATCAGTCCTTAATTCAGCTATCTTTTAGCCGTCTGCTATTGATGGTTTCTTGAATAAATCCCACTAAGCTCTATAATAACTTCTTTATTTTATTTGGCTTTTCAGTTTATGAGTACTCCCCAATACCAAGAAGTTTCTCTCGATTCGATTTCCGGACTGCAAAAAAACAGTTTGAAAGCGCGCAATGAATCCATGTCGAAAGGGGAATACAAAACCAAATCGCTGAAAAACCGCCCAGACCCTACGCAACCTAAGCTGAAGAAACCCAGCTGGATCAAAGCCAAGCTTCCTTCAGCCAAACACATTGGTCGTGTCAAAGAATTGAAACAAGTCTTACGAGAACAAGGATTGAACTCGGTCTGCGAAGAAGCTTCCTGCCCAAACCTCGGAGAATGTTTTGGGCATGGCACCGCGACGTTTATGATTATGGGACATATTTGTACTCGAAAATGCCCCTTTTGCGATGTGACCCATGGTCGCCCCAACCCTTTAAATCAAGATGAACCTCGACATCTGGCAGAAACCATTCACGCTATGAATTTAAATTATGTAGTCATTACGTCGGTAGATCGTGATGACCTTCGCGATGGTGGCGCAACGCATTTTAAAAATTGTACACAAGCCATTCGCGACAAAATGCCTGATATTCAAATTGAAACACTGGTGCCTGATTTCAGAGGTCGACTGACAGTGGCGCTGGATATTCTGGCACAACAAGCGCCCGATGTTCTAAACCATAATTTAGAAACGGTGCCTCGTTTATATGAAGAAGCTCGTCCAGGGGCAGATTACCAAGCATCTTTAGACCTGTTAAAACGTTTTAAAAAATTGGTTCCAGAAACCAAAACCAAATCCGGTTTAATGGTGGGATTAGGAGAAACCTTCGATGAAATTTTACAAGTCATGCGTGATCTTCGAGCCCATGATGTTGAAATGCTGACGGTGGGACAATATTTACAACCTTCCGATTTCCATTTAGCGGTGCAACGATACTGGACTCCAGAAGAATTCAAGCAACTGGAACAAGCAGGCATGGAAATGGGGTTCACCCATGTTGCATCAGGCCCAATGGTACGTTCTTCATACCATGCCGACTTACAAGCGCAAGGTCAATTTAGTTAACTCTCTCTTTAAGCAGGATTAATCATTATGCAAGACCATATTCAACGCTTCCTTTTTAAAGACCTGAATATTCGAGGACAGCACCTCCAAATTGACCAGGCCTGGCAAAAAATGATTTCAGAACGTCATTACACGCCTGAACTGACCAAGGTGCTTGGTGAATTGACTGCTATCGCGATTATGTTGGCGAATGGCATGAAACATCTAGGCAAAGTCTCAATCCAAGTCCAGGGAAGCGGTCCGGTTAATCTGCTATTAGTAGAGGCGACTCATGATTTGAAGATTCGGGGTGTGGCAAAAACCAACGCCGCATTGACAACCCAATCCTCTTTGGATGAGTTGTTGGGGGATGGACAAATCTTGGTGACAATGGAAAACACGCAAACGCAAAGCTTTTTCCAGTCTTATGTGCCGCGCGAAGAAAACAATATAGCCAAAGCATTTGAAACGTTTTTGAGCCAATCAGACCAACAGCCGTCCAAATTATGGCTCGCTGCCAATGACACAGGCGTGGGTGGCGTTCTGATTCAAAAAATGCCGACTACAGATGATCATGATGAAGATGGCTGGGAGCGTATCCATTTACTCACGGATACTGTCACCGATGAAGAACTCATTGAGCTTGAAGCAGAACCGTTACTGCACCGACTCTTTCATGAAGAAGTGATTGAACTTTACACACCAGAGGAAGTGAATTACGACTGTCCGCAGGACAAATCCAAAGTGGATGATATGATCTTATCTTTAGGCGAAGCTGAAGCACGCAAAATCTTAGAAGAACAAGGGGAAATCGTGATTCACAATGAAATTTGTAATTTTCATTTACGCTACACTAAAGAAGATATTGATCAACTTTTTAACGAGGCCTCTTCTGAGGCTGACTCCAGCCAGACTTTACAGTAAACAACGCATCAGGTTAACTGACACGAAAAACCGCCAGGCCTGGCGGTTTTTATTGAGCAGGTTTTTATTAAGCAGGCTCTTGCTGAGCACACCAGTAAATCGAGCCTAATCTGTTTGCTTTCGAGTAAACACCCAGTCTTTCTCGGATGATAAATCTGGCGCAAACTGATAACCATCATAATCAAAATATTTTAAATCCTCGGCTTGCTCAACCTGATTGACCGCCGCATAGCGAGCCATGAGTCCACGTGCACGTTTGGCATAAAAACTGATCATCTTATATTGACCGTTTTTCCAATCTTTAAATTGCGGCGTGATAATATCGGCATTCAATTGCTTTTTCTTAACGGCTTTAAAATATTCATTGGAAGCTAAATTCACCACAATATGGCAGTTCTGCTCTGCTAATTGTTGATTCAACAATTCTGTAATTTGATCATCCCAAAAAGCATACAAATCTTTGCCTTTAGCATTTTGAAACTTCGTCCCCATTTCCAAACGATATGGCAAAATACCATCTAGCGGCTTTAACAGCCCATATAAACCAGACAAAATACGTAAATGCGTTTGTAAATAAGTTAACTCCTTAGGGGCTAAAGAACTCGCTTCCAAGCCTTGGTAAACATCTCCTTTGAACAGCAATGCCGCTTGCTTTGATTGTTTGTCATCAAAAGGATATTGCCATGCTTGAAATCGCTCATAATTTAACTCGGCTAACTTGTCACTCAAATGCATTAGTTGTGCAACATCGACTGGTCCAAGCTGTTTAAGTTCATCCATCAACTGCTTGGCTTGTTGCCCAAAGGCCAACGATGTTTTTTCGATTTGTTCCGGCGCGGGCGTTTCATCGAGTGCCTTAGCGGGAGAAACTAAAAACAACATATTCTTTCCTTTATTATCAACACCAGGACCTCAAAAGCAGTCCTTATTCCATCTGAAAGTATTGTAGCGCCAAAAAACAAAAAGGGAAGCAAGCTTCCCTTTTTACAACAGAATCCGCACTTTTTTATAAACTGTCAGGCGTAATGCCCTGAGCCTCTAAGAAGTGGCGTAATTTGGTTACATCTTCCTTACTTGTCAGTTCATGCGCATGGTGCGGCAAACTTAAAATTAACTCTGCATCGTCTAGAATGATATGGGCTCTATTGGCATTCGAAACATCAATTTTAGCGCCAAAATGCTCTAATGTTGCGGCTAATTTTTTCCAATCAATATTACTTGCGATTGGGTGGGAAAACACTTTTTCGATAATAACTTTATGCTTATGACTCATTCATTTTCCTAGCGTACATGTATATTTAACAATTAGGTTTGTTTTAACTTCAAAGTCGGTTTTTAACCTCCTTCATCTATTAATATACGCTTGCTATGACAAAAGCCAAGTCAAATTTTTCTATCACAACAATTAATTTCAGTAATTCTCTCGTGCAGCCTCTAAACGTTCAAGGGTGCCAATGTCATCCCACCGACCAGAATAGATTTCTCCTGTCACTCGACCGTCTTTCATCGCATCTCTTAAAACAGGGGCTAACGGAATAACACCTGGTTCGAGACCGGAGAATAAATCAGGGTGCAACAAACTGATGCCTGAAAAGGTATAATCTCCAGTAATCATCACTTTTCCGTCTTTATCCAAACCAAAATCTCCCTGCGTTTTAAAGGAAGGTGTGGGCACAAGAATTAAATGCGCCAAACTATCTTTTGGTAAGGTTACTTGTGCCAATGCAGCAAAATTAAAATCGGTAAACACATCCCCATTCACTACTAAAAAAGGCTTTTTACCATCGGTTAATAGTGGCAAGGCTTTCACAATACCACCAGCGGTTTCCAACCCCCCTTCCGGTTCGGGAGAATAAGTGATTTGCATTTCATAAGATGCTCCCGTGCCCAATTTATCTTCAATCATCTGACCCAACCAGGCATGGTTAATCACTACTTGTTGAACCCCTGCTTGAGATAAGGCGTGCAGATGATATTCAATCAAAGATTGACCATGAATCTCTACCAATGGCTTCGGCAATTCATCGGTTAAAGGACGCAACCGATTGCCTCTGCCCGCAGCCAGAATGATCGCTTTATAGTTGGATAATGATTGATGCTCCAAACTAAGCCCCTCTTTCCATTGCCGGCAACACTTTGGACTCTAACAGACGAACCAATGATTGGGTTTCTGGGTACCGTTGTCCAACTTCAAAAACATAATTCAAAGTGGTGGGAATGTCATTTAAATACCCTGCTTTACCATCCCGGTGATACAAACGTGCAAAAATACCTGAGGCTTTTAAATGGCGTTGAACGCCCATGAGATCCATTGCCTTCACGAATCCTGACCAATCCTGTTTGGATACCATATTGGCCTTGGCTAACAACAAGAAATATTCACGCTGCCACTCAACAACCTGCTCTTTAGGCCAAGTAATATAGCAATCGCGTAACATCGAAATCGCATCATACGTCAACGGTCCTTTCACTGCATCCTGAAAATCTAAAATGCCCGGATTGCCTTCAGACACCACCATTAAGTTACGACTATGATAGTCACGATGCACATAAGCTTGTGGTTGATTACGCGCCGAATCACTCAACCGTTTCTGCAATTGGAACCAGTGTTGTTGTTCCGATGTCGACAGCCTAATATCGAGATGCTCAGCCAGCAACCAGTCGGTGAATAAATTCATCTCTGTGTTCAGTAAATCAACACTGTATTCAGGCAGCGTCTTAGCGTCCACTTTGCCCTTTACTTGCAACGTCACTAGCGCTTGCAATGCATCTCGATATAACGCTTCGGCGGATTGTTCCGTCAACTGAGACAAATAAGTGTCATTTCCAAGATCTCTTAGCAATAAAAACCCTTGCCGCAAATCCTTCTCCAACACATCGGGCACGGTTAATCCCATCTGACTTAACTGCACCGCGATGCGCACAAATGGTTCACAATCTTCATGTTCAGGAGGGGCATCCATAATAATCACGGTAAAAGACTGACCGGAAATCGGAGTAACCGAAATGCGGTAATATCGTCTAAAACTGGCGTCATTTGAAGCGGGTTCAGGTTGGGTAAAATCGGTGTTTTCTAAAAATTTACAGGTATTTAGCCAGCTTAGTAATTGCTGAAATCGTTCAGTCATGTTGTTGTCTCAATTCTTCGGTGCCCGTTTGTTTAAACTTATCTCCGCTTCAGAGAAACGGATGTCATATTTTAATGGTTGAAAGGTAACTTATCCCAGTTCTTTCAGGTAAAATACCTAAATTATTCATAATTCACGATTTAAAGCTGGATGTCAATTCGCACTCATTCATTTTTGCTACTTTTTTCTTGTCTCATCTTGTGGGGACCACTGTTTGCGAAGGCGGCGGCCAATGAAACACCTCTCTCGCCACTTGCCACATCTAATCAAACCAAGCCGGAGTGTTTACCCAACTGGATTGCGCCCCCTCAACGCATTCCCGACAAAACTTCATTAAGTTCTTCACAATCCGATACCTTACAACAACCGAACGCTCTTACCTACAAGCTGACCGGAAATGTGGTGCTAAAACAGCCAGGCCTGGTGGTTTTATCCAATCATGTACGCCTAAACCGCCAAACACAAGAGGCGAATATATTCGGCCAAGTGCAACTTCACCGTAAGGACTTAATTGTCACAGGGCGCACCGCTCATATTGACCAACAAGCCAAAACAGCCCAGATCAAACACACTCAGTTTCAGTTTACCGCCAACCGCTCGCACGGCACAGCGAAGCAAGTCGACATCAACCAAACAACGCAACTGGCTCAACTGGACGATGCAACGTACACCACCTGCCCGATTGTTGAATACAGCTGGCAAGCACGTAATGGCAATATCGTCACCGATACCAAGTACGACTGGGAACTCGACTTTGATCGATTGGACATTGATAACAATCGTCGCCGAATTTACGGTTATAACACCTTTTTGTACTTCCAAACCATTCCGGTATTTTATACACCATACATCGATTTTCCTATGGATGATCGTGCCAGCGGTTTTTTATTCCCGACCATTGGAAGTTACCGATCACTCACGCGTGAAACGGCTGAAAATTATGTTGCGATTCCCTATTATTTCAACTTAGCGCCTAACTATGATGACACCTTAACTGTGCTCAAAATGCAAGACCGCGGCTGGGTGGTCGAAAATGAATTCCGCTATTTAAAACCCGGCCACAGCGCTGAACTGACCTTAACCGGATTGAATGACCAAGTCACTCAAAAAGAAGGATTGAGTTATATTGATGCCAGCGGACAACCGGCTTATGGCAAAAAAATTGATCAGCGCTGGCGCGGAAAACTTATTGCCAACCAACAATGGGGTTCTGGGCTCTCAAGCAACCTGCTCTGGCATGAAGTGTCGGATAAATACTTTTATACTGATATTCCAGTGGAATCGGCTTTAGACACAGTGTCTTATACACCGCGTTATGCTAGCCTGAACTATGCCAAAGGTAATTTACAAGCGGGCGTCCAACTGTTGGATTACTTACGCTTGAGAGAAACGGCGCCTTACAACTATGAAAAACGACCCGAAGTGACGCTAAACTACTATCACCCGTTTCAATCAGGCTTTCTTGAAAACACCAGTGTGAACTTAGCGGCCGAATCCACCGAATTTCAAATTTCAACCACTGGACACACCAAGCCGGAGGCGCTAAGAACTGTATTAGCACCGTCAGCTCAATACAATCTCCTCAAACCCTATGGCAGCTTGAAAGCCGAAATTGTCGCCAATAAAGTTAACTATTTCATGCAAGACAATGGGTTCAACAATACTGGAAGCCCAGAGCATAATATCAATGTCCCTCAATACGCCTTAAAAGGCGGGCTTATCTTTGAAAGGGACTTTACGGTGGGCGACACAGCCATGGTTCAAACACTTGAACCGGAGCTGCAATACTTGTATGTACCGTATCAAAAGCAATCTCAAATTCCTTTATTCGATACCGTCTATAAAAGTTTGGATTTCAGTAACCTATTCACTTACAATCGCTTTTCAGGAATGGATCGTATCGGCGATACCAACCAGGTTTCAGCGGCGTTATCCACACGTTTCTTAAAACAAGATGGTCGCCCAATAGCGGAAGCAGGGATTGGGCAAATCTTTTACTTAGCAGACCGAAAAGTGACCCTCAACGACACACCGACTCAAACAGAACTGGCGCAGAACACAGCCCATATGTCGGATTACTTTGTCAAACTTGGCATGACAGTTGGCCCTTTTCAATTTGCCTCGACCAGTCAGTATTCTTATCACAATTATGAACTCACCAACGCCAACAATCGCTTAAAATACGATATATCTCCTCGCTTTAAATTTTTAATGACCAATACGATCACCAATAATAACTTACCCGGTGAACAGGAAGACTTGGCGGCGGGACTGAACTGGCAAATCAATGATAAATGGGCGCTTGGCAGTTACATCAATTATAACTTTACGCAGGAGCGTAAAACAGAAGTTCAAAATGCGTTACGCTATGACAGCTGTTGCTGGGCTTCAGAGCTGTCTGTTAAAGAAACACAACTCGATAATGGCCTGTATAATTACAGCATCCAATATTTAATCGAATTTAAAGGACTCAGTTCGGTCGGAACCCCGTTTAAAAAATATTTAAATAATAAGCTGAATTTTTAATCGATTTTGACAAGCTGTACTGCAAACGTAACAATAGCTTAATGATGTTCTTTGAACACCCTTAACCATAATAGATCTAGGCAAAAATATTTTATTTATGAAAAAAATGACTCCCACAAATTTGTTTAAACTGATTAGTATTCTTTTTATTCTCACGCCCTTTTTTGCTTGGTCCGCACCGCAAATGACTTTGATTGACCGAGTCGTTGCCGTCGTCAACGATAATATCATTTTAAAAAGTGAACTGGATGCGGAAGTCAATCTGGCCAAACAAGACTTGCAGGCCCGAAACATTCCGGTGACCAACCCTGAAGAACTTGCATCAAAGGTCCTGGACAAGATTATTTTAGAACGTTTACAACTGCAAAGAATTAACCAACTGGGAATCAAAATTGCAGATGATGAGCTCTTTGCTCAGATTCAGGACATCGCTAAACAAAACAATCTAACCGTTGCAGAGTTACGTGATCGTTTAAACCTGTCTCAAAAGAACGGGTTTGAAAGCTTTCGCGAACGTATTCGCCAACAAATGCTCTTCCAAAAACTGCGCGAAGTCGAAGTCCTGTCGAAAACACAAGTCACTGAAGATGAAGTCTCAAACTTTATTCAACGACAAGCTTTGGTACAAAGTGATGTGGAGTATCATTTAGGTCATATCATGGTGAGTTTACCCGAATCAGCCACACCTGCCGAGCGTGATGCGTCTAAACAGAAAGCACAAGACATTTTACAGAAAATCCGTACTGGTGAAGACTTCAGCCAAATGGCTGTGCGTTATTCAGAAGGAAGTAAAGCCCTACAAGGGGGAGATTTAGGTTGGTTGGGAGTCGATCAAATTCCTACTTTCTTTAATGATGCATTAAACCAACTGGAAGTCGGTGAAACCAGTGCTGTCATCCGAAGCCCCGTTGGCTTCCATATCATTCAACTACAAGGTAAACGAAACAAAAATAGTCAAATCGTTAAACAATACCATCTTTATCGGTTTATCCTTTTATCTCAAGATGCCCGCAACAAGCAGCAACCGAGCCCAACATTGGTTAAATTAGCTGACAGTTTGACCAGTTTAGAGGCCTTTAAACAACTGAATGAAAAATATTCTGACATCCCTGCTTCGGTAAACGCTAATGGGAACTTAGGTTGGCAAACTGCCAAAGAAATGCCACCGGAATATTTTCAAGCCATTGAAAGCCTCCAGCCTGGTCACGCAGCCAAGCCTTTTGCAACAGAACAAGGATGGGTAATTCTTTTCTTGGATGGCGTTCGAGATCAAGACTTGTCTTTAAAAGACAAACGTAAACAAGCGATGCAAACATTACGCATGAAAAAAGCCAATGAATCGTATGAAATTTGGCTACGCCGACTAAAAGATGAAGCTTTAATCGATATTCGACTTGAAGATCCTGAAATCATGGAAAAACAACCAAGTCATGAAGAAGCACTCTCTAACTAAGCACGCATCGTTTAACAACTGAAAACAAGGAACCTTTATTGCTTATGCACCGTCTAGTGATTACCTCGGGAGAACCCGCGGGCATTGGCCCAGAACAGGTCATACAATTAGCGCAACAGGATTGGGATTACGAGTGGGTTGTCATTGCCAATAAAACTCTGTTAACAGAGCGTGCGGCTCAGATAGGGCTCCCAATCACGCTGATCACTTTCGATGCTTCTCAGCCACCTTGCGCTAACCGGACAGGTGAACTTAAAGTCATTGAAATACCGCTACATGCTCCGGTTGTAGCAGGTCAGTTAAATGTCAAAAATGCAGATTATGTTCTAAAGATGCTCCATACCGCTATCGACACCTGTCAAAATCAGACTTTTGATGCCATGGTAACCGGTCCTATTCATAAAGGGATCATTAACCAGGCCGGGTTAAAATTTACCGGGCATACCGAACTGTTGGCAGAAGCGACAGGCACAAAGCAAGTCGTCATGATGTTAGCCACACCAGGGTTAAGAGTCCCGCTCGTTACGACACATTTACCTTTAAAAGAAGTGCCTGATGCCATTACACCTGAATTATTGGAAAGTGTGATTCGAATTTTACACACCAGTTTGAAACATCAGTTCCAGATAGAGTCTCCCAAGATTTTCATTATGGGACTCAATCCGCATGCAGGAGAAGAGGGTCATTTAGGACGAGAAGAAATTGATACGATGAACCCTGTCATAGCATCATTGCAATCTGAAGGCATGGATTTAATCGGCCCTCTTCCAGCCGATACCATTTTCAGCCCAAGCAATTTAAAAGTGGGAGACGCGTTTCTCGCCATGTATCATGATCAAGGGTTACCTGTTTTAAAATACGTCGGGTTCGGCAATGCCGTCAATATCACGTTAGGGTTACCTTTTATTCGCACCTCAGTTGATCATGGAACTGCACTGAACTTAGCCGGCACAGGCCAAGCAGACATTAACAGCTTCCGCTATGCAATGGATGTGGCACTGGAAATGACAGGCAAGGACACTTAAACCAGATGGCAAAACACCAACACAAAAAACGCTTCGGGCAAAACTTTCTGAATAATGACCGAATCATTCAGCAGATTGTCGCCGCCATTGCACCCAAGCCAGATCAACACCTCGTTGAAATCGGTCCGGGAGAAGCGGCTCTAACAGGCCCTCTTTTGGACATCGTGAAAAAGCTCGACATCATTGAAATCGATAATGACCTGATAGGCCCTCTCACCCAACGTTTCAGTCACAATCCAGCCTTTCATCTTCACCATACTGATGCTTTATTATTTGATTATAGTCAACTCATAGAGACGGACACAGAAACACCGTCTTTGCGTATTGTCGGGAATCTTCCCTACAATATTTCCAGCCCTTTGTTATTTCATTTATTGGAATACGCACGCTATATTCAAGACATGCACTTCATGTTGCAAAAAGAGGTTGTAGAACGTATTACAGCCCAGCCAGGTGTAAAAGCGTATGGTCGACTTAGCGTCATGATTCAATACACCTGTGAGACCGAATACCTACTGACTGTCGGTCCTGAAAACTTTACGCCCCCACCCAAGGTAGACTCTGCTATCGTCCGTTTACGTCCTTTTGAAAAAAGACCCTTCCAGGCAATCGACGACAAAGATTTTGCTAAACTGGTCAAGCAAGCTTTTTCACAAAAACGCAAAACTTTACGAAACAACCTGAAAGGCTTTTTAAATGACGAACAAATTGAGGCGTGTGGATTAGACCCTTCCGTTCGTGCAGAAAAAGTCCCTGTAGAGGCATTTGTTTTACTATCAAATCTTTATCACAAGGATAAGGCTTAAGAGTATGGCTAGCTATGTTATTGGAGATTTACAAGGATGCTATGAGGAACTTCAAGCATTATTAAAACAGCTCCAATACAACGAAGAAACCGATTTTTTATGGTTTGCAGGTGACATTGTTAACCGAGGTCCAAATTCTTTAGCCTGTCTAGAGTTTGTCAAACGACTGCAAGAACAAAATAAAGCGCAAATGGTCTTAGGCAACCATGACTTCCATCTACTCGCAGCTTATTCTGGACTGGAGACATATGTTTCCAAGTCTGACACTCTGGCAGAAATTCTCCAAGCACCCCATGCACTGGATTTAATCGATTGGCTTAGACATCAACCTTTGATGCTAAAGCATGATTTTCTTCCCATTGCGATGGTTCATGCTGGCATTCCGCCGCAATGGACAATTAGCGAAGCGTTAAGCTATGCAAAAGAAGTCGAAACAGTTCTACAATCAGATTCATGGAAAGATGCCATCAAACACCACCTGTTTGGCTCAGATGCCAAAACATGGTCAGATACGCTCGATGGCTGGGAACGAATTCGTTATATTGTGAACGCTTTTGCACGCATGCGATATTGTAATGACAAAGGGAAATTAGACTTTAAACAAAAAATGTCGCCTAATCCAAATGAACAAACCAAGTATCAACCTTGGTTCAGCCATTCGAACCGTAAAAATAAAGATTATGAAATTTTTTTCGGACACTGGTCAACTTTAGGCGCATTAGATGCTTACAATATTCATTCAACCGATACAGGGTGTTTATGGGGCGGAGAATTAACCGCTTATTGCTTAGAAGACAATACCCGGCACACCCTCAAATGCAAAATGAACTGCAAACCTAAAAAAAGGTCTTAATAAGATAATGGCAGAAAACATCAGCGATCAAAACGAACAACTGCAAGAAGATATTCCACTGAAACCGCAAACGCCAACAGCTGAAGAAATGTTGGAACGACTGCATGCGGTGGATGTGGAAGATTTTGATTTAGAACAGAGAACCAATGAGCTCAAAGGTAATAATGCCTGGCTGTTTGTCTTAACGATGCCCGCCACGGCTATTTTATTGGTTCTTTTTACTTTATTAGGGACCTTTCTGACTGACCATTTTATTATTAGCTTTATCCTCTCGGCTGGCGTTTTATTCGTCATTGGAAAAATGATTGATCAGTATGAACAAAAGTTCAAATACCAGGCTCGTTTGGATATCATGCAACGAATAAAAGAAACGGAAACGGACGCAGGCCTCATTCCACACTTTCGCGATTTCTTGCCCAAAAAATACCGTCATCTTTGGCAAAGTTTAAAAAAACAGAATTATATCTATATTGATCAATATATTGCAGCACTGACTCTATTGCAGCAAAGACTGGATGATGACAAGTTTATCCGCGTTTGGCGTTTAAAATATCCTGAAACGGCTCCAGATGAAGAAGAAGAGGATTTAATGGAGGCGCCAAAATAGTAGAAGTAAACGCCTGACCGAGTGTCATAACGAAACTAATACCGCTGGCTGATATAGGTTTGAAATTCTTTCAATTCTGAACGAATCTGACGGAGCGTCTTTAATGCACTTTCTGCTTCAGAGGTCTCAGCTGCTTCAACCACGCCATCTGCTTTACTCAAGCGCGCTTTGGCTCCTGGGATAGTAAACCCTTGTTCATGCAACAAGGATTTGATTTCAAAAACCAATTGTACATCACGTTTTTGGTAATAGCGTCTACCACGGCGTTTGTTAGGCTGAAGCTGGGGAAACACCTGCTCCCAATAACGCAACACATGAGATTTCAATTGGCAAAACTCACTCACTTCGCCGATGGTAAAATATTTTTTATCCGGCAAATCGATTTCTAACTGCTTTTGAGAATCAAAAGATTTAGGCTGTACCATAGTTATCAATTTGAGCTCGTAGTTTTTGTCCAGGTTTAAATGTTACCACTCTTCGAGCAGAAATGGGAACATCTTCACCTGTTCTAGGATTTCTTCCTGGGCGCGCACTTTTATCTTTCAGTTCAAAGTTTCCAAAACCGGAAAGCTTAATCTGCTCCCCTTTGACGAGAACTTCAGACATCTCATCATAGAACTGTTCCACTAATTCTTTTGATTCGCGTTTATTAAAGCCAAACTTGTCGGATAAAGTTTCTGCAATATCTGCTTTCGTTAATGCCATATGACTGCCCTTTTCTATTATTCTTTTTGAATTAAACTTATAAACCAAGTCTTACAAAAAATAACGCGTCCGTTAACGTAATTCTGCTTTTACTTGCTCTTTTGCTTTTACGATTACTTGTTCGATTAACTGATCGACTTCTTCATCTTGTAAAGTACGATCCTGGTGTTGGATCTTAAGCGTCAACGCAATACTTTTCTGCGTCTCTTCAATCCCTTCACCTTGATAGATATCAAAAATTTCAACCGCCTTTAAAATATCGGATTGAACGCTTTCAATCGCATCCAATAATTTTTGTACTGGCAGCGCTTCATCCACAACAAATGCTAAATCTCGTTGCACCTCAGGAAATTTAGAAATCGGCTTGGCGGCAGGCACTTTGGTTTCCATGATTGTCGCTAAATCCATTTGGAATAAAAAGACTTTTCCTGACACGCCGGTAGATTTAACCAGGCCTGGGTGAAGCTGCCCCATCAAACCAACCGTTTGGCCATTTAAAATTAAGGCCGCAGACTGGCCAGGATGGAAAATGGCAAACTCGGCCGGTTCAAAACGCACTTTGTCTTGAACATGACTCATTGCCAACAAGGTTTCCACATCGCCTTTTAAGTCATAAAAATCAACCGGACGATTTTCACCAGACCAGTTGGCAGGATTCAAGTCTCCTACTATTGCTCCGCCAATAACGGGAGTTTGTTGTGTTTTATCATGGTAGCGTGTAAACACCAAGCCTGATTCAAAAATACGAATTCGATTTTGTTGACGTTTCTGATTATAGGAAATCGTTTGTAACAACCCTGGGAACAAAGTGGTTCTCATGGCTTTCATGTCATCTGAAATCGGGTTCTGCAAACAAAGATACGGAATATCCGGCATCATGTTCTGCTGTAACTTCTCTTCCACAAAAGAGTAGGTCACAACTTCATGGAAACCTCGATTTACTAACGCTTTGCGAACTAAATATAATTCTTGTTCAGATTCAGGCAAAGTCGGCAAGCGCATTGGCGCCTGCACTTCCGTTTCAGGTAAATTGTTATACCCAAATACTCGACCTACTTCCTCAATCAAATCCGCCTCAATTTCCATATCAAAACGATACGACGGTGCGGTTAAAGCCCAACCCGAAGCGTTTTTTTCCACTTTAAAGTGTAAGCGTTTAAAAATGGCTTCCACATCATTATCTGCAATCTCAACACCTAATAATTTTGCAATGCGCTCAGGGCGTAATTGAATGGCTTTTGGTTGATGGAGGTTCAAGTCATTGATGGCCGAAACCACATTTGAAACTTGTCCGCCGGCAATTTCAGTAAACAATTGCAATGCACGCTCAAGCGCCTTTTCAGGCAAAAAGGCATCCACCCCTCTTTCAAATCGGTGTGACGAATCGGTATGTAGACCATATTGGCGCGCTTTCCCGATAATACTCAACGGAGCAAAGTGCGCACATTCGAAAAAGAGACGGGTTGTCGTATCTGAAACCGCTGAATGCAATCCGCCCATAATCCCTGCTAAGGCTACGGGTCCCTTTTCATCGGCAATGACCAATGTATCAGCCTTTAAAGCCAGCTCTTTTTCATCCAGTGTCATCAGTTTTTCGTCTGGATGTGCCATGCGAACCTGAATAGTGCCTTGAAGCTTGTCAGCATCAAAAGCATGCATCGGCTGCCCTAACTCAAGCATCACATAGTTGGTGATATCTACTGTCAGATTTTTCGGTGAAATACCTGCTCGTTCAATACGTTGCTTCATCCATAAAGGGGTTTTAGCGGTGGTATCGTAACCTTCTACCAAACATCCTAAATATTTAGGGCAGCCATGCGCATCAACGACCTCAATGGACTGAGAACAATCGCCTGACTTATCAACCGTTATATTTTCAAAAGGTTGTTTGAATGGCACATTACCAATCGCAGCGACATCTCTAGCCACGCCCGCAATGCTTAAGCAATCGGCGCGGTTTGGCGTCAAATCCACATCAATCACCTGATCATTTAAATCCAGGTATTCACGTAAATCCATTCCAACAGGTGCATCATCCGGTAATACATGCAGACCATCTACGCCATCATCCGGTAACCCAAGTTCACTTGCGCCACACAGCATGCCGTTTGAAGGCACACCGCGTAACTTGGCTTTCTTAATCTTAAAATCCCCTGGTAAAACAGCACCAACGGTAGCACAACAAGCTTTCATTCCTGCGACAACGTTTTTAGCTCCGCAGACAATCTGAACAGGCTCATCTGCTCCGATATCGACTTGAGTGACATTCAATTTATCAGCATCGGGATGCTTTTCAACCGAAATAACTTTGGCCACCACCACATGTGTAAAGGCCGGAGCAACTGGCTCAATCCCATCGACTTCCAAGCCTGCTAAACTTAATTCTTCTGCTAGGGTATTGGTGTCCCATTCAGGGTTCACCCATTCTCTTAACCAACTTTCACTTACTTTCATATTTTATCTCGCCAGGCCTGGTAATTATTTGAACTGTTTTAGAAAACGTAAATCATTTTCAAAGAACTGGCGTAAATCGGTCACGCCATAACGGAGCATTGCTAAACGCTCTACGCCTAACCCAAATGCCAAACCGGTATATTTTTCGGAATCTACCTCGACATTCTTAAGTACATTCGGATGTACCATGCCGCACCCCAACACCTCAATCCATCGACCATCACCAAATAAGTTAGTGGCGATATCCACCTCGGCAGAGGGCTCTGTAAACGGGAAATAAGAGGGTCTAAAACGCACTTTAAGATCTTCATCCTCAAAGAACTGTCGTAGGAATTCTATAATCAAGGTTCTAAGCTGTGCAAAGCTGGCATTTTCTTCGATAATCAATCCTTCAACCTGATGGAACATCGGTGTATGCGTTTGATCAGAATCACAGCGATACACTCGTCCTGGCGCGATGATTCGCATCGGCGCATCTTTCTCTTCCATGGTACGAATCTGAACCCCAGAGGTGTGTGTTCTTAAAACCGTATTTTCATCGAAATAGAATGTATCGTGCATCGCACGAGCAGGGTGAGTCTCAGGAATATTAAGGGCTTCAAAATTATGCCAGTCATCTTCGATTTCAGGTCCGGTCGCAACATCAAAACCAGCTTTAGAAAAAATCGTTTCAATTCGACGTAAAGTACGGGTTACCGGGTGTAACCCTCCAGTATCCAGACCTCTTCCTGGCAAAGAAACATCGATGGTTTCACCAGCCAGTTTCGCGGCTAAAATCGCCTCTTCAAGCTCGGCTTTTTTTTCAGATAAATAGGTTTGAACCGACTGTTTCGCTTCATTAATGATTTGCCCGGCTTTAGGACGCTCTTCTGCTGAGAGCTGACCAAGCGTTTTCATCATCGCTGTCAGTTCCCCTTTTTTACCGAGGTACTGAACACGGATCTCATCAAGATGCACCAACTCAGAAACCGAGTGGATGGTTTCTTTTGCTTGCGCAACAATAGCTTGCAGTTTTTCTTGCATGATCTAAAAGACCTTTAAATATTTAAATTGAGGTATGTCAGAGGTCGTTATTTACTCTTGAAGGTAAAAACGGTGTCGGCTTATGAGAATCAACCAACCTGCCCTGTATTAATTTATTTTTAAAGTCACTTACAGCAAGTGATTTTAAAAATAAAAAAGGAGCTCTAGAGAGAAACAATCTGCCCAACCCTTGTTTAAAGCGCTTTGATAAAAAGCCAATAAACACCTTTTGAACAGTTTTGAATCCTTCCAAAGCTCCTTAAAATGCTTTAGATAATATCTATGCTAATGCAGCCTTTGCTTTTTCTACAATTGCAGAGAAAGCAGCCGCGTCATGAACGGCGATATCAGATAAAACTTTACGATCCACTTCAATCCCAGCTTTGTTCAAACCAGAAATGAAACGGCTATATGTCATACCATTTAGACGTGCTGCCGCATTGATACGCGCAATCCATAGACGACGGAATTGACGTTTTTTGTTACGACGGTCACGATAAGCATATTGACCAGCTTTGATTACAGCTTGCTTAGCAACACGGAAAATCTTTTTACGAGCTCCGTAATACCCTTTTGCTTGCTTTAATACTTTGTTATGTCTTCTGCGCGCAATTACGCCTCTTTTTACTCTTGCCATCAGTCAATCTCCTTATGCGTATGGAAGCATGCGGCGAACCATTGCCACATCGTTATCATGAATCATGCTTGCAGCACGTAAATGACGCTTACGCTTAGTTGATTTCTTGGTCAAGATATGACGAAGATGCGATTGCTTACACTTAAAACGGCCTGAACCGGTTTTCTTAAAGCGCTTTTGAGCACTTTTATTTGTTTTCATCTTAGGCATTGCTAAAACTCCATTCCAGATAACCCCAGTTTCCCAAGATCATCATCAGTTTTGACGATGTTTTAAATCAATTCAATTTAAAACGCTTAACAATAAACAGCACTGAAGAGCTGCACCGGTAATGACTTTTGCAAGACCACCCCAGTTATTGCTTTTCCCTTTTTACTTGAGGGGCAAGATTCTAAAAGGCTGTTTTTATGTAAACAGCCTTCATTGAAATTTATTGCTTTTTGATTGGCGCAACCATCATTTGAAGTTGTCGCCCTTCCATCTTCGGCATTTGCTCAACAGTCGCAACATCCTGAATGTCATCACGTACACGCTCTAACATTTTCATCCCCAGTTCTTTATGCGTGATCTCACGCCCTCTGAACCAGATTGTGACCTTAACGCGATCGCCATTGTCCAAGAATTTCATTAGGTTACGCATCTTAACATCGTAATCCCCTTGTTCCGTTCCTGGACGGAATTTAACTTCTTTGACCTGAACCTGCTTTTGCTTTTTCTTCGCTTCATGTTTCTTTTTTTGTTGCTGGTAAACATATTTACCATAATCCATAATGCGACAAACAGGTGGGCTAGACTTTGCCGAAATTTCAACTAGATCCAACTCGGCTTCTTTCGCGACGTCTAAGGCCTCTTCAATTGAAACAACCCCTCTTTGCTCTCCATCCGCATCAATTAAGCGAACTTCTTTAGCAGAAATATTTCCGTTGATATTATCCTTAGGTGCTTCTGGTTGTTGCGGTCTTCCACGACCTCTTCTAACTGCGATAGCTTTATCTCCTGATTAATAAAAAACTATGATTCAACGATACGACCCAAGTGAGAAACGTCTTCAGACAGATGATCAATCAATTCTTCAAATGAGAAGCTGCCTAAGTTTTCACCCCCACGGGCACGTACATTCACGGTACCATTTTCCATTTCTTGGTCACCGACCACTAAAATGTATGGCACACGCTGTAAAGTATGTTCGCGAATTTTAAACCCAACCTTCTCATTTCTCAAGTCCGATTCGGCTCTAAACCCATGTTTTTTCAATTTTTTAGCGAAATCGGCTACATATTCATTATGCACATCCGCAATTGATGCAATAACAAGTTGAGTAGGCGCTAACCAAGTTGGGAACTTTCCTTCATAATGCTCAACCAAAATACCTACAAATCGCTCAAGTGATCCTAAGATCGCACGGTGAATCATCACCGGATGATGCTTTTCATTGTCAGCCCCAATATAAACCGCGTTCAAACGCTCTTCCTGTGTCATCGAGAAGTCTAATTGAATCGTTCCACACTGCCAAACGCGCCCAATACAGTCTTTTAATTGAAATTCGATCTTAGGGCCATAAAAAGCCCCTTCCCCTGGCTGTAATGCGTAGTCTAATTTGGCATCTTTCAAGGTTTGTTCAAGCGCTTCTTCCGCCAAATCCCAAACATCATCTTCACCCACACGCTGCTCAGGACGAGTTGAGAATTTCACTTGAATATCATCAAACCCAAAGTCGGCATAAGTGTTAAAGACCAAGTCAATACACGCCTGAACTTCTTCTTTAATTTGCTCAGGGGTACAGAAAATATGCGCATCATCCTGAGTAAAGGAACGCACACGCATTAACCCGTGCAACGTTCCAGATGGCTCGTTTCGATGCACCAAACCGAACTCCGCTAAACGGATCGGAAGATCACGGTAACTGCTTAAATTATGGTTATACACTTGAATGTGACCAGGGCAGTTCATTGGCTTAACGGCATAATCACGATTTTCCGTTTCAGTCGTAAACATGTTATCTTTGAACTTATCCCAATGGCCGGACTTTTCCCATAAGGTACGATCCATAATCAATGGCGTACGAACTTCTTGGTAATCATTTTCAACCAACTGCTGACGCATATAGTTTTCAACCACGCGATAAAGCGTCGACCCTTTAGGGTGCCAAAAAGCCATTCCGGGTGCCAACTCATCCACATGGAATAAGTCCAGCAACTTACCTAACTTACGATGGTCACGCTTTTCAGCTTCTTCCATCATATGCAGGTAATCTTTTAATTCTTGTTTGTCAGCAAACGCCACACCATAGATACGTTGCAGCATTTTATTATCTGAATTGCCGCGCCAATACGCACCGGCCACATGTGTCAATTTAAAGGCTTTAATAAAACCCATATTCGGGACGTGCGGCCCACGACACATATCAATGTACTCTTGATGATGATACAAACCAAACTCGGTTTCGTCTGGCATGTCTTCAATTAACTCAATCTTATAGTCTTCCTGACGCTCTTTAAAAATGGCTAACGCTTCTGCACGCGGTGTCATTTTTTTAATGACTTCATATTTTGTTTTGGCCAGCTCTTTCATACGCTTTTCGATTTGCTTTAAATCTTCCGGCGTAATCTTTTCTTCCATGTCGATATCGTAGTAAAAGCCATTTTCGACCACTGGCCCAATCGCCATCTTAGCATTCGGATAAAGCTGCTTAAGCGCATGCCCTAGTAAATGAGCACAAGAGTGACGCATGATGTGCAAGCCATCTTCATCCTTCAGTGTAATCAACTTAAGCTCTGCATCATCTGTAATTAAATCACCAGCATCTTTTAATTGGCCATTCACACGACCAGCGATCGTTGCTTTGGCCAATCCTGCTCCGATATCCGAAGCAACTTGCATGACAGTAACGGCATCTTCAAACGCTCTTTTCGAGCCATCCGGCAAGGTAATGATAGGCATATGATTTAACTACTCTTTATATCTTTAAAAATTTTTAAACAAAACTTACAGAATTTTCAGAATCCTGGGTTCTCTCAATGACTGGCAGCCTTTCGTCAGACCAAGCAATCAACTTTTTTCACGAAGCAAAAAATTATAGCATAACAGCCCAATAATAATTGAATTTTATTAGCCTATTTAAGCGGTAACATCAGACTTACAGCCTACAGGTTTACCCTATTTTTCAACAGGTTATTAGAAAGATTACGGATTGACCGTCGTTAGACCGGCTGCGTGCCATGCTTGCATGCCGCCTCGATACCAATAAATCTTATGCGCAGGATATCCCATGCTTACCAACGCTTTGATATTGGTTGGTGACTGTCCGCACCAGGGACCATTACAAAACATTACCAGCGTTTTGGCATGCGAAAAGTCCCAAATAGTATCGACAACCGATGCCCCAAACCGAAGGGTTAAAATTCCCTCCACTTCAAGCGGTTCGAAACTGGAGGATTGTGGAAACAATTTTGTCCAGGGAATATTGACAGCACTTGGAATGGTTCCCTTAGAGACCCAATCCGGTGTTCTAGAATCAATGATTAAAATAGAATCATCCCCTGCGGCTTTTCGTTTCAGAAAATCCAGCATTTCCAACTCACCAATTGTCTTTACCCCTGGCAACAAGTTCATAGGCTGTAAACAAAAAGGAGGGCAAGCACGTGAGGTTAAAGCAAAATCTTCATCAATACGATTCTGTTGATCTTGATTTCGCTTAATTATGACTGTTTGACCATTATGCTTAACTTTAACTTCCGCAAGCTTTTCGGTAATTTTAACTTCGGGTTCTTGCGCTACTCCTACTTGAGCTTGCAAGGTAAAGAAAATGATCGAGCTTAAAACAAGTGCTTTATTCAACATCGCAACCGCCTTCACGCTTTAAAGCGTTCATTCAAAAAAAACTAACTCATTGATTAAAAAGAACTATCAATTCCATTTCAGAATATCAAAGTTCTAAAATCCTGTCAAAGTAACGAAGTTAACTACCTCACGACAAACTAAAACAAGCCTGTTTGAGTGGCCGCTTCGAAAGCATCCTCAATCATGATTTTAAAATCAGCCTCTGACAAATCAATCCTTTTCAAAACCGCTAAAGAGCGCTCTCCCAAAACACCTGCTTCTGAAGCCACCAAACCATTGGAAAGACCCAAACAAAAAGCGCCAGCTTCCGATAACAACGTTAAATAGGCATTTTTTTGAAATGCTCTTTCTATGCGTTCAGGTGAATTGTGACCCAACACCCCCATGACGATCGATTGTGGTAATTCCCAGTTTTGAATGATTCTCGCCCCAACACTGGAGTGAGACACACCAAAAACACTTCTTTCGGCTGAAACTAAGTGCGTTGCTCGACCTAAAGAGGCTTTTGCAACTTCGTTTATGCCGTCTTTTGAATAAGTCGCTAAAATATAAACACCGATATCATGTAGCAGCCCCATTAAAAAAGCTTCATATTCACTGACTTTAAAATAAGGTGCTAAAGACTGTGCAATAAAAGCAGAAACCATCGAATGTTTCAAAAAGTCCGCTTCATTCAACGGCACTTTGTTTTGACACATGTCCAAGAAACTCAATGCCACAATCATAATACGAACGTCTTTCACACCCAGCAGATAAACCGCTTTGGCAACGTCGGTTACTCTTTTTCCTGATGGGGCATATTTTGCACTATTGGCAGTTTTAATGACTCCTGCCATCATTCTAGGATCAGATCTTAATAAATCAGCCACTTCATCCACATGCGTGCCGGCAGGCTGATCGACTAATCGGTCAAATTCTGTCAACATTTTAGAAAAACTGGGCAATCGTTTGACTTCTGCCAGGGCATCTATCACTTCGGCACTGGTCACTTTATACTTTGATACTTGTTGTTTCATGTTTAAATTAAACTCGATTCTTTTGCCAATTCTGTCGCATTCAGCACCAAGTCATTATAGTGCCCAAGCGTTAATCCAAAATATTCTAATCCATTCAATAAGGTATCGGCCGGGACTTCCCCTTTATGCGTCACAACACCATTGGTTAACCCACCAAAAAAGGCGCCTTGTTCCGCCAAATACGTTAAATAAGCGTAATTCTGAAACTCTTCCGGTGCCGAATGCGGCGCATGATGCATGGCAACCCCCATCACTATTTCTTTCGGGAAACGCCATTGCTGTAATAACCGCCCGCCTAAAACGGCATGATTGGTCCCAAAAACAGACTGTTCTGTTTGCACAAAAAAAGCTGCGTCGCCGGCAGAGTCTAGCATCACCTGCTTGTATTTGTCTCGACTCTCTATGGCCAATAAATATGCGCCCAAATCATGCATCAAACCACATAAAAACGCTTCTCCTTGGTCAAAGTGAACCGCTTTTGCCAGAGCTTGTGCAATAAAGGCAGACAGCATGGCATGACGCATAAATTCCTTTTCACTAAAAGGCGGCTTGGTTTTAACCGTCGACTGGTAATTAATGGCATGCGCCATCATCCGAACATCTTGTGTACCAAGACGCTGAACCGCTTCTTCAATATTGGTAATATTATAACCGGGGGAATAACGTGCTGAATTGACGGCACCGATAATACCGGCTGTTAAACGCGGATCCTGAGCCACTAAAGCGGCAACTTCATCCAAATGAACGTCCTTATCCGAAGAAAGCATCTGCTCTAATTTCATCAAGGCATTAGGAAAGCGAGGTAAGTCATCCAATACTTTTAATCTTTCTAAAATAACCCGACTGACATTGGGTTTGACCTGTTTTTTTTCTTGAACTGCTGACACGCCATCAAATTCCTTTCAATTGACCAGAACAGAATAAAATCTTCTTTTTAAGGGTTACCGCCACAAAGCATCTTTTTACAAATACTATTTAAAGACTCATAACGCTTGACGCAAGCTCAGCAACCCAAAAGAATATACCTTTTTCAAAAACAATGAGCAACTCCCTATCCACGTAAAACAGCTTTAACCGTAGCTTGAAGTAACTTGCGAACAGAAAGGAAAAATAACCAGGCCTGGTTATTTTGTTAAAGAACACCTATAAAGGTCTTCGGAATCACGATTACATTAAGCTGTTTTGTCTCCAAGCTGGCTTTACAACAGACACACTCATTAACCTGTTTTTCACGATAAAATTCAGCTATAATTAACCGCCTATTTTTTTGGCAAGCCATTTTTATTCACGCCATTAATCATGTGAATGGCTTAATGAAAAGCCGATCTATAAAGAGACATTGGCCAATAAAATAAGAACATAAAAGGAACGAAACAATGAACTATGAACAAGCACGCTTTAACATGGTAGAACAACAAATACGCCCTTGGGACGTATTAGACCCTAAAGTACTCGACTTGTTCATGTCGACTCCTCGTCATGACTTTGTGGCCGAATCTCAGCAAGCACTTGCTTATAGCGACATTGAATTACCCATTGGCGAAGGACAAACCATGCTTCCACCTAGGGTTGAGGCACGCATTTTGCAGGCTTTGGACACCGCAGAAAATGAAAGCGTATTGGAAGTCGGAACCGGCTCGGGTTACACCACCGCCCTATTAGCCAAAAGTGCTAAAGAAGTTACGACGGTTGAAATCTTCCCCTCTTTACAAGAAACGGCTAAAGCGCGTTTAAAAGACTTTGACAACATCCAGTTTGAACAAGGCGATGCGGCTCAAAACTGGGACGATGGCAAACATTACGATGTGATTTTCCTAACAGGGGCCGTTGCCAGTCTGCCAGAAGCCTACAAACAAAAGTTAAATTTAGGCGGGCGTTTGGCACTTACAGTAGGACAAGATCACGTCATGACCACTCAAATTGTCACTCGAGTCAGTGACACGGAATGGGAAACCGAAACATTGTTTGAAACCGTGTTACCCTTTTTGATTCATGCCGAAGCCAAAGACACCTTTACGCTTTAGATCGCGCATAGTAGCGATTTAATCTGCCCCCTAATAACGTCATACCAACCCCTCTCGTCATGCCGGACTTACCTCGGCATCTCTAACCCACAGTAATTGTCATTGTCATGCCGGACTTGATCCGGCATCTCTAACCGACTATGCACACCTTAAAAGATTCCGGCCTGCGCCGGAATGACGTGTGGAGACCAGAATGACAAGGGGGCCGGAATGACGTGCAATGGGCGGGAATGACGTAGGCGCCGGTGACGTACCCCCTGTCATGCCGGACTTGATCCGACATCTCAAGCCAGCTTGCACAGCCAGAACGAGATTCCGGCATTCGCCGGAATGACGTATGTAGGCCGGAATGCCCTTCGTTATTTGTAATTGCTTAAGATTTTAAATCTCTATAAAAGTTCTCGTGGCTTCCAAGTGCTAATAACTCAAGAATTAACCGATCTTCCTCAAAGCTATAACCTAAAAGAGATTCCTGATTTGCCATCTTAAATTTATAAACCCTTAAATAAATCAAATCACCCTTCTTTTGCTCACCAAGATTTGGGTTGTTCAATAATTTTTGAACAGCTTTATCCAAATCATCTTTCTGATTTTTATGTAGCTTTTTAACCTTTTTTTTAAAACCCGAGGACTGATATACTTCCTTAACCAAACTCATAAGGTTCAAGCTTCCCTGCTTCTTTTTCTGCTTTGGAAATAAGCGCTTGCCGAACAAACTCATAGGAAAGCTCGGGGTTATCTTCCATCATTTCACCAATTTTCGCCCAATGCTCAATTTGCTTTGGTACTGAACGATTAAATGCTTTTGCCATAATGCCAGCCTTCTCAACCAAATCCTCATCAATTCTTATACTTGCTGTTGCCATATCAAACCTCCGTAGCAATTTTATTCAATTGTAGCAACTTACTACAGTATATTCAATCAACTTCTATACAACGCGTATGACTCGAATGTTGATGCCATATGAGATTCCGGCCTGCGCCGGAATGACGTGCAATGGGCGGGAATGACGTAGACGCCAGTGACGTGCACCCATGTCATGCCGGACTTGATCCGGCATCTCTAACCGACTATGCACACCATAAGAGATTCCGGCATGCGCCGGAATGACGTGCAATGGGCGGGAATGACGTAGGCGCCGGTGACGTACACCCATGTCATGCCGGGCTTGATCCGGCATCTCTATCTTCAACAACAACTTTATGCTGAACTTATGTCTGTAACTAAATAATGTCATTCCATAAATCTTGCCAATTTGAATTGATTCCAGAAATCAAATCATCCTTCCATTCTCTACGCCAGTTTTTTAATTGCTTCTCTCGTGCGATAGCACTTACCATTTCTTGATGAATTTCAAAATAAACCAATTTATCAACGTTATACTTCTTAGTAAAACCTTCAATTAAATGATTTTTATGTTGGTAAACTCGTTGGGACAAATTCGAAGTGACGCCAACATATAAAACCTTATTTGATTGGTTTGTCAAAATATAAACAGCGGGCTGCTTCATCAAAAAACCTCGCTAATCAAGCTTTTAAATTATAAAAGATTCCGGCTTTCGCCGGAATGACGTGTAGAGATAGGAATGACGAATAGAAGCATAAGTGACGTATGTACATTAGAATAATAACCCCGTCATGCCCGACTTGATCCGGCATCTCTAACCGACTATGCACACCTTAAGAGATTCCGGCCTGCACCGGAATGACGTGTGGAGACCAGAATGACCAGGGGCCGGAATGACATGTGGGAACAGGAATGGCATGCGTGAACGAGAATAACAAAATCCACGTCATGCCGGACTAGATCCCGCATCTTTAACCAGCGTAAAACATTCGAGCTCATCACAACTCCTGATCTAAGCGGACTCGCATAAAAACAGGAAAGCGTGGTTTTCCAGACCCCGTCAAACCATAGTACTTAAACGTAATCCATTGTCCGATTTTAGGAGGGTGCTTTCTTCCCTGCAAACTTAAACCAGAGCCAATCGACAATCGCATCTTGCCCTGCCAATCACACCGTAAAGCACCAACCAACCCGGTAATTTTACCTTTTCCCGGTTTATACCCCACCACCAGACATTCATCATCTTCATAAGCCTTCATTTTCAAAGCTTGATCACTTCGCCCGGTTTCATACAATTGATTCGGCGCTCGCAACACCAGCCCTTCCGCCCCCATGGCAGTCAGCCGCTCAAATTCCGCTTTTAAATGTGCCTCACTTTTAATGCGTGTTTGCGGAATAATCTGCACATGCAACAACGGATGCTTTGCCAAATACGCTTTCAACACCGTCAAACGCTCCACTAAGCCGCCCGGTTGGTTTGGCACCTCAAAAATTTGATACGAAACAGCATGCCACCTATCATCCGGTTGTTGTTGCCGAACAATCGACACCACATTTTCAAAATCCTGTCGTTGGGTCCAAAGCTCACCATCCAATTCAAAGGGCGGCAAACCGGCTAAAAACCAATCCGGTGCATGAATTTTGTGACCGCCTCTTGAAATCAATACCTTACCATTCCAGTTTGCGCGAACACCATCCAGTTTTTCACTCATCCACCAACCGATCACCGCTTGGTTTTCCTGATACGTTTCCAACAACAGCATTTTCGGCTTTTCTGCACCCGCCGATGTGGCAATGAAATTCAAGCCTACAAACGCAAAAAGGAGGCAAAGCCCCCTTTTACAATGACAAATTCGCATATGGATTATTTTGGATCAGACAACAAAATGTCTTTTTTATTCTTGGCAATCGTCTTAGTGCCAATGCCTTTTACCTGGCCTAATGACTCAACCGTTTTAAAATCACCATGCGCTTTACGGTACGTCACAATGGCTTCCGCTTTCACTTGACCGACACCACTCAGTGAAGCCGCCATTTCTTCAGCTGACGCGTTATTCACATTCACCGGCGCCGCCAACACACTGACCGACAAAAACAAACCAAACATAAGTGCAACTAACTTAATCATGAAAGTATCCTTTTCTAATATTTTAAATGTAGTGTTTTCGCTATCGTCTTAATCAAGACACGGTTTAAGAACACTCAAAATAAGTATTTTTTCTTAAACACAGAAAACGATACTACTACAAACATTCGGAAAAAGAAAATAATTTCAATCTGTTAGCTAAAACCGACACGCTTGAAACAAAAAAGGAGGCATTGGCCTCCTTTTCACTTTCCGACCCTTTAGACTAACTGGCCGCTAACGTCGCTTGTCTGTTTTTGATGGCACGACGAATGAATGCAATAAACACACCCAACATCAACCCCAGCACACCGGAAACGGCTAGAATTAACGCTTTTTTAGGTTTGACTTTTTCACCTAGGCTAGGAGACTGATCAACCTTAACGACTTTAAATAAATTCTCATTAATATCAACCGAGTTCAATAGTCTATAACGTTCTTCTAGCTTTCTTAACTGCTCAGTAAAAGCGTCATCAGACTTCCTTGCTTCTAAGGCAGTTTTCTCAGCTTCTAATACGTGATAGCCTAAATAATATAATGGTAGACCTTGATTATTAACGCCTTGAATATTCACTGCTGGGCCAGCCTTAAGAGGGTCTTTGATATTTAGTTTTCTTGCTATATTAATTGATTCTGTTAAACGTACAATTTTATCTTCTCGTTTTTTTTGCGCCGTTTGTTTTGTAATGCGCATTTCATTTAAAAGCTGTTCCATTAAAAATTGTTTTTGAGCAATGACATCCGCTTTTATCTGCTTACGCGTTTCAGTGCTAACTTTCTGAAGATATTCTTTTAAAAACTTTCTTACATCGCTTTCATCAGGAAGACTCATTGTAATTTCAAGAAAACCACTATTTTTCCTAGGAGAATTAATTTTCACATTCTCTACAAAATCCGAAAACGCATCATTTAATGTTTTGTCAAGCTGCTCTTTTTCTTGATTTTTATCATTCGGTTCGTAAAGTTTTATTAAATTTTGTTTTCTAAAAAACGTCAACAAAGACGTTCGTGATAGTAAATTTTCTTTGTAAGCTTCAAATATAGCTTTTTCAGAATAAGCACTCCCTACTCCAAAAGAAGCATGCAAACGGTTTATTTCTTGGATATCAGAAACCTCAGGTGGTAATAAATAGGCTTCAGATTTATAAACCGGTGTCACCGAAAAAGCATAAATGGCGCCTAAAGCGATCACAATCAAAAAAAACAAGAACACCGTCAATTTCTCTTCAACCAAACCATTCCAAAGCTCAAATAAATCAATTTCATCCTCCATCGAAGCCTTTTCTTCAAAATGCGGGCGTACTGGCTGTTTTTCCATAAATCTTAAACTCTTTTATTTATCAAAATTACGAATCATTGTTCTAATCAAAAGTATACCGAAAAACGGCCAGGCCTGGGTATTTTTACGACGGTCATTCAAAGAAAAAACTCGTTCAACGGGCGCAAAACTTATTAACGCCTTCCCAAAAAATCAGCCAAACCCGTTTAACCCTTTAAAAACAGGCTACCTTTAATGATCTAAAGACTTTCGTTGCTTAAAGGTTTTCATAAAAATCACATTAGAAGCGTCAGCGGGTGAACCTGCTTCAGGCACAGGTATGTCATTCAAGGTATTTGAAATGCCTTCCGAAAACGGCTCTGAAAATTGTCGCGCCCAATAATCGATAAAATCCAAATCGGGAATGACCTTTTTGTGACGTTTAGGCTGGTCGCTGATTTTGATGCGTTTAGGCAAGGTGTTCAAGTGCAATTGCAGACCGGCTAAATCCGTCTTTATCAAGCTGCCAGCTTCTCTGTATTCCTGACTGAGCCATTGCTCGGCATCCGCCACATGACCATTCACACTCATGTCCGTGTTCCGCACCCACTCAAAGCCTTCCAAACGTTGATCGAGTTGTTCCAGCTGGGCTAAAAATGCCATTTTATCGAACCGTCTTTTGGGATCTGTGGCCAGCAGGTGCTCCACCCCTTCAGCTAGCGACTGAATAAAGTGCACTTCAAAGTCCGCCTTATCCGCCGAAAAGACCGGGATAAAAACCGTCATGCGTGTATTCGCTTCCACCGCAATCACACAATGCCCTCTGTCACCACTTCCAAAATATTTTCCAAGCTCATAATACTGACACTGCCAGCACATACGCTCATCACCCGAAGTCAACGACCTGCGCCCCACTTGACTAGCATTGAAACTGGGATAGCGCTCAATGTCATTTCCAAACCACTTACAAAAGGCATTGGAACCGGAAAAAAGAATTTTCATATCAATCAAATCAAACCTTGTTTAACAAACCTTTTCAAATCATACTTTATCCGGTTAAGCGTCATAATGAACTGTCCAAACATCTAACATCCACACTTTTCGGACTAACTTGCTAACTTTTTCATCGTTGTTGATGACAGAAATGAGAAAAAACTTGCACATTTAAAGCTATTTACATTAAAATATGTGCAATAAACTTCTCATAACTGACAATCGCCATGACAACACTGACACTACAAACTTATCTTGACGATGCCTGGCAGGATGCTGCGCAACTGTATATTCATGCTACTGAAAAAAAAGTGGTTTTACAATATGCGCAAGATTATGCTTTGTCGCATCTATTCCATACACTTGAAGCCGCCTGCAGCATCAATTTACCGGTTGAGCCCGTTTTAAATTACGAAGCAAAAGGCTGGTTTAGCTTTATTGAAGACATTCTGCCTTCTGGTGCCAGTCGGCGCTATTGGGTTGAACGGCTGGATATCAGCCGACTGTCACAATGGGAACAAGACATTGAACTTTTGCAAAAAGCCGTCATCGCGCCGGTTGGAAATCTACGCATCAAAGAAGCCTTACCACTCCGCTATCAAGATTCGCTGGAAACCTTGACCTTTGCACAAAACGATGTGGTTGAAAGACAAGTAGATTTCTTAGAGTATGCTCAAGAAATGGGCGCACTGAGTGGCGGAGCCACCGGTGCAGGTGGAGAAGCACCCAAATTACTCGTTCGACTCAATACAAACAATCGAGTCTGGATTGACACTTTTCAAGATAATCCAAACAACCTTGATCGGCACTATCTGGTCAAATTTCCAAGAGGAACCATGTCCGAACGAGATTGCCACATTCTACGCGCTGAGTATGTTTTTTTACAAGAACTCAACCAGCTCGGCCAAAACACCATTGATGCAAAACACACCTTCTTAATAGAAGGAGAACGCTTTCCATCGCTCTGGTTGCCTCGTTTTGATGTTGGATACAACGCCAATCGAGTAACACATTACGGACTCGAATCACTCTATTCCATCCTGAACAAGTCCGGCGGAAACCTCAATCACTTTGAGGTTTTGAAAACCGTTCATGAAACATTAAAGGGGTTGCCGGGCTATGATGCACAAGCGTTTGCAGAAGAATGGCTTAAAAGGGATTTACTGAATGTCATCTTTGGCAACTCAGACAATCATGGACGCAACACGGCGTTTATCAAAAAAAATGGTCAAATTATGCTCTCCCCCATTTTTGATTTAGCCCCGATGAAAGTCGACCTTGAAGGCATTGTCAGAACGATCAAATGGGGGAGACCTTTTGAAGCAGGCGGTGAATTTGATTGGCATGGCATCGTCCACCAATTAAACGAATCTGTTTACGACCCCCAAGCCATTTGGCTGAGCTTAAAGGAGACCGCTACGACACTTATCGGCCTGAAAGAACGACTTCTAAAGGCCGGCCTTTCTAAAGAATTTATCCACATTCCTGCCTTGGGAATGAACAGCATCGAAACAAGGTTAAAACACTGGAAGCTGCTATGAACAAACAACCGCTTTCACCAGAAGAAAAAGACCAACTGCTACTCGATGGTATACATGCCGTACTCATAGGTCAACAAACCGAAGGTGAATTACTCCGACAATTGCGTAAAAACCTGTTAGGACTCACCCAGCAAGACTATGCCGAGCTGGTCGGCATCAGCCGAAGAACCCTATCGGATATTGAAAACGGCAAGACACAGGCTTCCAGCACCACCTTAAACCAAATCTTCAAACCCTTAGGCCTCAAGTTCGGGCTCGTGCCCAGAAGCCCAAACCTAATCGCCAAACTACTCAACAAAACGCCATAATTCGCACCGTCATTACAAAGCCAATTGTGTCATGAATGACTGGGTCATTACACAACCTCTGAGACGGCCTGCTTTAATTCCCTTAATGGAGACATATCATGATCAAATTTTTTGACCACAGATTTAGAGCAATTACCCAATAGATTAGTTCGCGCGAATGCTGACGATATTATTATTGGCTTTTGGGTTGTTTAAGTAATCAACTATCCCCGAAGTATGATCAAAACCATCAACAATGCGGGTGAGTTGCTCTATCACTGAATCATACGCATACTGTGTTAAGCTTTGTTCTAGTTGAATATATTCCTGCATTAAATCCGCGTACGCCATAAAGTCTTCATGCGCTTTCATAATTCTTGGGTGGTCCGTCCCATCCACATTATGACCAATCAAAAGCTCTTCATAAAGTTTTTCACCCGGGCGCAAGCCAGTGTACTGAATTTCAATATCACCATTACCCGCTTCGTCCAACACATCCAGGCCTGACAGCTTAATCACTTTATGCGCTAAATCCGCAATTTTAACCGGCTCCCCCATATCCAACACAAAGACATCACCCCCTGCTCCCATCGAACCCGCCTGAATCACTAAGGAAGCGGCTTCTGGAATGGTCATAAAATAGCGGGTGATCTCTTTATGAGTCACTGTTACTGGCCCGCCATCGGCAATTTGTTGTCTAAACAATGGAATCACAGAGCCGGATGACCCGAGCACATTCCCAAAACGCACCATCACAAACCGGGTGTTAGGATATTCCACCTGCAGCGCTTGCAATGCCATTTCTGCCAAGCGTTTACTGGCTCCCATCACATTGGTAGGGCGAACGGCCTTATCCGTTGAAATCAACACAAAATTTTGTACGCCACATTCCGCCGCCACCTTGGCGGCAATATGCGTTCCAAACGCATTGTTAACAATGCCTTCCTGAATATTATGTTCCACAATCGGCACATGTTTATAAGCCGCCGCATGATAGATGGTGTTGACGCCATAACACTCTATAACACGCTGTAACTTCGCTTCATCCAACACACTGCCCAAAATGCCAATCAATTGGGTCTTTTGCAGTTCTTTTGACTGCTTTAATTCTTGTTCAATGTGATACAGGGCAAATTCGCTCATTTCATAAAGCACTAACGTTTTCGGGCGTTGTCGCAACACTTTACGGCACAATTCTGACCCAATAGATCCCCCCGCGCCGGTAATCATCACTGTCTGCTGTGAAATACACCGAGACAACAATTCCGGCTGGGGGGGAACGGGATCGCGCCCCAACAAATCTTCAATTGCCACTTCCCGAATATCGGAAAAAGAGACCTTCCCCGCGACAATTTCATCCATCGCCGGCAGCGTGGACACTTTCACAGGATAAGGCTCTAACCACTCCAAAATAGCCTTACGACGCGACGCACGTAAAGACGGAATCGCCAAAAACACTTCCGACACATCATAATCATTAATCAAACGCTGCAAATCCGCACGGCTATAAACTTTAACCGAGCCTATAACGTGTTTTTTTAGCGCCTTATCATCATCAATAAAGCCCACGACCTTTAAACCAGGAATGCGCACAATCGCATTTAACAACTGCTGCCCAGACGACCCTGCACCAAAAATCACCACGCGCTTGCGACCAAACGCACCTTTTATACCCTGGGTTAACAGCCAGCGCATACTCATGCGCGTCACCGCAATAAACAACAAGGCCAACAACCAGCTAATTACAATCGACGAACGCGGATACTTAAGATCCAACATAAAGATCGCCGCCGCCCAAACGGCAAACACCACAGTCACCGCAACAAATACCGTCACCGCAAACCGCGAGCCGATATAACGAATCACCGCACGATACAAACCTTGATTAATAAAAACGGGAATCGCCAGAACAGGCAATAAGAAAATAGCAGGATAATAAGCGATAACTGGAAAAACGGTATCGCCAAAACGCAGCCAGATCGCCAACACCGAGACAAACAAAAGCCCCACAACATCCAACGATACGGATATTACGCGCTTTGACCAACGTGGCAACTCAACTAATTGACGAACTATTTTCATAAAAATACTTGTGGGTTAATTTTGTTTTCTAAATTGTAGCACTAGACTAGGTTGGGAGATACGCTTGAGCGTCGATCTCACGCATCATAAAAGTAATTAGCGGCTTACTATTTTTTTTATAGTAAGAAAAATAATTCTGATATCCAAACCGAGTGACTGATTATCAACATACTCTAGATAATACTTTTGTTTAATCGGCAAAATCTCATCAATATATGCTTGGCGAGCATCTTCGTATCCTGCCAAAATATCATTCTCATCAACCATTTCTATTGAAGCTAAATCCGTAATTCCAGGCCGAACAGACAAAATCTTATTACGAACATCAACAGGGTACTCTTCAATAAACTCTTGAACTTCTGGACGTGGGCCTACTAGTGACATCTTTCCAATTAAAACATCGAGTAACTGAGGCAACTCATCAATTTTATATTTTCTTAAAAAATAGCCGGATTTAGTTATGCGACTATCTGAACCTACAGTTAGGCGACCTGCCGACTCTGTATCAACACGCATTGTTCTAAACTTATGAATGCGAAAAGATTTTCCATCCAATCCGGCCCTAACTTGTCTAAAAAAAACGGGGCCTTTAGAGTCCAATTTAATCAAAATCGCAATAATTAAAAAAATTGGAAATAAAAACAATAAACCCAGTAAAGATGCAAAAAAATCAAACAATCGTTTTATCACAGCAACGCCTCACGCAACGCAGAAATAACACGATCCTGTTGTTCATCAGACATTGCGGTATAAAGCGGAATACTGAGCATAGCTTGGTAAGCTTTATCAGACTGAGGGAACATCTCAGCAGTCAGGTTATAACGATCACGCCAATACGGGTGGCGATGCAATGGAACATAATGCACACTGGTGCCGATTTTTCTATCCGCTAAGAACTGAATGAGTTCATCACGACCCATTGGTGCATTTTCTTTCAATCGCAACACATACAAGTGCCACGAATGAATATCACCTTCAGGTGCCTTTGCTGGCAATATCAATGGCAAATCAGTTAATGCATCAAAGTAGCGTTTAGCCAAATATTGTCTACGTTTCAAAAATTTAGGTAAACGTTTTAATTGATGAATCCCCATAGCTGAAGCAATATCAGTCAAATTGTACTTAAATCCAGGTGCAACGACTTCATAATACCAAGCAGGCTTTTCAGAACGGAAACGATCAAATGCATCACGATTAATACCATGTAACCGCATTACTCGCATCCTGTCAGCAAGTAGTTGAGACTTTGTGACAATCATTCCGCCTTCACCCGTAGTCATCGTCTTATTAGCGTAAAAACTGAACACTGTCACATCAGAGCGCAAAGAACCAATCAACTTTTCCTTATAAGTTGTAGGCAAAGCATGAGCAGCATCCTCAACAATTTTCAAACCAAACTCATCGGCAATATCAAAAATCGTATCCATATCACAACTCAAGCCAGCATAATGCACCGGCATAATAGCTTTAGTCTTAGGCGTTATCACTTTACGAATTGCTTCTGGATCGATATTCATCGTAACAGGATCAATATCAACCAGCTTAACATCCGCCCCTAAATATCGAACCACTTCGGCGGTCGCAGTAAAAGTATGGGTTGTGGTTATCACCTCATCACCTTCACCAATACCAATCGCTTCCAATGCCAAATGCAAACCCGCTGTAGCTGAGTTAACTGCAATCGTTTGCACACCGTCGCCAATATACTCAGAAAAAGATGTTTCAAACTGTTTAGTTTTAGGGCCAGTTGTGACCCATCCCGAACGAAGAGCCTCTGCTACTTCTTCAATTTCCTCTTCACCCAATTCAGGCAAAGCAAAGGGAATAAACATTACACACACCTCAACTAAACAATACCAGACAGCTCCATGTAAAACTGCCCAGAAATATAATTTTTAATAGAAAAACCATGCCTTAAATAAAAGTTAATCGCTTTAATATTTGAAACTTTTACATAAAGCCCCAAATCCTGCCCTGCGGACTCTGAGATTAACGCAGATATCACGCGCGATCCTACGCCTTTAGTATTATCATCAGAAACAATCGATAATATTAAAAATTCAGCCTCATCGATTGACTTGGACGACGTTAATAGGCTCTTAAACTTCAACAAAAAAGATTGCAAAGCTTGACGGATATTAAGCAAGGACTCTTTAATGATTAAAAGCTTAAAATCTTTTTTAAATTCACGAATAAGATCAGCCAAATTCTTACCCGCTAAAACAAAACCATCTATCTCCCCATCCAAATTACGATCAACAACTAATGTGCAACCTCTATGCAAAAAATAACTGTAGTAAACAGATAAAAATGACTTCGAAAAGTACTTTGTAAGGTGACCATCTGGATAGTTTTTTTTATGTAACTCTGAAATGCGTAGAACATCATCAGTACTGATAACCCTAGTTATTTTTTCAATCATCTAAACACCATTCATTGAGAGCACTAATCACCTTTTCGCAATCATTAATAGGCATCACAGGACTAATCGGCAAACTCAACACTTGATTGTGAATCGCTTCAGTTATCGGGTAGCTTTGGTTTGACCAGGCCTGGTAGGCTTTTTGGTGGTGTGGTGCAATGGGGTAGTGGATTAGGGTTTGGATGCCCTGCTCGGTTAAATAGGTTTGCAGTTTTTCGCGCTCGGTGGTGCGGATGACGAAAAGGTGCCAAACATGGCTTGCGCAATGTTTAATGTTTAATTTTGAATCTTGAATGGGTAAAGCGATTGATGGGTTATTTATTCCCTCACAATACATCGCCGCGATTTGTTGGCGACGTTTTGTTTCTTGGTCTAGGTGTTTTAGTTTGACGCGAAGCAACGCGGCTTGCATTTCGTCTAGGCGGCTGTTGACGCCTAGATAGAGGTTTTCGTATTTTTTGTGGCTGCCATAATTGCCAAGTGCGCGGATGGTTTGCGCTAATGCGTCATCGTTGGTTGTGACGGCTCCGGCATCGCCGAGTGCGCCAAGGTTTTTGCCGGGGTAAAAACTAAAGCCTGACGCATCGCCCCAGTTGCCGGCTTTTTTGCCGTCAATTTGTGCGCCATGGGCTTGGGCGGAATCTTCTAATACCAATAGGTTGTGTTTTTTGGCCATCGCCATGATTTCGGGCATGGGTGCAAGCTGGCCGTAGAGATGCACCGCTAAAATCGCTTTGGTATTGGCCGTAATGGCTTGTTCAATTAAGCCTGGCGCTAGGTTGTAGGTATGCTCATCAGGTTCGACTAAAATCGGTTTTAGGCGGTTTTCTGTAATGGCGAGAATACTGGCAATATAAGTATTGGCGGGGACAATGACCTCATCGCCCTCTTTCAGTCTGCCGAGTTCTTTCCACGCACGTAGCACAAGAATTAAGGCATCCAGTCCATTAGCTACGCCAATGCAGTGTTTAGTTCCGCAATAGTCTGCAAACTCATGTTCAAAGGCTTTAACATGTGTCCCTTGAACATACCAACCAGAATCGATAACTTGAGTCGCCGCTTCGATTAATTCGTTTCTATATTGGGCGTTAATGCCTTTTAAATCTAAAAATGGGATCATCTTTTTTCTTGCTCTATTTTTTGTATTGTATCTTGTTCGTGTTTATATTGAGCACCACAATTTTCACACATATAATTTTTTAGTTTAATACCACATTCACAGACATAGCCGTGTTGTTTGGCAGGGTTACCATAAACCAAGGAATTAGCAGAGACATCTTTGGTGACCACGGCTCCTGCGCCAATCATGGCGTATTGCCCAATTGTAATGCCACCGATAATGGTAGCGTTTGCGCCAATGGAAGCATGGTGTTCAACCGTGGTTTGCAGAAAATCTGTCGGGCGTTGTTTGGAGCGCGGGGTGAAGTCATTGGTAAAGGTGACATTCGGGCCGACAAACACATTATCACCAATGCGTAAACCATCCCAAACTTGCACTCCGGATTTGATGGTGACGTTATCACCCAACACCACATCGTTTTCAATCAAAGTTAAGGCGTTGATATTACAGTTCTGGCCGATTTTTGCGCCTTTTAGCACCACGCTAAATTGCCAAATGGTGGTGCCGTCACCAATTTGGTCGGTTTGGACATCGGCTAACGGATGGATTTTAAATTTAGGTTGGCTTGACGACATTTAAGAACTCTTGGTAGTCACGGATATAGTCATTTTCATCATAATACTGATTGGCTAGTACCATCAGCACACAGTCTGGCGAAAAATCGTGCATTTCTCGCCAAGTAAGATCTTCGATGATTAAGCCAGTTGTTGAGCTGTCGAGGGTAATTTCCTCACGCTGTTTGCCATTATCTAAAACAAAACGACAAGAACCCGTCACACAGACAGCAAGTTGCTTTAGGTTTTTATGAGCGTGGAAGCCACGTGATACACCTTGTTTGGTAGCAAAGATGTAATAAACACGCTTGATTTCAAATGGCACGCTTTTGTTGGCTTCAAGTGCCACCAGTGAACCACGGTCATCACCAAGTGGTTTAAAGTTTACAGTTTTGATTAAACTCATAACTTATGCTCCAACAAATCGGCTAAATATTGCCCATAGCTGTTTTTTGATAAAGCTTTCGCCGTTTGCATAACTTGTTCGTTGCTTAGCCAGCCATTACGCCAGGCTATTTCTTCTAGGCAGGCGATTTTGTAGCCTTGGCGTTTTTCGATGGTTTCGACAAACATGGCGGCTTCTAATAGACTTTCGTGGGTGCCGGTGTCTAACCAAGCAAAACCACGTCCGAGTTGTTCAACGTGCAAATCACCTCGTTCCATGTACATTTGGTTGATGGTGGTGATTTCGAGTTCACCACGATTGCTGGGTTTGACTTGTTTGGCGATTTCTACTACATCATTGTCGTAGAAGTATAAGCCGGTGACCGCAAAGTTGGATTTGGGTTTGGCTGGTTTTTCTTCTAGGCTAATGGCTTTTTGGTTTTGGTCGAATTCTACCACACCAAAGCGTTCCGGATCTTTAACTTGGTATCCAAATACGGTTGCACCACCAGGCCTGGTGGCTGCGCGTTTTAGGATTGGTGAAAAGCCTTGCCCCCAAAAGATATTGTCGCCTAAGGCTAAACACACGCTGTCGCTGCCTATAAACTCTTCGCCGATAATAAACGCTTGGGCAAGTCCGTCTGGGCTGGGTTGTTCGGCGTAGGTTAGGTTTACTCCAAAGTCTTTACCGTCGCCCAGCATACGGATAAACCCGGCTTGATCTTCGGGCGTGGTGATAATCAGAATGTCTTGGATACCTGCCAGCATCAATACCGATAGCGGGTAATAAATCATCGGTTTGTCGTAAACGGGTAATAGCTGTTTTGATACACCGCGCGTAATCGGGTAAAGCCTTGTACCGGAGCCGCCTGCTAAGATAATGCCTTTCATTGTTTACTTCCTAATCTTTCTCTTTGGTAACTGCCGTCTTGCACGTGTTGGCACCAGGCCTGGTTGTCGAGATACCATTGTACGGTTTTGCGTATACCCGACTCAAAGGTTTCTTGTGGTGTCCAGCCGAGTTCGCGTTGGATTTTGCTGGCGTCGATGGCGTAACGCATGTCGTGGCCTGGGCGGTCGGCGACGTATTTAATCAATGCCACATAGCTACCCGCATTACCGGGCTGACACGAGTAGCTGTCGATATTGGGGTTATTTTCACTGGGATAGAATTCTTCTAACACCGCACAAATGGTTTTGACCACTTCGATGTTTTGTTTTTCGTTATGGCCGCCGATGTTGTAGGTTTCACCTATTTTGCCCTTGGTTGCGACGAGCACTAAAGCGCGGGCGTGGTCTTCAATATATAGCCAGTCTCGGATTTGGTTGCCTTTGCCATACACGGGGAGCGGTTTGCCTTCTAGTGCGTTAAGGATTACTAATGGAATGAGTTTTTCTGGGAAGTGATATGGGCCGTAGTTGTTTGAGCAATTGGTAACTAACGTTGGTAATCCGTAGGTTCTTTGCCAGGCTCGCACCAGATGGTCTGAACTCGCTTTTGATGCGCTATAGGGGGAACTTGGGGCGTAGGCGGTGGTTTCGGTGAAGA